>JAIETE010000168.1 GCA_019745505.1 Candidatus Obscuribacterales bacterium | reverse complement strand
GGTCTTCCATGGCTGGAAATGCAGCATTAGAAAGAGCCGTAGAGTCAACATCCAATCTAGTTAAGGACACCCCCGATACAGCGGCAAATGCCAGGGATGAAGTCAATCGAGCCCTGGATACATATGATTTTTCTCCTAGAGAATACGGAAATAAGCTTCAAGAACAAGGAATACTGGGAGATGTTGTTCTGTTCGATAGCGCCAACCTGGATACGGACCAAAATGGCGAGATAACATATCCAGAGGCGCTGGATGCTGCAGTGTCCGGCGGATCGGACGCACTTACTAGAAGTTTGGGTGAATATCTTTCCGAGCAAATCTCCGTAAACTACGAACCATTTAAGATCCCCGAGGTGGCTGACAGAGCAGACGAGTCGGCAGAAACTCCTGTCGATGAAAGCAATACCGATGAGCCCGTGGAGGCACAAACAGCTGAGCAGGAATTCGATCCCAAGAAATACAGCAATGGTGAAATCGAACAGGAAGAACTAGCTTACGCGAATACACACTTTGATGAACTAGACGGTGATGGCAACGGCTTTATCACAGCCGGCGAATTAGACCAGTATTCGCAGCGAGCAGCCGGAACCATCTCGGAACAAGACGCAGGCAAACTTCTCGACCTGAAAGAGAATGTTGGAGACCTTGAAGAGAAAGATGGAGATGACGAATTCCTAGATGAAAATGACGGAATTACCAGAGCCGATCTTCACAAAGCTGCTGAAGAAATGGCACAGCAAGATAACGAAAACAGTGCAGAAACTGGCGCAGAGGCAACCACGGCCGAGGAAGTGCTGACCGAAAAGACTGCGGAAGAAAAAGCACTCGATACGCTTGGCAGCAAGGATGCCTCCACTGAAGATCAATTGCAAGCAATCAAGACTCTGGTGGAAGCAGGCCAAACAACAGCCACCATTACCGATGCTGATGGGACCTCAATGACTGTTCGCCTCGAGGTTCAACCGATTTCGGAAGGCTCGGATAGAAGTTTCGTTCACATGTTCGCAGTGGATGAAAGCGGAAGAGAGACGGTCGTGCTGAGAGCCGTTTCGGATGGTGAGGGCTTTGCTCAGCAAAGAGACGCAGACGGCAACCTTGTCTCCTACGTTGGCAGCAGATGGAAGGAAAGGCATCCAGAGAGCATATTCGGTGAATGATTCTGCTACAAACAAGGAGTAAAAAATGAGCAAATTCGAGGACATTAGTAGTGCAAAGATCTCTTTCGAGAGAGGAGACGACTCAGCTCAATTGAAAATCAATCTTGCCGACGTGACCCGCAATGAAATCAGGGCGATGAACCAGTTGATGCACTGTCAGGACAAAGACGGCATCCTGCCGCGATGCGACATCGACGTAGATTTCGATCACCATCCTGGAAGGGCGGCGAAACTAATCCATGCATTGGAAAGGAGAGGATTCGACGTCGATATAGACAGAGAGAACAAAACCATTGAAATTACAAAGGACTTCAAAGATGGTCAGGGCGACGACGGTTGCGGCGATACGGCACCAGGTGCCAAAGTTCTGGTAAACCGAGAATTCGGTCCCCATATAGAGATCGGTCGAGGACATCTAGGTCTCGATCACTTCAACCGTTTCGGATGGAGAGAGAGAGCCGTTTGGAATGCGTTAAAGGACGCATAGCCGGAAGAGTTTTACGCAAGGACAGGCACAGTGGAAAGTCGCTTTACTCGACTTTCCGCTCTGTTTTTCAGCATTTTTGGAAATCCGGCGACATTTTGACATCGATTTGCGGCCAACTAGCAAAATTGGAAATGTGCGGCTATGATTTGTAGAAGTCCACCTGCGTGGCTTGATGCGATCATCAATTATTATTCAGGACGGTTACACTCGGAATCCCGGATGCCAGAACAATACAAAGTCGAAGGCGAGATGTTGGCTTCAAAAGTCAACCAAGGACTTGAACTCGTAAGAGACGCTTATAGAGCTGCAGATCCACGACAATGCGAAGACTTTGAAGAAACCCTGATGGACTACTTCAGCGCTGCTGGGTTTGGCACATCAATGGGTTATTTTGTCGAAAAGGTGCATCCGCTCTGGCCTTCAACTGAGAGCAAAACCATGAAGTTTCCGGCTCCCGGCTGCTTGCATCTAACGCCAGCCGTGATGGAGCCTGACGCGATAATGCAATTTTTGGACAAAGTTGCGGATTTCTTGAACGATCCGGACGGCTATCTCAGCGGTATCTTTGTCTACTGGTCTTGGAAGCAGCATTCGTGGCTTAAGCCCAAAGGAAATTTCTCGAATGTCATTGAAGTGACCGGTCTTGATCCGGTCACCATGCCTTACGACTGGTGTGTAATATTCTGCGGAAACAATCTTTGCCTGTACTTATGGGGTTCGCGCGCCTAAACGGTCCACTCCGGTGAACGCGCGGTCAGAAGTACTACAAAAATGGTACCGGTCTGTTCTTACTTGCTCTTTTCCGGCACAGTAAACAGCATCTGCCCCTTTTGAAATTCTTCGATAGATTTAGCATCTAAGCCAAAGTTGGTTTCGAGCAAGTATTTCGGTGTTTGCTTGATCCAATCGGCCAGTGATATCTCCTGATACGTTCCGGAATTGAAAACAGCGAGCATCTCGCACTCATCACCACCGATTGATTCAATGTAGTGACCGTAACCTTGAGGTACATAGCCGACATCGCCAGGTCCGAAGTCGCGTGTAATTTTGCGTCCTTTAGATCCGAACACGGTCATGCGTGCATGACCACGAATGTAATACTGCCATTCATCGGCATTCGGGTGCCAATGAAGCTGGCGCATCGCATCAGGCTTGATTGTCAAAACAGCACCGGACATGGTGGTAGAGATAGGAAACTTTCTTTGATCGACAAGATTGAAGGTTCCACCTTTGGAAACATCGGGCTTCTGCTCGGACAACTTAAAGCGGTGAGTAAGCTCCGGTGGATAATTGGCGTTTACCTTTTCATCCAGCTGCGGCGGGTTTGTTCCCTGAGCCATGTAGACTTCTTTCTTGGGGAATTTGTCCAGGATAGCCTGCGAGAGACCGAAAGCTTTGCTCAGCACTGTCGACTGAGTTTGCGCGATCCAGTCGCTGATGCTGAAGGTGGAGAATTCCGAGAAATAGCCGTTGTCGAAAGTGAGAATGAACTTGCACTCTTCATCGCCCATTCCTTGAATAGAATGTCCATGACCACGTGGGAAATACCAGACATCACCGGGTCCGAAATCTTTTATTTCGGTTCGACCTTGCGGATCGATAATGGTAATGCGGCAGTGCCCTTTGATGATGTATGCCCACTCGGCAGCATTGGCATGCCAATGTAATTCTCTCAAGCCGCCAGGTTTAAGTGTCATCGACACTCCAGCGATACCTTTGGAGATTGGAAAATTCTTTGCTGTTACTTCGTGCGAAAAACCAGCCGGATAAGTAGATAAGGGTTGTTTTTCGAGTTCGAATTTTATCTCCGGCATCTCCAGAGACTCAGTACCTTCCGCGATCGAAACAAGTTCATTAATCCTCGCATTGTTGCTCGTTTCCTCACCGCTGGCTGAAATATTCAGCGCACCAAAAATGGTGGTGGCACTAAACACTCCCAGTGCGAAAAGAACTGCCGGCGATTTTGATTTCTTGATGCGCATCACGTGGTGCCCCGTCTCCTGGTATGCAAAAGCTGATTGCGGGCTCATGTGATGCACTTTGCATCATTCCTTTCCCGCAATGGCAAAGGCCGCATACTACCAAATCAAGAAGTAACGGCACCAGTATAAATATTGAATCCATTGCCTCTGACAAAGCCCATCAATGTCATGCCGCTGGCTTGAGCCAATTCGACGGCAAGACTGGAAGGCGCACCGACAGCGGCTAAAGCCGTCACTCCCGCATGGGCCGCCTTCTGAACCAGCTCAAAACTAGCGCGTCCGCTCACCAGGATAATATGTTTTTCCACAGGTAAAATTCCGCTGTTGGCGCTGGCGCCGATCAGCTTGTCCAGCGCGTTGTGACGACCAACATCCTCACGTAACATTAGTAAATTACCGCTCATATCAAACAAACCGGAAGCATGCAGACCGCCTGTGAATCCAAAAGACTTTTGCCCAGCCCTCAGCTTGTCCGGCAATCCATGAACGATCTCGGAATCGACCTCAGGAAATGGCACGGAGGGGCTGTAAGTGCGACGGGCTTTCACTGCCTCGATGCTCTTTTTGCCGCAGACACCACAACTCGATGCGACAAATGAATGCCTGTCAAGTAATACAGGATCAATTTCCATCTGGCTATTCAGCACTACCTCGACCACATTACAACCAGACTTCTTGATTTCCACGATCTGGGAAATACTGGAAATGATCCCCTCCGTGTATAAAAATCCGCTCGCCAGTTCGTGATCGGCGCCTGGAGTTCTCATAGTCACGGCAATTGCCCGTGAGGGCGACCCATCAGAACACTGACTGACACGCACCTCCAAAGGCTCTTCTACTGACAGTGAGTCCATCAAATCAACCGACTGAGAGCTGGTGATTCGTTTGATCGGGACTTCCAGAATTTCCTTCGTGACTATCTTCATCTTTTACGCCTGGCGTTTCACTTCTACCAATATCTGTTTCATCAGCGGCTGATCGCTTTGAGTACTGAAGTCGCCGATTGGACAAAGGACATTCAATTCCGGCATGTAGCCCAGAGTGGACCCCTTAGGAATGTTGTACTTGACTGCGCGGAAGTCACGCACTGAGCGGGTACTGCCATCACGAGCAAAACTTTTGATCTCAATAGAGTCGAACTCGCTGATACCGAGCTCTTGCATGTCCTTTTCGTTCATAAATAGCAGAGTCCGCAAATTCTTAACGCCGCGATACCGGTCATTGTCGGAATAGACGGTCGTGTTGAACTGATCGTGAGAGCGCATGGTTCCAAGCTTTAACTTACCGGGTGGAGGCAAAACGTCAGGCAAGGATGCCAGCGAAAAATTCGCCTTTCCCGTGGAAGTATCAAATATCAACTCTCGTGCCGGCTGTCTCAATCGAAAGCCCAATGTTCGTCTTACTCTGCGATTGAAATCTTCGAATCCTGTGATGGCGACGGACATTTTGTCGCGAATCAAATCGTAATTGCCCCGATACTCAGTCCAGGGAGTTGGCGAATTTTTCAATGTAGCCTTTGCCAATTCGCAAAGAATCGCGACCTCCGACATGAGCTTATCCGAAGCCGGATTCCGCATGCCTTTCGATAAGTGGACCATACTCATCGAGTCTTCCACCGTCACTTCCTGAGGACCTGCAGCCTGATTATCAATTTCCGTCCTTCCCAGGCAAGGAAGAATCAAAGCTTGCTTTCCATGCACTACATGACTTCGATTGAGCTTGGTGCTGATGTGCACAGTCAAATCACATTTTCTCAATGCTTCAAAAGTGTATTCCGTGTCGGGAGACGCTGAAGCAAAATTTCCGCCCATCGCGAAAAACACTCTCACATCACCCCTGTGCATAGCCTCAATGGTTCGCACAGTATCCAAACCCTGTTGACGGGGAGAATTTATCCCACAGGCCGCATCCATTTTGGCAAGCCACTCTTCTGCAGGGTGGTGATGGATTCCGCAGGTTCTATTCCCCTGAACGTTGCTGTGCCCGCGTACAGGGCAAGGTCCGGCTCCCTCACGTCCAAGGTTGCCGCGCAACAGCAATACGTTGACTATTTCCCGAATAGTGTCGACACTGTGCTCATGCTGAGTTACACCCAGACACCAAGCGATGATAGCGGCATTGGCATTCTTGTAAATCTCACCGGCCTTCTCAATATCAGCCTTGGATATTCCGGATTGCCGCTCAAGTTCTGACCACGATGTCGACAGACACACCTGGCGATATTCTTCAAATCCGGCTGTATAGCGTTCGATAAAATTCATGCTCAAAACAGACGGATCTTTTTCTGCTTGCTCGAACAAATACTTTCCGATTCCCCTCATGAGAGCAAAATCGCCACCAAGATTTGGTTGCAAATTCAATGAGCTGGTAGGCGTCGCTTTGAACAGCAACATATCCATGATTTCATGAGGAGTGATTGCACTTGTCGCAGCAACCTCAATCAACGGGTTGATATGAACAATTTTGGTGCCTCGCTCTTTCACTCCATCGGCAAGAGCGGTCAACATTCGCGGTGCATTGGTCGCGACGTTCACTCCAAGAATGAAAATCGCATCGGTGTTCTGCCAGTCGATCAAATCAACCGTGCCCTTTCCCGTCCCTAGAGATGCCGACAGCGCACGCCCACTGGCCTCGTGGCACATATTGGAACAATCAGGCAAATTGTTGGTGCCGAACTCACGCGCGAACAACTGATACAAAAATGTAGCTTCGTTTGATAAGCGGCCGGATGTATAAAAACTAGCCGAGTTTGGAGTCGGCAGAGCATTGAGGTGCTGCGCAATCAATTTGAACGCTGCATCCCAGCTGATCGAAATGTACTTGTCCGTGGATGCGTCATACTGCATCGGCTCCGTCAGTCGTCCGGCATCCTCAAGCTCGAAGTCGCTCCACGTGCACAAATCGCTCACTGTATGTTTAGCAAAGAAATCTGCACCGACGCGCTTGCGTGTCATCTCCCAGGTGACGTGCTTGATGCCGTTTTCGCATATATCCATGCGCAGGCCTTTTCGATCGTCGGGCCAGGCACATCCGGGACAGTCGTAACCGCCATTTTCATGATTCATTTGAAAGACTGCTTGAGCGCCTTCCAAGATCTCTTGCTGCTCGAGCAGAACACGAGCGACACTAAACGCCGCACCCCAAGCAGCAGCTGGATGCCTGTAATCTTTTTGCGAAAATTTCTTCGGTTTCTTTTCCTTCAACGGAATACCCTATTCAGACAGTGCCGAATGATTGTATACGATTTACAACATAATCTGGCAAGGACGGCGCCTTTTCGGTAAAAGGTGGCGGTCAATCTTCTTCGCTTGAACTTCTGCGCTCTTACGTGTCAGATCCTGATCATGCGCCGTTTCTACGCACGATAAAACATGGGAAATCCCCCACTAATTCTTGAGACACAGTATTGCCGAGCGTTTCCACTGGGTACATAATGCGTGAACGCTAAAAACGCCACGTGTACTCGGACTGCCACCCGAGTTCAGATCAAATAAATACTCAGCTTAAGTAGACACATAGAGCTGGATTGCTGAATTGCCTGCGCGACGCCTGCGCAGCAGCTACTTAACGTCAAAATTTCAACATTTACGCAGCAGAGGTTTTCGTGATGAACACCCTAGAACAGTCGTCGCTTGATCGCAATTGCGATCAGACGGAACAAGAAATTACAAAACAAAAGATCAGCGGCTTTGAAGGTAGCAACCGTCACTTACTGCAAGAACCATCTCTTTATCTCTCAATCGTCATCATCGGTGTTGCAACCATTGTCTGCCTTAACAAAACTCCGGTTGCAGCGGCAATATCCTTTTCTGTTTTGAGCATCATAGCGATTATCTTTCATATCCTTGCCGAAAGAAGGTTGTTTCGCGCGAATAAAGAATTCGACGTGTTCGCAGCCCCGTTCGAAGGTTTGTTCGTCGTCACATTCGGCTCGATTCTTCCGGGTCTTGGACTATTAGTTTATGGCATTAATTCAATGTTCACGGCGTCTTCAGTGAATATCGCACAAGAAGTCGGAAAGCTGGCATTACTGGTGATTGTTCCACTGTTCAATTTCGGAGTTTGGTCGACCCTGCGCAGGGGATATATGGTCCGCCCCAGGCTAGCCGGCGTCATGAATGGTTTTGCGCTCGGATTGTCCGCTTGCTGGACGGTCATCTGGATGAAATCGGCATTCTTGCCGCATGCAGGAGCAAGTTGCAAGCTAGGCTGGATGCTCCTGCTGAGCACCTCGCCATTCTTGCTTTTCGCAGCTTCCTGCCTCGCCATGGACTTATGGCATAAGACGGAGACAAACATCAAGCGCATAACGACGACATTCTCAGCGATGGGTATAGTTTTGTCCTTCTTGTTCGTCTTTACGCCTTTGGTTCGAGGACTCTATGTCCAGTCACAAATAGACGCTGCGCGCTCCAGCTCCGAGACAAAGAGAGCGGAGGCAATTTCTACATTGCGCTCCGTGGCGACAGAAGAAGACTTGCGACCCTGGAAATTTCCTGTAGGCGGTTTTGCGCTGGGAGAACTGCTCATTCCCAATCGAGGATTGATGGCAGCCAGCGATACTGATAGAGACCTATTTTTCAAACTGACCGGCAATTCTTTTTTCGACTTTGACAAGAGAAAGAAAGGAATGGGTATCGAATCAATTCCTCAAAATCCTGTGGTTGGAGGCGTGATACAGGGGCTTGCTTTATCGAAATCGCAAATATCAGGCAATATTGATGCATCAACTTTTTCCAGTTCCATTGACTGGACCCTCACATTCCACAATTCAACAACGGTATCACAAGAATCACGCTGCGAGATGAGCTTGCCGAAAGGCGCGGTAGTATCCCGCGCCACTCTCTGGATTGACGGAGAACCGAAAGAAGGCGCCTTCGACTCATCCGTCAAAGTGAGAGAAGCATATGAAAACGTTGTCGGGCAAAGAAGAGATCCTCTGCTTGTGACAATGTCTTCACCCGATCACATCCTGGTTCAGAGCTTCCCTGTCCCAGTTGCCGGCGAGCAAAAAATCCGCATCGGCTTCAAAGTTCCGCTGGAAACAAACGACGGCAAAACTTGTTCCATGGAATTGCCGAAACTACTAAGCAGCAATTTCGATCAGCCAAAACGGCATCGCCTCACACTTTTCTCTCACGACAAACCAATCAACAACCTGGCCGGATTGACAGCAACGCGGAAAGGCGAAGGCTATGAATTGAGCGGCATCGTAAAAACGTTCGAAAAGCAAAAATCGGTCGGTACTGTGACTGTCCAGAGAAGTACTTCTTTTACGGAGTTTGCCACTCCTGATTGGTTTTCGAAAATACCTAGATACATCGTCGCAAAACTGCAAAATGTTTCAACGCCTGCCACAAAGAGAGTGTTTGTTGTAATCGATGGATCGGCGTCGGTAAAACAACATGGACCTCAGATCAAGGAAGCTATCGAAAGCATTCCGGCACAATTCAATCCAACCGTCTACATAGCTGCAGAGTCAAAGACGAATAGCGCTTCAGACCAATCTCCAGCTCAAAACCAATCAGCAGAACAGTTGGGAGAAGCTGCGGAAAATCCGCTCCGTCAAAATGAGATTGTACCGCTTAGTGCCAAAGAGGCAATTGAGGGACTGAACGAAGAACTTTTCGTGGGAGGGCAAGACAATTACCCTACCTTGAGGGAAGCACTGGAAACAGCAGCCGAACAATCTAACAGCGCTGTTTTGTGGATACACGGACCACAGCCGCTGGCTCTGACTGCAGGGGAGACGAAGGCACTGGATCTGGTGCATAAGGTCGACCTCGCCGATTTGCAAGTCGAACCCGGGCAAAATATTCAATTGCTGAGGCTTCAAAAGGAGGATGTGAGCAATTCTCTCAACTGTGAAAGCATCGATTTGGAAAATTCCGACGAAAAAGCCAAGACCGAAGGATCGAATATGAAGTCCATTGTCGCAGAGGTAAAAGAGCTCGCTTCAAAATGGGCAAAGGGAACAAAGCGGCTTGCCCTGGTGAAATCGTATTCGCTGAATCGTCCGCAAACCAACATAGTCACAGACAAAAATGCTTCAGCGCAAGTCACGTGCTTGTGGGCAAGGGACGAAGCCGCGAGACTCATGTCTATCAGCGAAGGACACCAGGCAAAATTAATCGGCGCGAAATACCGCATCGTAACACCACTTACGGGAGCCGTTATATTGCAGTCGGTTGAGGAGTACAGGCGTGCCGGGCTCGACCCGGGCCAGTACAAAGATGTTCAGAATCCAATGTCTGCGTCTCTGTCAGGACCAGGACTTGTAGGAGCTCCGGTCGATCCGCGCTATGGGCAATCGAACGAAGTTGGTCAACTTGCCGATTTCGGCTATGACACTGCGCGCGATATCGTCCGCCTGCTGACCGCCATCTCATTCGTATGTTCTCTCTTCGTCGCCGTCATTTTTTTGAGAGGGCAAAAGAAATTCACCAACTCCGTGGTATGGAAAGCGGCAGCCATGCTCCTTGTAGCCCCCCTGTGTATCCACGTCGGAGGCACTTTCTTCATAAACAGTTTCGGAGGTCTCGGAGGCGGACTGTAACACCTTTCACCACGCGCCAGGAGAAAGACGCCGGGGCAACCTGGCGTCTTCTTTCATTTTCGAGTTGCGGAGTTTCCATCCGACAGGCTAAACTGCAAACCCGGTCAGCACCGAGATGCTCACGGGTTATCAAGGAATGGAGCTGAATAAGTTTGTCAGACGAAAATGCCTACGCAGTCTTAGAAATCGCTGACTACAGGCGCCTGCTGATCAGCAGGCTTTTGGTAACGGTCGCAGTGCAGGTACAGGCGATAGCGGTCGGCTGGCAGATTTACGCTATCACAAACAACCCGCTTTTCCTCGGCTTCGCCGGACTGGCAGAGGCAATCCCGGCTATTGGCGTTGCGCTCTATGCCGGACACGTCGCCGATGTTATCGACAGAAAGAAAATTGTGCTGTGGTCGGTTGGGACACTGCTGGTAGGCATGGCGCTTCTCTGGGGATGCACCTCTATTTTGCCGGCAGATTGGAATCTGGTAGCCTGCCTGTTTGCTGTGATTGCCGCCACCGGAGTAGCGAGAGGCTTCTATGCTCCAGCCATCTTTGGTACCGTGTCAGACATCGTCCCCCGTCATCTCATGGGCAATGCTGCAGCCTGGAACAGTACGGTTTGGCAAGCATCGGCAGTGATTGGTCCGATATTTGGAGGACTGCTTTACGGCTGGGTACAAGCCGCCAATACATATTTGTTCTCGACAATCCTGCTTGGCTGTGCGTTTGTGAGCTTTTCGCTGATCAAGTCGAAATCCAACATCAACCCAAACAAGCATGATAGCGTGATCGAAAACATCAAAGAGGGCTTGCAATTCGTATTCTCGAATCAGATTATCCTTGGTGCAATGGCACTCGATCTGTTCGCCGTACTCTTCGGGGGCGCCGTGGCGTTAATGCCAATCTTTGCCAAGGATGTCTTCCATTGCGGCCCTCAGGTGCTGGGCGTGCTTCGAGCCGCACCGTCGGTGGGAAGTGTAATCACGGCTGTGGCGTTGACTCGCCACCCGATTTCGCATAATTCAGGCAAGATTTTCATGCTGGCCGCTGCCGGTTTCGGAATTTGCATCATTGGGTTTGGTCTTTCGACGAACCTTTATTTATCGCTCTTTCTGCTCGCCGTCAGTGGTGCGCTCGATGGAATCAGTGTCTGGGTACGAAGCACAATTTTTCAACTGGTCACGCCGAATGAAATGAAAGGTCGAGTCGCGGCGGTAAACAGTATGTTCATCGGCTCGTCTAACGAGATCGGCGAGTTCGAGTCGGGCACAGCCGCAAGACTTATGGGCTTGGTACCTTCGGTAATTTTCGGAGGAGTAATGACATTGCTCGTGGTTTTGATAACCAGTATACGCGCACCAAAGCTGCGTAATCTGCACATTCACGAGTTATACAAAGAGCCGGAGCGGGTTAATTGAATATCGCTCACCATCCCTTACTTGCGTTACAAATGCCCTGTTTTGTTGGGTTTTGAAGACATAAATATGCACTATCCCAGTATGCGCATTAGGGAAAAGCACCTATAGTCGAAGCAAATTACATTCCATGAGTCCGCACGGACGGGCTTGCTGCAGTGGGAGACTAGGAGTTCGACTATGTTCATCGACAAAGAATTGATCTGTATACAATGTACCAATCCGTTTATTTTCAAAGCGGGCGAACAAGAGTTTTTCAGCACGAAGGGCTTGTCCAACACGCCCAAACGCTGCGAAAACTGCAGAATTTACAACCGCCTTAATCGTGCAGGAAAGAGCACCGATGTAATTTCAAAAGTAACCTGCGAAGAATGCCGAAGTGAATTCGTGGTTCCATTTCGACCACTCGGGTACAAACCCGTCTATTGCAATACCTGCTTCAAAGTGCGCAAGTCTGAAGAGATTCGCATCATTCACTTTGGAGTGGGCGTTTAGGCAGGACTATGCTTTGGCTGCATCGCCTTCTGAAAGAGTGAAAGTCTAAACTCATCTGTGTTCAAATAAACGCCGGCAAATCGTGCTTCATTGTATTGATACCAAAATGCGTCAAGCAAGAGCGCCACGGCATCCGGTGACATTGAAGAGATGTGCAATTTCACTTCATTCATGAAAGCGTCACTGAGCGTCATATCGGCGAGCTGCTTGAACAACTCTCTGAAGTATCGGACTGCCTCGGCCGCGTATTGCTCGGATGGACCGACTTCTTTGAAATCCAAGATCACTTCGCAGCGCCTTCTGAGAAACGGCACGACAGTCGACGCCATCACCACAAATACAAAAGCGGTGGAAGGGTCGACAGTATCCAAACAGTAAGACATGAACTCGAGCTTCTCGGCATCCATGAGCTCAGCATCGAACACGCAGACTGTCTTAATCTTGGAGCCTTGAGCCAACGGCTTGACTATTTGCTCGATGCATCTTTGCTTGGTAAGCACCTCACCTTTCCAATCAAGCCAGAATAGCTCCGTCCCCTTAAAAGCTTCCGGTATGAAAATTTTGGACAATTCAGTGTGCCTGCAGATTACAAGTGCATTGCGACGCTTGTAATGTTCGTCCGAAGCACGTACCGACCAGATATCAGCCTTGGCTTGCTCAACCGCGCTCTGCAGAATGGAGGTCATAGGTGCTGAGAGGTTTTTGCGAGGAGAAGAGAACTTCTTCAACATCTGTGTCACCGCGGCGCAAGTGCCAAGTCGAGTTTGGTAATTCCAATACAATGTACCAACAAATTTTACTAACTCATCAAGCAAGCCGGCTCATGAAAAGCATTAAATTAGCGAGCCAAACCGTACGCAGACATTACATTTCGCGCTCTGGCGGGGCGCTCGGCATCGCTGATCTGGATCCACTTATTGGTGGCTCTGTCGAGTTCTGATGTTTCAGCGATTGCATTTTTGTACTCATACAAGAAATTACCGATTCGATCGGCAGGCAGATCTGATGCTGCCCTCTGCAGGTCACTCAAAACCGTCGCGCGAGACTCTCCTTGGACATACTTCGAATCCATGATCATGAATATCGAAAATGGATCTGCACCTCTTTGCAGAAGCGAACCAATTGTATTCAGCTCAGAGGCAAGAGAAGCTTCCCTGACACGCATGAGGTCATCAAGCAAATAACTGCTGACTGGAGCACGCTCGATACTGCTTTGCGGCAATGTTTTGCCAACATCTCTTATCATTCCGGAGTATGTCTTCAAGGCCTCGGCAACAGACTCCTGCGTCGGCTCACCCTTTATATAGGACTTGAGATTTTTCAGCTGCTCCGGATTCTTCAAAACTTCTGCAGCGACAGTCATGCGATTGTGCAGAGACTCAGTAGGCTGCCAGACATCGATTGCGTCTCTGTGATTATTGATGAAATCGATTAGCTGTCGCTTCGACGCGTCGGACTCCATTCTTGCGAGTATCCGCAAAATTCCGAAGCTTCTCTCATGCCCGTACTTGAGCCCTGACAAGTAGCCGGCATTCGGATCCAATGCAATTACATCATTGAAGAATGACTTCAGCTCGGGAGAAATGCCGGGATGATAGTCGCGCATGTAAAGTCCGTTTGGACTATTTTTATTGTATTGACTAATCGCATCGGATACAGCCCTAACAAGAGTCTCGCGTGGATAAACGCTTTCAAGACCATTGAGAAGAGCCGCGAAATCTTTATTCATCGTCGGCACTTTGGATTCGCTCAAGCCAAAAGACTCGGCAGCATGGATGAGTTTATAGGCCAGTGCATCTACCGGGTTGGCAATGTAGAAAGTCTTCCCGCCGACCTCGACTGCGACGCCGGTATGATCTCCTTTCGAAGCAACCGGGTCAGCCATCACCTTGCTTCCGTCTTGAGACTCTTTGAAAACATTGCGCGCCGAAGGCGACAGCTCGTTGTATGCCGGACCCGCACCGCCCTTTCCTAGTTTCACTTCCTGCTTCGAATAATCCTTGAGCGGCAGGTAATCTAAATCCCCAATTTTGCGAATAAAAGTAGAAAGATGGTTCATTCCAGCTTCCGGAATTGAAATTGCGCCGGTAGATTCAAAAGGATGCAATGCGGTTCCCTTCGTCGGCACCATCTTGCCACCACCCTCGATTAGAAGCATCGTGGCGAGCGAACCAGCCAGGTAGTAGTTGATATTTCCGTTAGCGTCTACTTGTGGAAACTTGGCCGTCAATTCATGCGCAAAATCCGAAGCACTGCGCAGAGTTGTCGCCTGTTCTTCCGTAAGCGGAACTCTTTCTGAAGCCTTCAAAACCTCAACCGGCTGCTGAGCCTCATAAGGCTTTCTCATTTCGGAAAGTCTTGCAGCCAGTACAGCCGGTGAATCCTGAGCCGTCATCTCAACACGGTTGGCAGCAGGCTTCACGGGCTGGTCGGGTTTCACATCCAGGACTCTGGCGAACAGATGATTCTTGCCAATATCCTTCAATTCCGGAGCGTTTTCCCAACCTCTGTTCTGCAGGTACCGATGGACGGGCACACCACGCCCAGTGGCATTGTTGATTCCATCGATAGCTTTACCGGCGCCGTGCTGCACCACCGGCAGTGCAGTGTTGAGGAACGCACCAGTGGCCATCGCATTGTACGCATCTTTGGCATCGGCAAATCGGCCTGTGCTGTACAAGTGCGAAACTTCCAGACCGGACGCGGCACCGACCGCGCCGACAACAGAACGCCCGGCTACTTGCTTGGTAAACTCTGCGACACTGGACGTCATCTTCGGCAAGCCTTTATTCAAGCCAAATTTTGCATTCCCGGCTTCAAACACAGTAAATGCCGTCATCGTCCCGAGTGCGTTACCAAGGCGAGTTTCGCCTAGATTCGGAGCTTTGGTGAAATCATATGCGCCGGCGCCCAAGACCATAGCCGCCTGCTCACTGGCAAGTGCTCGACCAACAGCACCTTCGGCACCCAATTTAGTTCCGACACCGCGCATACCTGCGCCCATTGCCTTGCCAGCCACAACATACGGAATTATCGCACCGGCGGCAGATGACAAATTCTGCGTCATCCAGTCTACAGTGCCGACTTTCGCATGATTTACCCGGGGAATGTCGGCTTTATTATTCTCACCGGAAAAAGTGTTGTATACCTGCAGAACGCCACTGCCGGCAACCATCGGCTTCCAGACATTCTCTTGTAACCAGCTACTTTCCGAAACCGTGGTCGGCTTTTCGGCTGGGCGTATTTCAGCGCCGCTGTCCATAGTTATTAAAGTGCGCATAAGGGTAACGATCAGAGGCCATACTAAGCTTCTAATTCATTAAAATCAGTGGGGAAAACACGTAGTCCGGAAGTCCGAAGGAAGAGATTTAACCCTCGCCAGAGCCGCTGAACTGAAAAGGTCATAACCGTCACTTACCCGAGGGATAGCGCTTTGTTCCCTCGAAGAAGCTGATGTGAAGCTGTTCAAGATTGTCCACAACCGGAATCAAATGCGCAGTTGCCCCGTCTTAGACTTCAGCAGGGCGCAAACAAGCGCTCATTGATCAACATCTAAGGAGGTCCTATGAAACGTCTTTTGTCGATTGCAGCGCTCGGACTGATCGCGACGACCACATTGATAGCCCCGGCGCAAGCTCAGATGTTTGCCGGATTTGGAAACATCAACCAAGCTCAAGCTCGGTTGCAACAACGTATTAGTGCGGGTATTCGCAGCGGCAGGCTGACCCGTCAGGAAGCTTTCAATCTGCAAATGAAAATGCGCAGACTGAACTCATTGGAAGCTCAATTCAGAAGTTCGGGAAATCTCTCATTTAGAGAGCGGGCTCGCCTGAATGGGGAATTGTCTAGAATCAGCAACGATATTGCTTTGCAGTTGAATGACTCGGATACGCGCTACAGAAATCGTCATCACAGACGCGGATTCTAGGTTGCCGATTTTGAAATCTCGTATCGCACTTCGACATAGTGCTTTCCGTATTGCTGCACGGACACCAGCTTCAGTGGCGGTGCAGCAATCTTGCGTGGAAAAAGCGGTGCTCCGCCGCCGAGCGTAACTGGAGTGATCGTGATAATCAATTCGTCTAGCAGATTTTCGTCGTAAAACTGCCCGGCCAAGTCACCGCCGCCCACAACCCAAATGTTTTTTCCAGCGGCGGCCGCAGCCATGTCTTGATGAATCGGCGCGACTTTACCCTTGCAAAAACGAATATTTGCATTGGGGATGACCGGCAGGGCTCTGGTTGTGAAAACCCAGGTCGGCTGTTCGTAAGGCCAGGGTTTGGGCATTTCGGGATCTCTATTGATTTCATGCTCCAGCATCCACTCATAAGTCGTGGAGCCCATGGCAATTGCTCCGACCTGCGCGATAAACGGAGGATAGCTGTCGCCGGGCTCGCCAAACTGCATCAGCCAATCAAGAGAATTCTTTTCATCAGCTATATATCCGTCAAGGCTCGTAGCCGTGTAGTACTGAGTTTTCACTATTTGATCGTTTCCATCTTCGCTATTTACACAAAGCCGTACCAGTATAGGCTTACAACCGTTTTCACACGTTATCGTTTCGTGCCCGAAACCAGCAGTTTCATTAAAATTAGACCACTCGGACACATTTCTATGGAGGCGGCGTCTACAGGTTTTGTGAATGCAAGGTGCGCCCAAGGAGCCCCCCAATGAAAAAACAAATCGCCCTCGGTCTGGTCGCTGGTGTTATTGCGCTTGCGAGCACTGCCTTCGCGCCTACAGAAGCCCAGGCTAAAGACAACAAACAACAGTTGAACCAGCTGGCTATGCAAATGTACATGCAAAATATGGCTAACCAACAGAATTTGGCGGCGCAGCAGCAGTTTTACGGCAATCAGTATCCATACAATCTCAACAACCAAAACCTGAACAATGCCTACCTGAACCAGCTCTACAACAACCAGCTGGCTAACAATGCGAATTTCAACAATGGCAGATGCAATGGCAACGGAAATGCTTTCGGTCATTACAAGCGCAAACACAGACACAATAACAACGGCTTCTTCAACTCAGCCAACAATTTGCTCAACGGCAACAATTGCGCAAATGGCAATAACAACGGCTATTTCAACAACGCAGGCTATTACGGCAACGGTCTAATCAACAACGTCGGCAACGGCATTTTTGGCAACAACTACAATCCGTACAACAATTACGGGTACTCGCAATCGACTGTCGGAAGACTGCTCAACCGCATTTTCTAGTTAGTCGTTGAGTCACAAATCTAGATTGCCTTGAGCAATCTCAACATCCTCTGCCACGAGGCGGCGCGAGCCGCCTTATTGGCTTGATTGGCCTCCGGTGCTTGCCCGGCGCGCATAAATCCATGTCCGGCTCCGGCATAAGTCACCGGCACAAAATTCTTTTTCAACTTGCTCATCTGCATCGCCGTAGCATCCAGGGTAGCCCCGATACGAGCGTCGTTCTCCGCGTAGTATCCATACACAGGAGCATTTATCTTTGCCAGAGCGGTCTCATCCGTTGGTGCCGAACCGTAGAAGACATGGAAGGATTTGATGTCATCACAATTGGTGGCATAGCGGAAAGTCTGTGAACCACCCCAGCAGAAACCGGCAACAGCCAACTTTCCGTTAGAGGCAGGAATCTTGACCACATACTTGAGCACGGCATCTAAATCACCGGTGATTTGCTCCGGTGGCAATTGCGAAACAGCCTTGCGAGCATTGTCGTCGCCGCCGAAGGACTCGGTGCCACCCTTGTTCTGTGCCATACCGGAAAGCAAGTCCGGCGCGATTGCGATGTACCCATTGGCGGCCAGTTCATCTGCGACCAGTCGAACCCAATCAGTCAATCCAAAAATCTCGTGGATTATTAGAACCGTAGCGGCCCGTTCCTTCTTCTCAGGGTAGACAACGAATGACTTAACTTCCCGGGCGCCATGTTTGACGGTTATCCACTCTGAATGACGAGGAGAACCTTCAAGCTTCTTCTTTGCCCACTCCTGCGCAAACGCAGGTGAAGAAGCCAGAACCATCAGTGCTAAAGCAAGTAAAATTCTCACGAATACTGTCTCCAGAAAACCGGCGTCACAGGCAAATTTCAAGAGCCCATTCTGAAACCGGCTGTGATCATATCAAAGCTCACCGTCGCTGGCGCCCCTCGGTATCCATCAACCGGGGCTCAAAATCGATTTGCATGCGTCTAAGCATTTATCGGCTAGCCGTATTGGCATTTTGCTCCACCACTGAAATCAAATGTTGACGATAAACAGATTCAGAGCGCTTCGGACAAGACTTGTGACGCTGCTGTCCGCCGTGCTTTTATGTTCCGGCAGTTCAAGCCCCGCACTTGCTTTGGTATCTAAAGACGAAAACCCCAAAATCTCGCAACTGACCGGCGTACCAATGTACGAATGGAAGAACGAATCCTTCGAAAAACCAAAGGGCATCATCGTCGCCGTTCATGGATTCGCGCAGGACGCAGGCGCTATGTCCAGCATCGCACAGACCTTCGCCGGACAGGGCTATCTCGTAGTAACACCCGACCTGCGAGGCCATGGGCGCTGGAAAGAAACTGACACAAGCATGGAAGAGAACCTGCAAGCAAGCTGCGAAGACCTGGCAAAAATTCTCTCAGCCCTGCATAAACAGTACAAGAAAGCGAATATTTACTGCCTGGGC
>JAIETE010000229.1 GCA_019745505.1 Candidatus Obscuribacterales bacterium | reverse complement strand
TGCAGGAATTGGTAAATCTGCGCATCGCTGTTCTGAATGGAGATCGTCCTGCGGGCGATTGGAATTCCGCACGCGCAAAGGAACTTCTAAACTCCAAAATTGACAAACGTTATCAGGAACTATTTATAGAAGAGCTGACCGGAAAGAGAAACTAGAAAAGGACAAGAATCCGCTCCGAACCGGGTTTAACATCTCAGAAACAACAAATTCCTATGCTGACTCCATACAGCTCGCAGCATTGAATTTAGCGAGCATTTGTTTACCAATCCCCTTCCCTTATTGCAAGAAGCAACCGCCGGAGGATGCAAAATGGCCACTCAAGAACAAGTAAAGGCTACAAGTGACAAGGTTGAAACGAGCTTAAAATCTGGCTCGAAAGAAGAATTTTCGGCGGCACACCAAGAAGTTTTCAACATCCTGGTGGAGGAAAGAAAAAACTGCAGCATAGCCAATGTTAAAGAGTTCAATACTCAATTCAAAGATAACAACAACAAAGTTGAATGGCTCTCAAACATGGAGCTTGTTGGTGCCGATGAGAATGATAAGGATCTGCGCTTCAAAGACAAGAACGGGAACTATTTCGATGTCGACAGTACTGGCAACAAGAAAGCGATCTTAGGTGGTGACGAAAACGGCAACAATGGAAGAGAATTTACTGTTGATGAGAAGGGGAATATAACCGCTTACAATGTCAAAAAAGGCGACACGGTCTGGGACATTGCGGAAACAATTTGCAACGAGAGAAATAAAGGAACGGACAAAAGACCAACAGCTCAGGAGATTCAGGCGGAATCAAAGAGACTGGTCACAGCCAACCCCGATTTGGCAGATCCAAACAAAATAGCCGAAGGTAAGACAATCATCAAAGTGTCGCTTGAGACTTCAACAGAATTCACCGAAAAAAGAGAAAAAGTCTCGAAAGACATGACCGAAAAATCCGTCCAAGAAGTCGAATTCAATTATAAATTGGCAAAGAGAGCCCTGGAAAGATTCGATGATGAAAACCGCACAATATTCGATAGCGGCTACGACAGAATGACGATGGACGATATCGATGCGGCATTGAAGCGTGACGATCTTACCCCGGAAGACAAACAAGGACTTGAGTTTTTGAAGAAAAACTATGATCAACTCGCAAGCAAAGACAACAATTTTTACGATGAGGCCATCTATCACGAAGGTCTAGATAAATGGAAAGCGGAGTCCATTGAGCAACTTAACCCCAAGAAAATAACTGAAAAGCAGAACACCAATTCCGTGAGCCCAAGCCCGATGCCAAAGCCCAACAACGAACCACTTCCAAAGGTTGATAAGATGCCGGGGGACTAACTAAAGAACGCTTTTACAGGATTTCGAAAGGGACGCCGCAAAGGTGTCCCTTTCCTTTTGCTATCCGTT
This sequence comes from Candidatus Obscuribacterales bacterium, assembly GCA_019745505.1. Classification (GTDB taxonomy): domain Bacteria; phylum Cyanobacteriota; class Vampirovibrionia; order Obscuribacterales; family Obscuribacteraceae; genus QKMZ01. The sequence continues at coordinate 17,428 of JAIETE010000229.1, read as the reverse complement.
CAAATTGCCGCTTTGTCCACACTCCTCCTAAATTTCCGCCTCCGTCCAGTAAGCAAATTACCCCACCCGAGAGGCGCTTATGAAAGCGAATCGCTATTTAATGTTCAGCATGCTTACTATGGTCATAGGCATTCAGGCTCTGCCGGCATCTAGCTTAGAAATAGACAGAAAAGCCTATCAAGCCGAATATAAACTCACGGGCAGCTACGGAACCAGCCAACACCTGATGGCTTTCGACGGCAATGGGCACGGACGCTCCGAAATGAGCCGAAACGGTTCGAAAAACATCTCGATTATTGATTACCAACAGCGAAAAGTAATGGTCTTAATGCCTGGAATGAAATCCGCGATGACCATTCCTTTGACCGACGATCAACTGTCTTCAATGGGTGCAATATCCGACAAAATGAAAGCCAGAGCCAGATCTCTGGGACTCAAGACGATTCTTGGACACCCTTGCACAGGCACAAAGTACAGCCTGGAAGGCGGTGTAGAAGAGGAGATCTGGAATGGCAATGACATTGGTGGTGTGCGTGTGTATAGCAAAGTTGTCGCCCCTGGAGCAGGCGTAAGCGAAGCGACACTTGTGAAATTCGACCCCTCGCCGCCCCCTGCAAAACTTTTCACGATACCGGCCGGATACTCCGTAAACTGAGAAAACAAGATGAACTACGCAAATAAGGCTTCAAAGATACTCTTGTGTTCACTTTCAATTGCTTTACTAAGTGGGTGCTCAAACAGCCAAGAAGCTCAACTGAGAAATCGAGTGACGGCACTTGAAGCAGAGAATCGAACTCTCAAACTCGAATTGGAAGCCGCACGAAGCCAAGTCAAAACAGCAGTCGACGCAGGTTCTACGCAATGCACGTTTGTAGACCTGAAAGATGCTCCAGCCGCAAGCATGATCAATGAATTGAAGCAGCTGGGAGTTTTCGCCGGAGAAGGAAACAGCTTCAAGCCCAATCAGGCGATAACCCGCGCTGAGTATTGCCACTGGCTATTCAACGCGTACAATGCGCTAATGCCTGAAGAAAAACAGATAAGGCTCAATTCAAGCGCATCTCAATTTTTCAGCGACTGTGCTGCGGACCATCCCCTTTATCCATACGTGCAAGCGCTTGCTGCGGCCGGATATTCGATTGGATACGAAGATAAAACATTCCACCCCGATCAGCCTCTCACCAGAGAAGAGATGCTGGGAATAAAGTTAGGGGTCGATGTCGGAAAGACGTTAGATCCATGGCGCTCGCAAATGGAAGCCGTCTGGAAATTCAGCGACGGAAAAGAAGTAGCTGAGCGATTCACCGGATATGTGCATCAAGACTATTACGTCTCAGGCCCACACGGAAGCAATATTCAGAGAGCTTTCGGCAAGATCGGGGCGCTTCATCCGAAGCAGTCCGTTTTGCGCGGAGAAGCCGCAGCAACTCTATGGCAATTTGGACAATTCGGATTCACACAAAACACGACGGCAGCTTGCCTGTTGAAGAGTAAGACTGGCAAAGAAACTTAGGAAGCTTTGGAAATTGAGTAGCTTTGAGCCGCATCTCGACGAACATTGCGGATTGCGACATTGTTGTTGTCTTTCGGCGCAGAAGGAATTGTTGGCAGCTCGACGTCTGCGTCTTTTGACTTCAATACTTGGTCTTCCGACTGATTGCGTTGTCTCTCGCGCAATTCAAAGCCGTCTTTAGATACCCTGTAGTCTCGAGGATCCTGACCAGAAGTGGAAATCCAATTTAGTCTGCTCTTTCCGGAAAAAATCTTGTAGACGCCGACTCCGAGATTAGCATCCTCGAATTCGTAGCCCAGCTCGTTGGCATACATGCCCCACGCCGCATTGCCCCACTGCTCGTACTGAACCCCGTAGCGCTTATCGTCCCAATCTCCGTCGTCTTGCGTCAGATTCTTAAAGGTCCACGAGCCCTGAATCGGCGTGGTCAAGGACGCATCGTTTCTGCATCTGTCGAAGCGCTTTTCAAGCAACTCCTTATAGTTCTCCGGTACTTCTTGAATCAGTGGACGTTCCTCAATAGGATTTCTGCCTTTAGACGTGAACTTATCGGCTAAGCCTTCCTCATCAAGGCGAATCTTGGAACCGCCTTCGATTTGGAAGTCCAAGAATTTCTGTTCTTTCATATCGACGATATTGCCCTTTTCGTCATACCATCCAGAAGTTCCGCCATACCTAACATATGCTGTGAAATCTGCATCTCCATCGAATCGACTGTAAGTGCTGGTTTGCCCATCTTTCGTCGTATATGTGATCTTGTTTGCAAGCCCTTGCCGATCGAACTCCACCTTTGTGGTGCTCCCATCTGCAGGAAGGCGAGTTGTCATCGTTGCCAGTCCTGATGTTTCAGTCCTTTCGATGGTTCTTCCATCCACCAACATTACTGTTCTGTTCTTCGAATCTGACCCGAAGGCAACAGTGCCGTCAGGCAAGTAACGAATGGTTTTCGGATTGGCGCCCTCGTTTTGATTGAAGACAACGGCACAGCCGTCGGTGTCTGCACTTACATAACCTTTAAATTTCTCGTCTTTCTCGCCTTGAGAATATTTGTCGAATAAATAGTGGCCCTTATCATCGACCTGCCCGTTTGCTTTATAAACGGTGCCGTCCGGTGCGGTGAATTCGCTGCACATGGGTGGCTTGTTCGGATCCAATACACTGAATTTAACTGTTTGGAGGGTACCGCAAGGAGTTTCTCCATTCTCCGGTCTGTAGACAGTCACGACCTTCGTTTTGTCGTTGTCCTCGCGAGTCGTCAATGTCATTGATTTCGGGTAGATTGTCTTTTCCGATCCGTCTGGAAGAATTTGTTTCGTAATTGAAACGGACTCAGAGCCAGAGTCGTCTTTCTGAAATTTGAATGTGATGTTGAGATTGCCCTTCTCATCCAGCTTGACGCTCTCCACAGGCTCTCCTTGTGGCGACAACAAGCCGAAGCGCATCCACTGACCTTTCTCATCTTTCTTATAGGTCTCGCCGAGCTTATCGGTGTACTTGCTGACGTTGCCGTCAGCATCAAGCTCGAGCCCTTTAATCTGCTTCTTTTCGCTGTTATCGACGATTTGCAAGGGGTTGTCCCGGTCGATTTCGTTTTTGACGGTCTTCTGTGAGTTATTAATTGACTGGTCTTCTGTCTTTATGCCTTGCTTTCGAGAGTCTTGGACTTCGCTGAGAGACTTTTGCAAACTCTTCTCTTGATTTTCATTTCTTCTGTCGCTCGAATCTCTATTCTTCTGACTTTCTACTTGCTCTTTGTCGTTGCTCATTAGTAACTGCTCCGAGAAATACATCCCCATAAGCCAATCTCACTCTACGAGCGATTTGTTATGAATACGTTTATTGACGCCGGACTCTGCTCCTGCGCCCATGCTTTGTCAGGTAAAGGAGTTGCGGCTGGCGTAAAGAACAAACAAAAGTGCCGGCTTTCGCCGGCATTTTTGCTCATCCTGTAAAACTTTTTAGAGGCGCCGTATAGAGAATTCTTCAGCCACCGTGCCATATGCGTGCCAGTCGATGAAACTACAATATCAGTGAGATGTTATGGAGTTGCTAAACATCTCTGCAGTGGCTGAGAATAATTCCGCAAAGCTCGAGTTCAAAATCAACGGTCAACGATATTAATGTCGACAGAACCGGTGGACACAGGAGGCAAGGCTCTTCCACTCAAATTTCGATTGCCTGAAACTCCTCTATACACCTTTCTAGAGCCCTGGGAGAATCCATAGGAAAACCGTCCCGAAGCTATTTGAGTAGCGCCAAATCTGCCTCCAAAAGAACCCGACTGACTCTGAATCGCGGTCGTAGTAGCCGGCAGCCCCCCTCTGGAGATGGGTGCTTGATTTGCGGTTTCGCCCTGGTAATCGTACTGTTCAACGTTCTGCTGCGCGTAGTTATAACGATTTGCAGTTGAATTCCCGAATTCGCCATACGCCCCTGAAGTCGCCCGAGTTCCATAAGCAGAATCAATGTCATAAGCACTCTGACTTCCGCGGTTACCCGAAAAAGCGGGGCGTTGACCTCCGCTGTATGTTTGTTGTCCGCTCGCCTGTGTGGCAAACCTGTTCTGAAGGGCTCCCAGATGCGGCTCGCTGGACCCAGTCATGCGCAACATCTCATCCATGGTCAAGCCCTGGGCCTGACCACAAGAACAGGAAAGCGTGCCAAAACACAGCGCGGTGACAATGATTCTAGTAACGACGCCTGATTTTGCGAAACCTAGTAATTTTTCCATGCGGAACTCCTCGAGTGATATGAACGGAGCACTCTCGATTGGCGTTTGTAAGCTCTTCTACCGGCGGTCTGCAACCCGAGAACTGCGAATACGGAACGCTGGATTACACACCTAAGTTATCGTGAGCTTGTTATGGAGTTGTTAACCAGCGGTCTTCAGGCATCTACACTTTGTGCCTTAGAACAGCGGTGAACGGAATGGCATACGGACCCGACTGTGCAGGACTTGAATCATCGATACCTTTCCAATCGGCCAAATGCCAGATGAGATAATCGCCGATTCGTACTATAGATACGTCCGCACTTAGTCCGGCGTTTGTAAGCAGAGTAAGTTTTGCAACACCGTTTTCGAATTTACCGGTCAGCCCTGGCACCTTGCTATTCAGCGTATCCTGAGTAGCGAAGAAGGGGAACTCTACACGCTCAAAAGCGCAATATCGGCCTGTCACTCTGTCTTTACCTGCTTCCAGCACAAGGTCAAATGCACCTCCAGTATCACAGCTGAAAAATGCCAATTCCCAGCGACCAGTCAAACACGATGCAGTTTGACGTTCAATCGATTGTTTTGACGGAACTTCGATCTGGTTTCCAGACTCCAGACTCAAACGCAGCCTGGCAGCGTCCACAAGATTGTTGTTTGCGGCCAAAAACTCCGAATATTTTTCAAAACGAGAATGATTTGGATCCCTGCAATCTGAAGGCACAGCAAGCGGCGCCAACGCGAACGCCTGAGTGTATGCTGCTTGAGCTGATTGCAAGCGACCAAAACGTTTATAGGCATCGGCCAGCTCAAATCTGCACTCCTGCGCACGCCGTCGCAGTAAATTTGCAGTTTCAACACTTTGAGCGCGCGCGTCACAAAGGAGACGGTCAAAAATCGCCGCAGCTTTCTCTAGGCAGTTTAGGCATTGTTGTACCTGCCAATCATCTTCTGGATGATGAAAGGTGTGTCCAAATTTGACCAGTACCTCAGCCATCCGTTCGGAAGCAACGTCTGCTGCAGTGGCTAGTTGTAGAAATTTGCGGTTGAGCTCGCGTCTTTCATCATCTGAATGTCGATGATTTTTTTCCATCTCCGCCACTTTGGCGCAAATCTTTTCCAGCCTGGTGACAGGAGAGAATTGCTCCTCTATACGGCTAACAGCCTGCCAAACTCTAGAATCGCTCCATACAGTGTAGCTGGCGAATACCACCACTATGCCTATAAGAAGAAGCATTGAAGAATGATGCGAAATAGACGCCCTGCTAAATATCTGGTTCATAGCCGGCCTAGTTTGCTCTTAGTTTCTCAAGGCGTTTTTTCAAGGCTTCGGCAGAGGCCCGTGTACGCTCGCTTCTGCTCTGGGCGTACTTGTCGATTTCTGATTTAAGGCTGTCAAAATCCTTAGGCGAAGCCAAAAACTCATGTCCACCGAGTTTTCCACCTTGCTGCCTGTGCAAATTCTGCAAAGCACGCATCAAGATGATGTTTTGTCGAGAAGTTTCTTGCGGAGTCTCCTTTTCTGCCGGACTTTCCTTCAGCAGCTTGGCACCGACCTGCCAATAGCCTTGCATGGTCTCCTGCTTGGCCAGGACAGATAACTTCGATTTCTTGAATTCTTCGATCGATTGAACGGGCGTCTTTTCTTCAGGCTTGGTGATGTCCTTCACAATCCTCTCTCTTTGAGAGGTGTCAGGTTTAAACTCGATTCGACTCGATCTCTCCTGCTTGTACTTTTCCACATACTCGGAATATCCGCCCGGATAACCACAACCTCTGGCAATCGAGTCCCGAGTCATGTAGCCTTTGCCATCTTTGTCGCGCAGCATGCGAACTTGAGGAGAATCCCAATTGTCGTGCATAAACTGCACGCTCTGCATCAAGTCAGGTGGGTATTTGAATTCCTTATCGCTCTTCTTGTACTTCGCAGCGTCTTCCATGAACTCGCGCAGATTACTTCTCGAAATCTTTCCGTCTTTGCGAGTGAAGGGCAAATCATCGGAGGTTTCGATGCGGTCGAAAATTTCCGACCGTGTCGGATCTAGAAGCGAGTCAGCAAACTTTTCGCTTCGATTCATCTTAACGGCAGAATTGGTAAACCTATCGGAACTAAATCTGCCACGAAATGCTCGTAAGTCTTCATCGGTGATACTGTCTGAATTTTTCTTATTATCGCCGTCTTTCATGTCGCCATTACGCAGGTTGTCGAAAGACAGACTCAATTGAGGCAAGAGAACTTTGTCTACTGCGGAAAGCGCACCCGGAGCGTCGCACTTTGCACGTTTTTCAGCCAGAGCCAATCGAGAAATTTGACCTTGCTTTCTTAAGTCAGCTCCTCCTTTCGGATCGTTCAGGTACTCGATCATCAAAGCATTGACATTGCTTTCTCCAAGTGTGCGAAGAAGATTCTCCTGGTAAGCCCCTCTGAGATTTACATCTTTTACGTTAGTATCAACGTCATCCAGCTCCCGCCGAAACATCTGATAAGCAGAAGTCGAATCAGTATTGAGCTCTAGTTGAATACTACGGGCATCTTGCGCACCTTCAATTGATGCAGCCTGCGGGGACCTTATCTCTTGTCCAGACATTTCCTTTTCTCCAATCGACGCCGCTCGCGGCGGAATGTTCACCTGAAGTCTTGATTGCAACGATTCACTCTCGACAACATGCTAGAAAACAACTGTTATCGAGTTGTTAATTGCGAAGCTCAAGCCACATTAGGGCGTTGAAAGTTTGGACTTTTCAACGCTTCGTACTTTGTCGGCTGATCAACCATTCGCTCATCCGGCACTGAACTCATACCAACAAAGGCTTGGCGATAAGTCGAGAGCGGCACCTTCAACAATTGTGCTCCATCATGCGGATTTCGCAAAAATACCGAACGCGATTCGGGATCATATCTTTCAACTGAATAAACATGAAAACCGGAAATAGCAACAGGCTCTTTTCCTTCAATCGGATTGCCGTTTGCATCGACTCGTTCTGCCATTGGCTGATTACCATCCTTCACCATCGCGTCGACATTGGGACCGGTGCCGGCAGTTACGACCATCGCGTTTCTCGACATCATAATCAGTGCTTCATGCAATTCTTCATCAATCATTTTGCTTGGTTCTATGGTTTGCACACATGGCTTATCGCCGGTAAGTGTATTCATAGGACCGTACTTCTCGCAGCCGTCAGCAGCTAATTGAGGAGCGTTAACATCCTTGTTGTACTTTTGGGACAGCACCTGCCCATATGCTTTTTCTAAAATCGCCGGCCACATACCGTTGCCATTGTTGCCGGCATATAGAGTCAGTTCCGCGGCAGTTGGTTTCACAACTCTTGTGGTGTCGCCATTCGGAAACTTTACGACATACCCATCACCATCGGGCTCGATCATATTGCGAATGGACTCGCGACCGGATGCGGTGCTTGCCATGCCTGCCAGTACAGCAAGAAAAGAACAATCGCCAATGCCACCTTGCTGAACAGCCTTGGGAGATATTTCATTGTCCTTGCCGAAGAGATCACGATTAACATTGTCAGCCTGATTGACGGTCTGCTTCATAGCAAGATCCACTGAATCCATCAATTCCTTTTGTGAGCCATTTCGCTCTGAATTATTCGCCAATTTGCAAAACTCATCGACGTCTTTCAATGTCAGAGATTTGGAAAAAACAATACTCTCATTATTGAGATCAGCCAGAGCAGCATAGTTCTTTGTCAGGGCCACTATGGCAGCCAAGACATTTTTATCAAGAGCTGGATTGGAAGCAGCATGAGCCAATTCTTTTTGAGAGATCTCACCATCTCGATCAGGATCAAAAACACGCTCATTGGAACGTATTATTTCGTCGAGAGACTTCGGCTTCTCGCTGACTGTGCTCTGGTTATTATCATTAGTAAGGATGAGTGCCGGAAGAAATGGAGTGGTTGTCTCATTTCCACGGGGTGGTTTAAGAAGGTCTTTCAAAAGTCCAGATTCTCGACATTCTTGAATTTCACTCTGCACATGGTCAGTATCGGAATTCGCAGAAAAGCCTTTCAATTGAGCTTCTTCAGTCTTCTCAAGTCTTTCTGGCACATCATGCTCCGCATTCGAGGGTAGAATGGACCATAGAGTCAAGTTGTTATTAAGGTGTTAAACCCGAACATTCGATTTTTCCGAATCAGAGAGCTTATCGCTTGAGGCTGCAAACGAAGCAACGTTCAAAATTTCAAAGACTTGCAGAAATTGCGCTGCTCTTCTTCGGCTGCGCTGCTATTTGCGGTTGTCCTGCAGAAACACAGGCAAAACAGGGCGAAATTATTCTTCCCTTTCCCAAGGAGAAAGGATATGGAACGCTCAGCAAGGTAGTTCGCGAAGGTTTGCTAGAAACGAATGCAAAGAAAACCCCGCTAGGGGAGGCAAAAGGAACAATAAAACTGCCAGCCGACACTCTCGTCTTTTACGAGGCAGGTCCGCGGTTCTTCCAAAATCCTCGAGTGCTGCAAGGGTTTCCTCCGGAATCAATTGCATACATAAAGATGCAATTCACAGCCATGGAAGATGCAGAAGAGAAGTTGTGCGACAAGGCCATCAGCTCATTACGCCACCTGAGTGGTTTGCGTGCCGCCAATTTCGACAAGTCGGACACGACGGATGAGGGCGTGGCCCAACTAGCAGGTATGCCGAAGCTGCGTGCTATATCTACTACCGAAACGATGGTAAGAGGAGATTGCTTGAAGAGTCTTGCATCGTGTCCAAATTTATCTATGGTGCGCTTTGGTGCAATACAGATGAAGAATGAATCTCTGCGTTATCTAAAAGATCTAAAAGCACTGAAGCGATTGGTAGTGAACCGCTGCGGTATCGACAGTCAAGGCGTCAAATACATAGCGATGTGTCCGACTCTGACGCAACTTGATATTTCGAACAATCCCAAGATCTCGGATGCCGATGTTCTGAAATTGAAAGTTTTGAAAAGACTCGAATATGTCAATTTACGCGATACTGGAGTGACAATTCAGGGGATCAAAGATTTTGCGGCCGCACGCAAGGTAAGAATCGTTATGCCAAAAATGTTGAGTCAGTACACGAAAGCTCAACGTACGGATATAGATGCCATCAAGGGAAATATTGTTTTCGATTTCGACCATCGGCTGAATGATGCGGACTACAACACAATTTTCGGAACGATCAATCGCAAGTAATAAAAATTGATCTGCTGCAGAAAACCCGCCGGAGGGACGGCGGGTTTTCTCCCTTGCTGGATATAAGACTTTGCATGCTTGGAAGCGCTAAGAGACACCGCTAGAGCTTATCGAATCTCTTATTACCTCACCAGTCTGCCCATCGACTTGCATAGAATAAATCTTCCCATCGACAGTCGTAATGCGTGAATTGTACTTTCCACTTGCCGGATCGAGCCGACTCTCCACAGTGCGAATATAGTCGGTGACTTTGCTTCCCGTACCGTCTTCGAAATTCATCTTGACTGAGCTGTCTTGATAGTCCACTCGTCTGTACGTCAAGACACCATTGGCGTTTATATTTTCAGTGGCATTGAAAGAAGAGTCATTCCACCAAATCGAGTTGGCGCCATACCCACTGTCCACCTGTCCTTCATACGATAAGGTCCGCATACCAGTGAATTTATTAGTTATGTCACCGGCAATCTTGCGCCCTTCAATGTCGTAATTCCAGAATCCAGCGGTATCATAGTCGCCACTTCGTCCTTGTTCCAAACCAGGTGGTTGAAGCGGATTATAGGTCCCATCTACAGGATTCAGATTCACCTCTTCAATTTTGATGCCATTACTCGCTGTGTTCAACGCCTTTCTCTGCTCATCGGTAAGATTTTGAGTCTCACCGCTTTCTAAAGAAACAGCAGGTACGGCCTCAACTTGCGCCGCTTCAGCCTCGCCAAGTTCTTTCGGAATCAGGATCGCCTGCCCGACTTTCAAATGATTCGCACTTTCCCGGGTTTCGCCATTGAAGGCTATTAGTTGATCCATCATTTTTGCAATATCGGAATTCTTAACATCGGACGGGTTATCAGTGCCCATTTGCGACATCAAGACATTGCGTGCCACTTTCCAATAAGTGTCGCCTTTCTCGACTGCGTGCGTGTAAGAAGCACCGGCGCTATCAATAGTAAATTCAGGCAAAAATTGCTGCGCGCTTGTTATCGCAGATGTGTTGACGTAATAGTCGGATGACCCGTAGCCTTCATATAACTGAGGCTGAAGGAAAGGCTCCTTGAATGCATCCAAATTGACTTCGTACTGGATATCGGCCATCTTTGTGGTCCTCAGCAAGGGCTGCTCGTCACACAACATTAATTGAGCGATTGGACATCGGTTGGACAAGTCTCGAAATCAATGTGGGAATCGTGTTTAGACTGCTATAGTTCCCCTGTGCGGATTTCGCAAGGATGTCGCAGGCAGCGTCCGGTCAGCTAGCCGCATACAGCTTCTAAACGACCGCACAGGGCTCACAGCCGATTAAAAACTACCGGCAGGCGGAAGAAAATCAGAAGTGGCTCTGCAAAGAACGAACGACTAACCGATGGCAAAAATCCTCCTGGTAGAAGATGATGCACTGATGGCGCAAAGCGTCGTCGACATGCTCGAACAGGAGCATTTCACTGTTGAGCATGTGGATGACGGCGCAGACGGTTGGGACAGGCTGGCGACCCTTGAATACGACCTGGTTATTCTGGATTGGAACCTTCCTTCGATGGAAGGAATCGACGTGCTGAAAAAGATGCGCGATGCCGGAAAACCAACCCCGGTAATAATGTTGACGGCAAACAGCGGCATAGACAGCAAGGTCAGCGGATTGGACGGCGGCGCTGACGACTACTTGACCAAACCATTTAATCTGATTGAGCTGAAATCGCGGGTAAAGGCCTTGCTTAGAAGGCCGGCCGAATACAAAGGCGAAACATTAACAGCTGGCGACCTAGCTTTGCACGTCGCCGAATTCAAGTGTTTCCGCCGGGGCAAAGAGATTCACCTCCACCCCAAAGAGTTTGCACTTCTCGAACATTTGATTCGTAATCGCGGACGTGTTTTTAGCGTAGATGAATTGCTGGACAGATTATGGTCTTGCGATTCAGATTCTTCTATCGACGCTGTTCGCAAATGCATCACAAGATTGCGACAAAAACTCGACATACCAGGCAAAGCTTCGCCAATCACCAATATTGTTGGTCGAGGCTACAAAGTAGATGAATAATCATGCTTAAAGGACTGTCCTTGCGCCGGCTAGGAATCATTATCGTCACCGTGCCGGTTCTCTTCAGTCTGATTTTCATGTCGTTTTTGATAGTGGCGCTGCAGGACGCTGAGCGCGATTTGAAAGGACAGATTCTGGGTGCGAAACTGGCAGCAGTCATTGCCAATTTGCAAGCCGAATCTTTCAATGCAGCACTGCAAGCCAGAACCTGGCACTCAAAGCGAAGCGAAGAGGCCGCAGAGAGGTTGGACAAATCGCTTGCAAAAATCCAAAAATCCGAAGGAGAGCTTAAGGAACTTCTCGGAAACGACGACAAGAAGCAATACCTTGTCGCCAATGCTATCGAGGACAGCCAGAAAGCAAGGCGCTTTCTGAGCGAGATAAGAAACGGCGCCAGCACACACTACGGCGGCAACATCGATCCTCGCATCTTCCACAAACAGGGATTCACACATATGAATACTCTTGTGGAGAATTACAAGCTATTGAACGACTACGCAATAGATTTGCAGAAAAACGCCACGGCAGACAAATCACGCGAATGGGTCGTAACTACGATGCTTCTGGGCATGGTGGTGAGCATCTGCATTGCAGTTTGGCTGGGCTATTTCTTTTCCAAATATATTGCCGGCAGAATTTCGACCGTCCGAGACAATGCGCTTCTACTGGGCTCAGGAAAGCCGCTCAAAGAACCTCTCAAGGGAGATGATGAAGTAGCTCAGCTGGACATGACTTTCCACGGCATGGCTGAGGCACTCGGCGAGGCAAACAAAAGACAACTAGCATTGCTGGACAATGCTGCAGATGTGCTCTGTTCACTCGATGAGCATCTGACACTGCTTCGCGTCTCAGCGTCCTGTCAAAGGGTATGGGGATTTGCGGTAGAAGAGGTCACCGGTCTGAGGCTTGCGCAAATCTTGGAAAAGGAGTCCGCGGACAAAACCACCAGACAGGCGGAAGAACATATAAAAGCAAAATCAGAGGGTGCATTCGATGCCAGACTGTGCAAGAAAGACGGGCGAATTATCGATGTAGTCATTTCAAGCTTCTGGTCGACCAGTGAACGGGCATTGTTTTGTGTCGTGAGAGACGTCACGCGAGAGCGAGAGTTTGAGAGAATCAAACAAAAATTGATGGATACGGTCGCACATGACTTGCGATCACCGATAGCGTCCATTCGCGCCGTTCTGGAGTCGCTGGCGCTCGGCGTGATGGGACAGCTCAGCGATACTGCGGTAAAGAGAATTCGTGGCGCAGAGTCCTCCGCAGATCGCTTGCTGCGCCTGATCAACGACCTGCTCGATTATGACAAGTACGAGTCGGGGCAGTTCACGCTCAATCTCGAAAGTCACTCAATACAGGAGCTGGTATACAGCTCTATTGTTTCCATCGAGTCGCTAATAGATGAGAAGCATTTGACGACGAGAGTCGAAGGAGTAGATTTAGCCGTCAACGTTGATGCAGACAGGCTCACTCAAGCGCTGGTCAATATCTTATCCAATGCAGTGAAATTCTCACCAGAGGGTGGAGCCATCAGAATCACGACAGAACAGAAAAACAAGGATGTTCTTGTTGAAATTGCCGATCAAGGCCCCGGCATTCCGGATAATTACAAAGCTCATATTTTCGAACGCTTCAAACAGGTAGAATCAGAAGCGCAGAAACATAAAGGAACAGGGCTCGGCTTACCGATCGCCAAGCAAGTCATCGAGGCACACGAAGGACAAATAGGCGTGAGAGACAATGAAGGAGGCGGCACCATTTTCTGGTTTACGATACCAATGGAAGTGGCTGAGGAAAGCGAAACAGCCCAATTATCATGAATGCAAAGCATAAAATTGACGGGAAGAACGCAGCAATGATAGTTGTTTGCACAATCTCCTGCATTCAAGTGTGGCAGCCACCGCAGGCAATTGCCGACAGAACCATTGTTTTTCCCAAGACCCCACAACCGATAGGCACGCTGATGACTCATCCGATGAACGCGAGCGCGCCGCTTCGAATGCTTGGCACATCGAAGGGTAGCATCACTCTGAAGGACAGCGACGCACTGTACCTTGTGCCGACTCCCGAGGGAATGCGCTATTTTGATCAATTATCAAAACTGAAACCTGCTGATTTGCAGCACCTACGCCTGCACGATGTGCCGATTTCCCAGAGCAATTTCAAAACGGTTTCGCAAATGAGCGGTCTGACACGACTGGACCTAAGCTTCTCAGACGTCGACGACTCCGTTTTTCAGTACATCGCCGCATTGAAAAATCTGGAAGAGCTGGATTTGTCTTCGACGCTGGTTCGAGGAACCACGTTAAACAAACTAAAATCGCTCAAGAATCTCACATCGCTGGATCTGGCAGGCACCCGGATTCACGATTTTGCCGTGATCACAATTGTCGGATGTTGTCCAAAACTGGAAAAATTGAACCTGGCCAATACTTACATCACAGACGACGCGATTTCGAAAATTGCAAAACTACAAAACCTGCACAAACTCAGACTATCCAAGACGAACATAACGGACAAGAATATAGACAAGCTGCTCGGCCTAAAACATCTGCAAAAACTTTCTCTTTCGCACACCAAGATTACGCCGAAAAAGCTGCGCGAATTGAAGGCAGCCAAACCAACCTGCAAATTTATCTTGAGCGAAACCGACGACTGACGCGTGCCGTCATTCTTACTACGGCTTCTTCTTTTCCGTGTCGTAAGGAAGAACTCGATCCAGATTCGTATGCGTCATAAGTCCGATACTGCCCCAACGGAAAGGCTGCAAAACCGTAGGGTCGTATGTAGCCCGATTTTGGTAGACAATTTGTACTTTGGGATTGGCTTTCCTTAGTTCAAGCGAAAAGGCGTCAACATGAGCGGTAGTCCAGTCTGAGGGCATGATTTCGAGTTGCTTGAGATTTTTCAGTTTGCCCAGCGACTTTACACATTTTGGAGTAATTTGGGTGGAGCTAAGATCCAGCCATTCCAATGATTGCATGTTGGAAAGATAGCTGACGCCTTTGTCTGTAATGACGTTATGACAAAGATTCAGGACTCTGATTGTTTTGCTCTTACCAATCAGTTTGACCTCGGCATCTCCAATTGCATTTGTAGCTACGGCCAGCTGCTGAAGATTCTTGAAGTTGGGAATCAACTTGAGAACATCTTCCGGTCGATTGGTGTGACTGATGTCTAAGAACTGCAGATTGTAGATCTCTTTGTATTTGGCGAGCTGAGTGCAATCTACATCAGTCGTCGAAAGGTTGAGATAGATCAGATTCTTCAGATTAGGCAGAATGGCGAGATCTCTGTCGCTAAAATTGGTGCCCGATACATTCAAGCAGCGAAGTCCGACAAAATCCTTGAAGATTGAATATATGGAAGAATTTCCGGATACTCCGCAATAGTCCAAAACAGACAGATCATCCTGACGAAATCTTGCCAGCAAACTTGGATCTTTATCCAATTCATTGTCGAGCACCAAACCAATTTGATCAGACGCGTCGATAGCGACCCGCCCAGCCGCCGGCTTCGACATATTATTTGGTCCGATCAGCAATCCGACAGGAAACGCGGGGAAGTTGAAGACTTTGAGATTGCCTTGCATTTGCGACCAGTATCTAGGATACGGATCACTTTTCGGCTGTGCTGCTGCTGAAGGCGGAGGCGGAGCCGGAGGTGTAGTGTTCTTGAAATACAGGTATGCTGTGGCAATACCAAGAATATAAACACAAGCGCCCGAAACAACCAACTTAACTACGCCGCCAATTTTTTTCGGCTCTACCGGCTTCAGAAGGGGCGCCTTGTCGCGAGCAGCGGCTCCATCAGTTACGCGAACCTCAACATCTCCTTCATCCTGCGACAAACTCCGCTCTATAGAAATCAAATCGCGCGCCAAATGCTGGGCGGATTGATAGCGCTTATCAGGCTCTTTCTCAAGCAATTTCTCGATAACGGACTCAAGCACGGCAGGGTAATTTGCCCCCATGGATGCTTCCTTCAGAGACAATTGCTTCTCTGATTGATGCTTCATCATGGTGGAAAGTGCCGTCTCACCCATAAATGGTGGCGCACTAGTCAATGTTTCATAGAAAACACAACCAAGCGAATAGAGATCGCTTCGATGATCAACAGGCAAACCCATGCATTGTTCAGGACTCATGTAATATGGGCTGCCGAATATTTCTCCGGTCCTCGTCAAGGTCTGCTGATTGAATTCATCCATGCCGGTCAGCTTCGCAATACCGAAGTCAACGACTTTCACGCTTTCGCGTTCATTTCCTCCTTTAGGAGCAACAAGCATGATATTGCTGGGTTTCAGATCTCTGTGCACGACCTTTTGATCGTGCGCGCAAGCAATTGCGAATGCGACCTGTATAAAGAGAGAGACGGCACGATGAGCAGGTAAGTGACCCAGGCTCTTAATTTCATCGCCAAGAGTCTTTCCTTCAATCAGCTCCATGAGAAAAAACGGCTGCCCGCTCTCAAGCAGTCCAAAATCAAAAACTTTGAGTAAATTTGGATGGTCAAGCAATTGAGCGGCCTTCGCTTCATTCTGAAAACGCTTCCAGCTGGCATCAACCTCCTGGAATTTGTTCAAACATTTGAGGGCGAACTGTTTTTCCAGCAAAAGGTGATCGACGCGGTAGACACTGCCCATGCCACCCGAGCCAAGAAGTTCAACAACCCTGAATTTTTCGAGAAGAATCGTGCCGGGCTGAAAGCTTGCGCCTGCGCAAAATGGCAGCATATGAGTGCTTTCGCTGTCCAGCGAACCGATCTTATTGTGATTCTCCATATGGATGCCTTACCCTGTTCCGCAAGGAACAGGCATTCCTTCTCTGCGCCATGACTGCCTAGATAATACGAGATTTTAGCGATTCCGGGGCGTGACGAAAGGATAAATCGGTCGCATTCTATTAATTCGCAGGACAAAATCCTTGTCCAACAAATGTCCAACCGGCTCATTACAGTAAACGTATTCCAGCCCAGCGGGCGAGCCACCCGTACTGACAAGCGCTCAATCACTTCATCAAAACAAGTTTGGAACAGGGTGTGTAGGACTGTCGGGCACGAGAGTGCTCGGCAGCACTACACTTTTAGCGCTATCTTGAACTCTTACGCCCCCGAGCGAGATCACGAGTTTTTCCAGCCAGTTGGGCATCTTGGTGCCGTTTAACAAGTCGAAAACAAGTCGTTGCTAGAGTGCATTTAGGGCTTGGTTTACCTTGTGGGTAGCACGCGATGGACGACTTCGAAACCGGCGATGCCCAGGACGCAACCATGCCTCTGCGCGGCGCCGGCAGCGCCCCAGAGATGGGGGCAAAGGAGCCCCTGGAATCCGGACTATTCACGCCAGGAAGTCTTTTCTTAGGCAAATACAACATGCAGGACCGCATCGGAGTTGGCGGAATGGGTGTTGTTTATCGCTGTTCGCAAGTTTTTATAGGCAAAGAACTGGCTATAAAGACTTTGAATTTGCATTCCATGAACGACGAAGCAGTTCAACGTTTTCAAACTGAAGCCAAGGCTGCTGGTGCTCTCAGCCACCCGAACATAGTTTCGGTGCATGATTTCGGTGTTACAGACGGCGGCACGCCTTACATGGTAATGGACTATGTGCCGGGAAGAACCTTGCACGATGTGCTTTCAGCTAAAGGTCAGCTAAGTCTTGAGACCGTTATCGATATTTTCATTCAAACAGCCGATGCCCTTGCGCATGCGCATGGAAAGGGTGTTTTCCATCGCGACATCAAGCCGAGCAATATTGTATTGCTTCAAGAAGAAAGTATCGGACCGGGTGCAATTCGCATTCTCGACTTCGGGATAGCCAAGATTGCATCCAATAGCGCACAAACTCAAGAATTGACCAAAACAGGCATGGTCATTGGCAGTCCACTGTACATGAGCCCGGAGCAGAGCATCGGAAAAAAAATAGATGCACGCACGGACATCTATTCGCTTGGCTGTGTCCTTTTCGAATGTCTGTGCGGTGTGCCACCTTTTCAGG
>JAIETE010000143.1 GCA_019745505.1 Candidatus Obscuribacterales bacterium | reverse complement strand
CCGGTCGCGAGTCGCATCGCAGCGCGCTTAGACAGAACGTGGGAAGAAGTAGTCCGCCAAGACGGGATTCAGTAGTGCGATGCATCATTCTATTTACAAGAGTTTTTTCATATCAAAAGTGATGCTACTAAACTTCCTGATGCCGAGTGCAGTTCTATTTGCCGCCGATGGTGCTGCAGTCTGTACGGAAGTTAAAAAGGCTGAGCTGAGTTCTAGAAATGGGAGTGCGAGCGAGAGGAAATGCAAGGCTATGTCCACTAAGTCGAAAGCAATAGTCGAACGCCTGAGACCCGGGGATGATTTTCAGCAATCTTTAAAACGCATTGCCTCTGAGCATGAGCTGAAAGCCGGAGTAGTCGTCTCAGCGGTAGGTTCATTCAAGACTGCCTGCATGCGATTTGCCGGAGCCGACGCGGCGACCGAAATTCAAGGTCCTCTGGAAGTTGTTTCCGCCACAGGCACTATTTCGGAATCCAGCATGCATGTCCATATATCGGTATCTGATTCGTCCGGAAAGACTTTTGGCGGTCATCTTATGCCTGGCTGTAAGGTGTTCACCACAATTGAGCTGGTTATCCTTGACCTGAGTGATGAATGGTCTTTTGAAAGGAAAATGGACGAGCAAACTACCTATCTCGAATTAGCGCCGGCAAAGAACACCAAGTAGTTCTGCATCTCTTCTGAAAAGAACAAGAAAACCGACAATATCGGTCGCTGGAAACAAGAATCACTGCTTGACGTCGATCTGGTGCATGTTTTAGTTTGTCTCCACGTGCGAGTATAAATTGCGCATGAAGCCACATATGCGCGGCGTCATTGCCTTCTTTACTGTTCTGAACACTGTTGTGTGTATCGGTGAAACGGCTGCTTTTGCGGCGGTAGATAGCTTTAGCGATTTGAGTTCTGACAAAATCGCGCAGCGATCTTTGAGTGTGGCCGAGTCGATGAAAACGAGCGGATACTGTTATGCGGGTGTCAGCAAAGCACTGTCACCTCTGGGGATTACATTGACTGGAAATGCAGCGTATCAGGCGCGCGATCAACTTCTTGGAGACTCGAGATTCGTGCCTGTTTCAACCAATGGTTATTCCGAGCTTCGCCGCGGAGACATTATTGTCTTTAATAGGTCGGCGTCACATCCTTATGGGCACATCTGTGTCTATCAGGGCAATGGGGAGGAATCCAGCGATCATGTTTCCCGTCTCAGCGATCCAAATACCTACGGCGGAGTAACTGTTTTCAGGCTGCGCTCGGATAACCGATACATCGCAAGCGATGATCATCAAAGCGCATGGACCTCCACTATGCCGGTATCTGCGCCGGACTTTCGCGCTAATTTTACAGACAAGACCCAGGCTTTTTCTGCCAATAGTGAGGATGCAGGGCGAGGTGGCAATTCAAAGCCTGGCAGTTTACTTAGAACCCGAGATCTCGTTCGGCGAGAGTTTCGCAACCTAGCTAATACCACGACAGTGCGCTCGCTCAAGAACAGGCTCGTGCGCTTTGTGCTGAATAATTTGTGAGCCCGGATATGAAGGACCTGGGATACCAGTTGGTGAAATTGAACTGGCAGTAAGTGGTGGGGAAGAAGGTCCCTTTGCCTTCATTTAGCGTACGCGCCATAATAGTTAGCGTGTATTTGTCATTCAGTTAATTAATTGCTGTTTGTACTGGGGTGTATCCAATGAGTTCATCAATTTCACCGCAAGAGATCAGAAACTTTCTGGATTCTATTGAAAAAGGAGAAGTTTACCTCTAGCCATTGGAAGAGCCTTTCCTTGGGTCAGGAAATGTGCGTTATATAGCATCAAACGGATGGAAGGTCGTTGTTTTCAACGATGCTGATTTTTGGGACTACCTACATGAAGTTGAGACCGACGACGGCAGAAGAGCCGTTTATGAAGAACTGAAGTCTATTGGTTATGTACCTAGTCCAGAAATTTCGTGGCGCCGCTATCTGATGCCCGGTCGATCAATTCGTTGCCCGGTCTGCCAACAAGAATCTATGACTATTGAACATGTCCGCGGAACCTGCTGTGCCTGGATTGAGAGATGGGTATATATTGAACCACCCGCAATTCCTTCTTCGATTTTTGCCAAGTATCTCATCCCCAGAGATTCGGATGCTCATCTAGAAGTGAGAAGACAGGCTGATTTTTCACTGCTATCACGGAATCATAAAATGCTCACGGTTAGATTCTGGCTCGATGATAAAGAGCTTCCCCCTTTGCCGGATGAACTTATGCATTTGGCTGTTTTCAATTATGACAGGCTGGAAATTCCTCCTAAATTACCGGCAGGGCTGAAGGCATTAACGGTTTCCGGAGGTGACAAGGAAATTACCCTTCCCGAATTGCCGGCTGGACTGGAATGTTTATGTCTTCTGAATTTCAGGGCGATAACAAATTTGCAAACGTTGCCTTCTAGGTTGAAAGTTCTTACCCTTTCATCGCCATGGCTGGAGAAGATTCCTGAATTGCCGGCTTCGCTTGAACAGCTCGAGATAAATCTTTTCGAGCATCACGAGCGCACTCAACCTGCCAATCCCCATTCTCAAGAATTGAGACTGCCCGCTTTCCCCAGCGGTTTGACGCAAGTGCGGCTAATTGACTGCCCAAACCTTGGTCCGAAGTGAAGAATGATTGAACGCGACGTTTCATTCGAATCGCTGCAAGCCCTTGAAGCGAATGTGTCTGCTCGTCAATGCGCGACCGTATAGGTTAGAGCAATCTGGTCAATGCTCTATTTTGGATTGCCATCTTTGCCCAAGGTCATAATCGGCACAGTGATAGTGGGCGTTGTAGGTGCCCCCTTTACTGTTCGGCGCAGAATTTCGCGAGAGACTGCGGGAACTGGATTACTGACTTCAACGTTAACTTGGAAATCATCGCTGCCCTCGTTTCTCGTGAAAAATATGCGCTTAATTTCCACTTCGCTATTTATTTGAGCCAACGCGCTTAGATACGCGGGCACTTCCAGTTTGACTTTGATTCCTTTGATGTCCTTTAGCTCCGGATATTTGCCTTCGCCTAAAGTTACGCTGATCGCACCAACTTCGATACTGCTCAGCTTGATACCTGCTGCGACTTCCCGTTTGTCAGTGAAGGGCAGATCGACAGTGCCGTCTCTATCGATTACTAACCGATCTCCTGAAACTTTCGATATGTTCTTGATTCCTGCAACAGCTTTTTCTACGAGTTTTGAAGCGGTGTGGTCCAACTCTACGCCGCTCATTGTCAGACCCATTTTTACGAGCTTTACTGGATCTTGCGACTCTATTTTCGTTGGAGGCAAGTGTTTTAGCACTTCGTTGATTTTGACTATTGGCGATTCGAGAGCATTCTTTGCCCAGACTGCTTCGAATTGATCTTCCGGTCTGGGCTGGTAGAACGACTCTACTGCTGAGGTTTTTAGAGATTCTCGTTCGCGTGCGTTCGGATCAAAGTGTGTCGGACCTTGTCTTGGATGGCAGCGCATGCACTTTTGCGGATCCGGAATCTCTTTCATTGTCGGAATTGAGTCGAGCGCTTTCACCAGTTTTCCGATCTTGGCACTGAGCTCTGTAGTTCCGGGCATTAGTTTTTCCATTGCCTGTTTGCACTTTTCGCGCTCGGCTTCAGTATTGGCTGCTGAATAGTTTCTGCGAATATGTCTTAATTCATCTCTTTCTTCTGGCTTTAATTTTGCTTCGGCTTGAGCCCTGCGACTTTGCAGCCATCGGATTTCTTCTGTGTTGGCGTAATACTCATCGCTTCTGTCCTGGCGAAAATCCAGAGAGCGAAAATTCTCGAATGCGTCCAAACTTCGTTTGGGTGTTCCAAGTCCAAGTTTGCGATCGTCTTGCATTTGAAGAATGAATTTCTTCAATGCATCATCCTGCGCGTTGTTGGGAGCGGCTGGTCTAGCCACTTCGATTGGGTCTGGCATGAGAATGTACCTGGGTGGTCGTGCTTGTATGTATTCAGCAGGCACCGCTTTTGGACAGTTTTTACGCCAAACTAAAACGGAAAATTAAACGCCTGAGTTGCAATAAATCTGCAACAAGTCCGTGATATTAAGCGACGAAAGATTAGCTGTGCTCTTTGATTTTCCAGATTGCGAGCCAGAGAAAGCTAACGATAAAGAGAAACTCGCAAAGGAGCGGTACCAAGTGATGACTGAATTTCTTATGCTGTTTGTTGTCCATGCAAGCCATTTTCTCAATGGCAATTTTGATCAGTGCATATGAAAGCAAACCGGAAAACGATATGCCACCATAGACAAGTCCGGACCCTAAAACACTCGAGAAATTCAACAGTTTCAAAATGAGCCAGACGGCTAGTACTGCCAATACATAGCAAGAAAACATCAGCACATGTTTTCCTGGGTTATCGTTTTGCGTATATGTCTTTTCTTTTGTCGAGGAGAGTAAATAGTATGCACGTATGTATGTGAAAAGTCCGTGCATTACAGTCGCTGTGAAAATGAATGAAACTGCGTCAGAACCAGTCAAGTAAACACCTAGAGAAAATATCCCTGCAAGCGCAACAGCCATGACGGCAAGATATGTCATGTCTATTGTTGCTTCCGGATTATGTGAGCACTTTATTGAAGTTGCAGCAAGATTCTTCAAACCAACAGTTACGTTTTGCTCACTGTCGTCTGGAGTTTGCAGCTTTGTTGCCGGTGCAGTCAGCCTATTCTCTTCGTCTTCCGATACCGGACTTTCAACGAGCTCGTGCGCATTCGGTTCTTTTGGAACTTCAGATAGTTCTGTTCTTTGATCTTCGTTTTGTTCTTTCTTTTGGTCTTCGTACATATTGAGTGTCGCAGTATTCTCACTTGCTCATGCTAATTTCAATCAAACTTCTTTAGCTGACAATCGGGCAAGAGTTCGGCTTTCTTGAGCTTTATGAATGCAGCTATGCTCGAATAAAGTTTGTAACCTCCCGATGAATTCATATGGAGCAGCTCACCAAAGTCTGTATGGTCGAAAGATAGATACTGGTCAGGCCGATAATAGACAGCGCCATGCCTGCAGGAATTCTCGATGGCTTGCTTATACAGAGCCTGCGCTGTTGGCGACAACTGGACGTCGGGATATAAGGGGACTTCGGCAATAAGTAGGCGAATTTTATGCACGCGCAATAGTTCCGCCAGGTCAATCAAGCTCTTTGTTTGGGTCTCCACAAAATCAGATCGGTAGTACTGAAAGAGATTGCTCAGAGGCTTACCGTCGAGTCTTGCAGGATTAGGATTAATCCAAAATCTGCTTAAGATAATTTTGGGATCCAATTCAACATTCAGTCTCAATGGAACTTGAGTGTACTTGTCTAGTTTGAGAGACAGAGGTCTGAGGTCAATGAATATTCCATAGCGAAAAAACTCAAATTCATCGCATAGGAATCTAGAAAGAACTGAGGGGCGCAGTTGCACGCATAAGTTGCGAACGAGCTTGCTCTCTTGTAGTGGTCTGCGAGGAACAAACATGTCGGCAAGTCCACGCTGCACTGGAGAGCCACGTTCATAATAGTCTGGAGCCGGTTGAACGAAAAGTTCTCTAGGATTGATTGCGAGCACAACCAGCTTTGGTGTTTTTCCAAGTCCGATTGCTTGTTTCAAAATTAGCAGCTGGTCTTCCAAACTAGCGGTAGGAATTCCCAGATGTATGACACTGAGATCCTTAAACCCGTTCTCGCGTAGCCTGTCATTCAAAAAGGCTGGTGTCTTGTAAAACCGCATAAACTTGATCAACTCCATGAGATTCTTAGGGCTTGCTGCACCACAGGCAACATCGGCCCATTGACTGGGTACGTACGCGGTGGAAGAACCCAAAATAACCATAGAGGGATTTTCGGAAGACACAAAGAATCGTTCAACTCGTTGGCAATGCTGTTGGATACAACGCTTCGGGAGCATTGCTTCGATGTAATCCCTATCGGTTGTAAACCTGATAAGAAAGAAAAGTGCAGCAAACACAATAACAGCCACTAATGCCGAAGACGGTATTCGGGCTTGACGGCTAGTCGGTGAACTGACGGGAAGCTCAATTACCTTCAGACGTTCGGTGCTATTCTCGTTTGATATCAGCATTCAACAAATACTCTGTTTTTACTGGACTTTGGTAATTTCTGCTGCCTGGGTGTGTAACGCTTAAATCCTAAAGCACGCTTCCTGAAGGACACATTACGACCAGTCGATTTGTTCGGATGCAAGCAATATAGCGAAATCAACGGCTAATGCTCAATCCGGCGTTGAATAGAGCGGCAATCTGAACAGCATCTTCGGCAAGCACTGGTGGTCCGGTCGGAAGGCACAATATAGAATCACATAAGGCGTTTGTCCTGGGTAGGTCCACCTGGCAGGCACGATACGGATCCATCTGGTGCACACCAGGATAAAAATAGCGGCGCGCAAATACTCCATTTTTCAAAAGATGGTCCAAGATATGGTCTCGTAAACCTGCAGGGCATTTGACTGCCACATACTGATAGTTTGATGATTCACTGGCGAGAGGTGAAATGAGCCGTACCTCAGGACTCAGTTCTTTCTCGTATACGCAAAAGATTTTTGCATTATGTGATATGGCTGATTCCAATCCCTCAAAATTTGTCAGTGCCATGGCAGCGTGAATTTCGGAGAGCTTAGCGTTCGTTCCCACGCAAGACACCTGGTCGTAACCTGAAAAACCAAAATTGCGTGCAAGCCGCAACGCTGAGGCCAAACTCGCATTATTTGTAGTAATCAAACCTCCTTCAAATCCGGAGACTATCTTGGTAGCGTGGAGGGAAAAAACTTCGGCCGATCCATGCTGTCCCAAAGATCCAGTTGATGTTTTCACCCCTACCCCATGGGCGGAATCAAACAGAAGTTGTATGCGGTGACGTTGTGCAATTGATTCCAGGCGACCTACATCGCAAGCAAAACCATAAATATTCACAGCAAGTATGGCACTGGTATCAGAGTCAATGAGACTTTCCGCATGCGCGCAGTCAATCATTCCTCGTTCATCAACATCACAAAATTCCGGACGCAGACCAGCACGAACGATTGCGTGTACAGAAGCGACAAAGGTAAATGACGGCACAATTACTTTGCTGTGAGCAGGCAAGTTCAACGCTTGCAATAGAAGCTCCAGACCTAAAGTTGCATTAGCAACAGCAATGCAATTGCTAACGCCGAATGATTTAGCTGCGAATGCTTCAAGTCTTTGCACCATGGGACCGTCATTTGTATGCCAGCCGGAGTCCATAACCTCCTGCACACGAGCTAAGAAAATTTCTGGACTGAAAATGTTAGGCTTGCCTACAACATACCTTGGAACAGAACCCTCAGCTGGTTTTGAAGAGTATTCACCGATGGCTTGTTCAACAATATTTGCTTTCTCCAGTGCCTTTGACAAGATCGTGCTCCTCAAACGAATTAATTCACTGACAGACTATAGTCAGCTTGGAAAGACGACACGGCTTGCAGCTCCGTTGCTAGAATTTTCACGCGCGGTTCAATTTGGGCACTATAGCCAAACACCCTGCTAAACGTTTGTTTTACCGTTTTGGACATCTGATAGAACTTATCCATATCAGAAAGCCGCTTCTCGATCTGGTCGGCAATATTGACCGGCTCCCGGTCGATCAAAACAAAGTCCGAACCATCGACTAGAATTCTATTTTGTTTTAGCAAATCGGTGCAGAATGGCACCACTGCGAGCAAACCCGCTTCAATACAGCATCCGGTCGGGAATCCGTCAAACTGACCCGGTGAGTGAACGCCGTGAATGTTGGGAGAAACGATTGCATCCATGGACAAATAGAAGTTTGTCAATTCATCGGCTTCCAGAGCCCGATAGAACCGAATTCTGTCTTCAATACCGCAGATGTCTATGTCTGTAGCTGTAAAGCCACCAACCACATGAAAGAACACATTCGGCTGGCGGATAGCCAGCTCTTTGGCGACCTGAATGAAGACATCGTATCCTTTATCGTGTCCCCTCGCGTGATATTTGTGTGCGACAAAGCAAATGTCCTTTGTGTCCTTCTCCTTTCCGAAATATCTTTTCTGCTGGCACTTCTCTGAGCCACTATCCAGAGTTACACATCCGAATATCTCGTCGATACTTTCAGCCTTGCAAAAATCATTTGCCAAAAGGTAGTCTTTCACAATTGGCTGCGTGACGATTACCCTGCGGAAAAGAGGAGAAGACATTACTCGCCTCAGCAAGGCGTCGGACTTTGGTTGATTCAATTCAAAAAGTCCGCCCGGGTACAGAGTAAAAACGAAGGGGATGTTCAGAGATTCAAACATCGGCAAATATTTATGTGCAAGCGATAAAAAGACGCAGTATGCAAGCGAGGCGCGCAAGACCGCGACATCGGAAAACTTATGCACCCGATTAGCAAGATCTGGAAATTCCTGGCGATACGTTCCAAGCAAATGATCTTTGTCGTGAGAGTTATTAACAAACTGCGTTGAATCATCAGATGTGATGACATGACATTCCGGAAAGTTTTTCAACAGCTCAGTAAACTCGCAAAAGCGAAACGCTGAAAGCTTATGGGGAAAGCTCTCATCAAAAACAACCAGGCTCGCATCGACAAGCGAGTTATTTGCCTTGTCCGACTGCTTCATCTTGTCTATAAACGCAGGACACTTGGTCTGCACGTCCTTCCAACGATACAGCGCCCTGAAAGGTTGGCTCACTCGCCAAGACGGAGACTTCCGGATTGCTCTGATTTCGTCTTCCAGCCAGAATATTTCATTGCGCAATACCGAATATGGTGAAAATTCTGCGGAATGAGAGTTGCGATCAGGTCTGGAGTCCGTTTGTTTTGATTTGAGTTTGCCCATTGCCGAACGAACAATTTGTTTGGCATCTCTAAGTGGTTGAGTCAATAACCAAGAGGGCGAAAATACGAGTGAGTATAATTCCTTATTCAATGCGTTTCGATATTTTATAAGCTGCTGCTCAGCCGTTTCGCCCGTTGAGTTAGCATTCAACGTTGTCCCCAAGGCTCCTGGCTCGAAACGACGTCGCAATGAGACAATGCGTTCAAATCGGCTGAATAATGTGGCTGAATAATTTGTGACCAGCTCCACCAATTCACTATGACTTAGGGTTCCAGCCAATAATCTGGCTGCATGAGCGACTGTCTCCTCATTCAAGTTACGCTCATTGCACAAATTACAAAATACTTTCTCCATAAAATCACAGGCTTCGTGATACGCATCCGATTCGGATAGCCCCGCTCGCATATATCTCGAACGATGTTCCATCTGTAGCAATTGGTATTCGTAAAACTCCGCAAGCGATTCCTTCCTCAAATTACGCTTCGACTGCACCTGAATGTGCGGAACATTCATCAAGGGACGTGACAGTGCCACACAGTCTCCCTGAGACATCAAATGCAAAAAGAGCTCGAAGCTCGACAAATTATCAAATCCGTTCTTGAATCCATCGCGTGCAAACACCCGCCGAAACATCACATTTGTAATATCTCCGAGAGGACTGACAAATTTATCAAAAGCCTTTTGAACGAGAGATTCACCGGTGCGAAAACCGACGAAATCAGGTCCGATCGATCCGGCAATCGCATCCCCATCGCGAGAAATGCCGCGTGCTGGCGCAGTAACGGCCGCTAGTACTTCATAGGGCTCAAGTGCAGCCAAAAACTGTTCGAGACAATTACTATCTAGGCAGACCCCAGCCGGAACAAACTTGACGTATTCGCCTTCAGCAAGGCTGAGGCAGCAATTTAAAATGTCCGAATCCCGCGCATCTTTATGCAACTCCACGATCTTCACCGAAAAGTGACTATCAAGGAGTAATTTCAAATCATCGGAAAGCGAGTCTGCTCGCGCGCACACAATTAAGTCAAAGCTTTTGCAGGTCTGCTCGATAAGTGATTGAACCGTGCGATCCATCCATTCAATGGTATCTACAGCGGGAACACATACAGACAATGACTTTGACAATGATTTAGAAATCCTAGTATGAATGAACGGCAGCTAAGACATCGCGCTCAAGGCTGCAGTTATACTCAAATTCTTGTAGAGCTTAGCATCGAGTGCGCTTACGGAACATGAGTAAAACTTCTCCCCTGGTGTCGATCTGCGTTCCCAGCTTCAATTCAGCTTGCTACCTGAAGGCGACTTTTAACTCGCTCATGTCACAGACTTACCGGAACATAGAGTTGGTGTTTGTAGACGACTACAGCAGCGATAGAAGCTGGGAAATAGCAAGAGAATATGAGCCATATCTCAGAGAAAAATTTTCCAGAGTCGTTCTTCTGAAGAATGACAGAAACCTGGGAACACTTAGAAGTATGCACAATGCATTTCAGCATATGACTGGCGATCTGGCATCATATCTTGACGGAGACGATTATCTCGAGCCTACGAAAGTGGAGAAGAATGTCCAATTTCTATGTGAAAACCCCAGTTTTGGCGCAGTCCACTCCGACTTCAATTCGTTCGAAAACAGCTCAACCATGACGGTTGCCTTCTGGAGAAAGTATGTACACTATTCCGACATTCCACAAGGTTGGGTGTTTGAAGCATTGTTGAAATCGAACTTTATCCAATCCGCAAGCATGATGGTGCGTAAAGAGCTTTGGGACCGTTGCTACACATTCGACATTTTCGAAGCACGAAACTATAAAATGGGCGACTATCCAGGACACTTGAATGTGAGTCAGATTGCAAGAATTGGCTATATAGACGAACCGCTGGTGCATTACCGAATACGACGAGAATCTATGAGCCACTCAGCCGATCCGGCGAGGTCAAGCGCAATCTCCAAGGCCATTGCTAAAGTACAACAGGATGCCAGACTAGGGCTATTGCAGCCGCTTCCAGCCGTTATGGGGGAAAGTCGCTGTCATGAGAGTTTTTTGGTCGACGGCGGGCTTCCTGCTAATGGTTTAGCTGGGATACCAACCACTGTGCTATGAGCCTCAACATCGCGGGTCACGACTGCGCCGGCGCCTACTGTGCTCCACTCTCCAATGTTCCTGCTGGGAATGACAGTCGATGAAACTCCAAGCAGGACACCTTCATCTACACGCACATTTCCAGCCAGACGTGCGCCCACAGATATGTGGGTGTGAGAGGCAACTTTGCAGTCATGTTCTACCACTGCTGCGCTGTTAATTATGCAGTTCTCCCCGATTTCAGAACCTGCATTTATCACCGCATGCGGAAGTATCACAGTGCCACTGGCAATAGAGGAAAACTTGGATATGCTGGCAGACGAATGCTGTAGTGTCACCGGCATAAACCCGCGCCCCAACATTTCGGTAAAGAGCCTTCGCCTTACCAGGTTGTCACCTATGGCGACGACAAATGAACATGGCTTTAATTCTTGAACTCCCCCAAGAATTGGAATGCCAAGCAGCTGTTTTTCAGCGCTTGGAATCTCGCTGATAAAGTAGATTACATTGTAAGCAGCTAACGAATCGGCAACATCAAAAACAACTTTCGCATGCCCGCCAGCTCCAACAATTATCAAATCTTTTTTGGACATCAGCGGTGCGAATCCTCCTGAAAGCGTCTGAAATCGTCTAGTACTCATGTTGGCTCAGAATGAGTGCGCCAGCTATTTGAAAGTAATTTGATAATGGCAGAGCTCCAATTTTTGAGTGGTTCGACGTAGACAAACAGAAGATTATGAACATCGTCGCGGTCTTCTAAACCAGTGTCTGGATATTCTTCTGCTGAAGGTTTGTAGTAGGTGCCGAAAATCTGATCGATAAAGGGAAAGAAGGCAGCAAAATTCTTGTTGTAGTGTTTAGAGTCGATCGAATGGTGGATGCGGTGAAACTGCGGACCAGAGACTATCGATGTAAGAGGACCCAGGTCTATACGTGCGTTCATGTGATTGAAGTAGCCCCAGCCGTTGAAAAACAAGGACTGCACGATTACTGGAAGAACCGGATCGGAAAAAATCAAAATCAAAGGAAGAACAATGGTGAACTCTTCAAAAATATGTTCCAAAATATGCTTTCGTCCTGTAGAACTTGCATTAAGAGCTCTTTCAGCATGATGGAATTTATGGATTTCGAAAAGAAATGGAATCGAGTGTTGCATGCGATGTCCGGCATACTGCAGCAGATCCCAAATGAATGCGTATGCCAGGCACCAGAGAATAGTTTGGAAAAGATCAAGTGACCCCGGCGCCGGCCATCTAATATAGCCGGCATGAAGCATTACTTTGATCTTTTGGGCAATAAGGGCAAAGCTTGGAATCAAGCACAACACAAGTCCGAGATTCAGAATCTTGTATGAAACGTTGAATATAAGCGCATTGATAGAGTGAGATCTCTGAATAGGAATAAATCGTTCAAGGCAGACAAAAGCAAACAGCGTTAGCAAAACCTGTTTGAGGAGTTCAGAGTAACTCAGCCACCAGGACTCTAAGGACACGTATTCCTCTTCAACGTAAACACCTGCGGATACTAACACTGGTGCAGGCAAAGCTCATTAGAACTAATTTCAGTCGGCGTCCGCGTCCTCTTATCATCCCAGAAGTTGTCGACGGCTCGCAGGCGAGTCTCTAACTCTGCTCTTCGATTTGTGCCGTAGTTCCGGTCGCAACCAGCGATGTTTTACGACCTTTGAATTCGTCAGTTTTGAAAGTCCCATGCAGATGCACATCACACATAGTAAAATGCGCTTCTGCCACGATTGGCAAATCATACACAGTCGAATTATGGAAACGAGGTCCTGCCTTCAGGAGTCTTTGTGAAGCTTCTAGTATCGAGCCCCTTCTGGCTGTTTCTCATCGATACACATTCACACCAGGTTGATGTGGTTGAATCATCTCGCCGTGAGTATTATGGGATTACATGGACTCCGGACGCCAGACTGGTGCTGAGCCATAGCTTTGTCAATAATCAAGGGATTGCTACATTTTCTGACTACGTGCGTTCAGAAAAAGGAGGGCTGTCCATCGACTCTAATCTCATCGCAGGGGTGCTTTCTTGCCCGCATCAAATAGTTTGTATCAAAAGTCTTGTAGCAACAGCAAATACAGGTCGAAACTGCCTGACTTTGATTCGCACCGAAGACCTTTTTTTTCGACACTATTGGTTCGATGATCAAAAGTGGGATAAGGCTGAAGACGGGCAGACTGGCGCCCACTTCAACTCTGTATATTTCAAGGATAACCACCTGTATCTGCTTGCCCACAACCACGAAGAGCCTTCTTTCATCCTGAAATTATCCTGGCCAGATCTAAAAGTCGTGGAAAGAATTGATACGCTAGCTCGTTGGGCTCACAACGTGTGGCTTACCGATAGAAATCAACTGATTGTGTGCAATAGCATGAACAGATCAATTGACGACGTTGTCTCAGGTTCAGTGCTTTGGAGAGCTACGGAACACAACACAATTACACGTGGTTTAGCATGCGCCGGCGATCTTGTCTTTGTAGGTTGCTCTGGTTATGCAGCAAGAGGATATAGAACAGAATCGGATGGTGGCATTTGGATCCTGGATAGGCGCAATTGGCAACAACTCGATTTCATTTCCATGCCGTTTGCTGGAAACATTCACGACATCCGAGTCTTGGACGAGATAGACGAGTGCCACGAATTGCAGCCATTTGAAAGACCAATTCCAAAAAACGGACAGGCCACTGAAGAGTTTCAAGAATTCGCAAAATTGATAAGTGCCAGAAAACCAACTTCGGACTGGAAACTACAAGGTGGAAGAGTTGAGTGGGCAGGAGGCACCAAGATCACTGTCACACAACCATTCGGAATCGCGACTTTTGCAGCCGCTCCCCAAAAGGATGTCTGCATCAAGGCAAAAGTATCGCTGCACTCGGCGCCGGCCGAAAGTCATATATCACTCGTGTCGCGATACCTGGGTCCGAGCGACGACAATATGTATATTGGCATGCTCTACAAGCACGAATGCTCGTATTCAATACAAATATGGAAAAACCTGAATGGAGCATGGTATCTAATAGATAGCACACCGCTGCCCGAGCATCCGGATTCAATTGCGTTTGAAACCAAAGAGCACAATCTGAATGTGTCGGTTGACGGCAGGGTTGTGCTACGTGTTTGCGATAATGATCTAACAGAGCCTGGACAAGTGGGTATCCGGGGTACTTCAGGATCAATTGAAGAATTTCAAATGCAAGCAATATAGCGAAATTGACAGCTGTTGCTCATTATGTCAGTTGCCACGACGGTCAGGCAAGCCCAGAAGCGTGGCACTACCGGCGGTGCACTGATATTTTCTTCGTCTGCGAGAACTTCTCCTCATTCTCTTTCTTCAACACCCGGACAAAAGCGATGCGAATATGCATTCATTAAGCCACTTAGCCTTTAGAGCAATTCATCTTAACGGCACAGCTCTTGATCTACATTTGGCCACGGCTGTTCTTCATTAATGCTTATGTTGGATTACTGTCAATTCCTAATGGCCAAATAGGGGACTTTGCCACGTCTTTCCTACCCCATTAAGCAAACGCTTAGGAGCTCAAAAGCTTATAAACTTTGATGTTGAAATCCCCGCCCTGTAGGACTCGAACCTACGACCTCTTGGTTCGAAGTTTTACTACGGCTATTTTACTCTATTTTTTATCCATTTTGTTGTTCGTTGATAAACGTTGAAAACCCTTATGAATAGGACGAAGGCGGCGAATCTGTTTCATTTGCCAAGGTGCATTATTTTCGCTAAGATTGCATGCAGAAGGGGCCAAATAGGGGCCAACGAATTCCTTGGTAAACGACCAAGGGGCC
The DNA here is from genome assembly GCA_019745505.1 of Candidatus Obscuribacterales bacterium. Classification (GTDB taxonomy): domain Bacteria; phylum Cyanobacteriota; class Vampirovibrionia; order Obscuribacterales; family Obscuribacteraceae; genus QKMZ01. Next base: position 4,151 of record JAIETE010000143.1, on the reverse strand, counting down.
AGAGTTTTGTCTCATCATCTAGTCAACTAGTCATCAACTTTGGCCAGCCGTTTCCTAAAGCTGGGAAGAATCTCAAGCAACTCAGAGCAGAAGCGCTGAAGCAATTCGACGTCGTACGTGTGGCGGCGACGCTCCAAGTCGTTTCTCCAATTGGCGTTGAATCCAGGTTCGGCATTGTACGGACCACCTTCCAAGTCTTCTCCCATGCAGACATTGCTCAAGTACTCAATTTCGATGAGCTTCATCTTGTTAAGGACTTTTACTTTCGGCAATTTTGAGAGCCGCGCGTTATAACCTTCGAGTATCTGAGGAAAGCCGATCCAGCCTGTGGTATTGCGGAAATGCGGTTGAATGAACAATATTGCGGGATTCGCACCGAAGTCCGGAGTATCTTCGTTTAGAAATGTTCCTGCATAGCCGAATGGACCGAAATTTACGGACCTGAGTGTCTTTGCCATGATTTCGACTTTCAAAGTTGTGTCTCCAGTTGCGTGCAAGAAAAATGAACTTGAAAGACACCTCTATCAACTCTGCAATTATACCGTTACGACGTAAACAGCCAAAATCCTGTACGGTCCAGGCTCACGTTCGTGAAATTTTCCAGACTCAACTGCCACCTTTGCGTCTTCTAAAGTATCGAACAGGCAATGCGAATTCACGGTGAATTCTTTGGCTAAATTGCTGCACGAAAGCAAGGAACACTCAGGTGAATTCCTACAAACGTATTCAACTACATCGAATCCAGCTAGAACCTTCTTTGATGGAACAACAATCTCGGTCACAAAAGAAGATTCGCTCTCAATTGGAGACCAAGCCTCCTCGCCGGCATCTGGAAGATCAAACTCGAACTCATAAAGTTCATAGAAAAAGAGAGTCATGCCGGAAAGGTCAATGTGTTTCTCTACGGCTATCTCCTGCATGACACCAGGAGAATTGAAGAACCAAAATCCATTGTGTTTCCAGTGTGGGACGTAGTCGGTGAAAAAGGGCGTTATGCCAGCACCACATGCGCCAGCTGAATAGAAGTCTACTGGCTGTGAAGCAGCCTCCTTACCGTCGGAGGTACTTACCAGTTTGTACATGTAACCCGCGGGGATCATCTTCTGCGCTACCCTGTTCAGAATTCGCCTCTACCAACGAATATTTAAGCAGAATTCTCGCTGAGCATTACAATGGGCGAGGCTGCGTCTCGAAGTCTTCATCGAATGCTATCTCGGAGAAATGGTACTCTGCCTCCATTGTTCGGTCTCGATAATGTGGGCTTGTCGGCGGCTCGAAGCCTTTATCTTTCATCATCGCCATTAGCTGTTTATTGGCGAAAATCTCTTTCATCTCGACCTCCTGCTCTGCCGCTGTACTCGACATATCGCATAGGAATTTGTGTATAGAAAAATCCTTGGTTGAGATCCACAAGTAGTTGCTTCTATTTCTCCGGCCGCTCGCCTTGATCATGTGACAAGGAACATGACCCATGATTTCACTACCGTTTATTCGAAAGTCCTCCAGACCTAGCAGTCTGTTGAAGTTATCGCTAAGCTCCCGCAAAAGTGCAGATATAACAATTCCGGCTGCTCCGGCTGAACAACCCACTGCGCCTGCTTGTGCAAGTCCAAGGCTGTCCAACTGCTCTGTTTTGACACGACTGCCCTGGACTCTCCTGACCCAAGTCTCCCCAGCTAGTGACCAGAGAGTAGAAAATTCCTCAGTTTTTCCTCGATTCGGCCCATAGTCCTGCCATTGAAAGACTAAGCGATTCGGCCGTTTGAAGAGAGTTCGAAATTGTAATACGTCTTTTTCTCCATGTGGGGCATCAAAAAATACCATTCCACGATCTCTGTAGCTATGGCATGTCGTGTACTTTTGTTCGACGTTCTGGATTATTTGATCTGCGTTAGTTCAGTGATAAGTAAACTCCAGTCGACGCGACAAGAACTCTTAGCGTAGAGGCACCAAAGCACCTCAGAGAGATAAAAAGATTGCCCCCGTACACATCTGGCGCTCTGCCCGAGCCCACGAGCATGAAAAGCTTCCAGTTTGGTTGCAACGAAGGCTGGCGCCGATATCAATTTAATAGATGTACCGTCGGGCATGAGGTAGACGTTTGCGGACGCCAGTGCAAAGTCATACCAGCGATTGGTAAAGCCCAATACTTTTCCCTCGCTGGGCATGACGCCAACCTTTAGTCCGTCCAGAATGAATCTACAATTGGGTCCATTCATGTCATGCTTAAAACCAATCTTTCGCAACTGTTCTTGTAGCGATGCATAATCGAAATATCGGGTAATTCCAACGATGACGGCGACATCGTCTGTCGGTCTCACGTCTGGTGCTGCAATGTCAGTCAACAGCAGTCCGACAATGGCACCACCAGTGAAAACAACTTCAGTCTCTAGTCTCTCCAAGCGGTGCGCCACCATAACAATATTCTCGGCGTGAGCACTATGCCGCTGCATGTCTTTCCCTCAGGAGCTGGTGCAGGTGCTCTGCGGCAAGTTTGCGTTCGCGGGCGCGACCATCTCGAATTGCATCGACGAGTGCCAACAATGCATAAAGTGCTTTGTCCTGCTTTGCCGCTTTCGGTACTGAGGCAAACAGCGGCTCCAGCTTGTATCCTCTTGCGGAGCCTTCTGGATCTGACCAGACCGGTGGGTGCTCACCATCTATTTGAGAGATGATCGAATTTAGCGGCGGTGCAGCATAACCCGTGGGCATACCTCGAGTAAGAGATCAACGTTCGGCAGGAAAAGAGTACTTGAGTCCGTGAACGAGAAACTCCTCCAGTGCTTGTATTCTTGGTCGCCTATGTTCGGCGTCGAATAATTGAGCTCTAGTAGCACGGTCTTAGGCGTTATGGACTTCCCCGACGCTCATAAACAGCTCATGCGCCAGCGAGCGGTATGACCAATCCTCTTGAAGGCTGATCAACTTGAGTAATACGACGATGTCTTGTGGCTTTAATTGCATATTCGTAGCCAAGGTTCAGTGTTCATGAACAATGAACAATATAGCACGGATACTTGGCAAGCTGTCCGTGCTTGACCCGATTCAAGAAAATGTGAAGGTCACTTCTCTTGCACCGGGACATCCACGTCTCTCAATAGTTCGATCTGAAAGTGATCACCGGGTAGAAGTTCAATTTTTGGCTTCTTTTTTGCGAGCAGCAGGACTTGTCCGCGACGTTGCAGACCGTAACGAAAATTCGACCTTCGCGCTTTCTCTTTGTCTGCTCTCAATTTGAGTTCAGCCTTGGCCTGCGTTCTTTCAGCTTTGGGACTTTGATATGAAACAGCCGTTCCTAGAGCTGCTCCAGGTGACTCGAATGTCTGAATCGTTATAGGTAAAAAGACCCATCCGCGGCGTATGTAGACTTTTCCACCTCGAACGGAGAGGACAGCTTCAATCGGTATTTGATTATGGTCAACTTCAATACTTTCAAACTTTAGTTCCAATGCTCTTACGCTAGTCAAACTTGGGTCTAATTTCCGAACAAAAATCTTTCCTGAAACTATGGTATTGGCAGGAACTATGACCCTGCCGTTCCAACTAGTGTCTTCTGCCAATTTGACCAATATTGGATCACCATCTCGGCAACTTGAACTGTCTAGAGTACTAGCCATCGTTACATCAATTCTCGTGCCAACGGAAAGCATGTGTGTTTCAGCTGAAGCCGCACCAATGGATGTGAAGTTACCAATCAAGAAAAGAACTAATAAAAATAGGCGAGCAGTCATGCGAGCCGAACCCTTGCTTGTCAATTTTTTCAATTCTACTTTATCCGCTAAGGGAACGTTCTGCACTATTCATATGATTTGCAGTGGTACCAAAAGCGGTGCCTACTAACGAGGTCGGCTGCTAGCGTACTTTTAATCGAATGCTTTTAACCCTTGCCGAAATCAAGCTATTTCTAAGGGTGACCACTTGGTGTTTTTCGCTGTTGGCCCCAAATTTTTGTTGATTCTGTTTGAGCAAAATTGATTTTTAAGGGGCCAAATAGGGGCCAACGCCGCGTTTTTCCTACCCCAATAAGCAAACGCTTATGATCTCGAAAACCTTATTCAGTATGACGTTGAAATATCCCGCCCTGTAGGACTCGAACCTACGACCTCTTGGTTCGAAGCCAAGCACTCTATCCAGCTGAGCTAAGGGCGGAT
>JAIETE010000155.1 GCA_019745505.1 Candidatus Obscuribacterales bacterium | reverse complement strand
AATGTCTCAGTTCGTCTTCGCTTACAAGAGCGAGCAAAATATGCGGCGAAACACCGAGCAGCGATTGCAGGATCTGTCACACCAATTTTCGCAAAGCAGGGTCGAAAGCAATACATTCGGCATGTCCGGAAAAGCGTGGAGAACGGCGAAATGCACAAAGTGCAGCAAAGAGTTTGACTCGCATACAAAGATCTGCCCCTACGACGATTCGCCTTTGAAGATTCATGATGCCCTGATTGGACAGGTATTGGAAGGGCGATACAAGGTCCTCGAATTCCTCGGACGGGGCGGCATGAGTACCGTGTACAAAGTCGAGCACCAGATACTCAGCAAGACTCTGGCTATAAAGTTTTTGCAGACGCAGTTCGTCTCGAAAGGCGAAAGCGTCTTGCGTTTTCAGCGTGAAGGCAAGGCGATGGCGCGCTTGCAACATCCCAATTTGTGCTCTGTCACTGAGTGCAGCATCATCGAGGGAGTGCCGTATCTCGTCATGGAATTTCTTCAAGGCATGTCGCTCGATGAGATTTTGAGAGAAGAAAAAAGATTGTCCGCAAAGCGAACGGTGGAGATCATGCTGCAGGTTGCTGACGGACTTCAGCATGCTCATGATGAGAATATCGTGCATCGAGACATCAAGCCCAGCAATATCATGATGAGCCCTCTTGATGATGGAGGGGAGCATGCTAAGGTCGTTGATTTCGGCTTGGCTCGAATTTTGGACAGCGATGATCAGAAACTCTCCCAGACCGGTGAGGCATTCGGCAGTCCTCTGTATATGAGTCCGGAACAATGCTTGGGGGGTGAGATTGATGCGCGCACCGACATTTATGGACTGGGCTGCGTCATTTATGAGTGTCTTTCCGGCAATGTGCCATTTCGCGGCAAGACATTCATGGAAACGTTCAATCTGCATATCAGCGGCGAGTTAAAACCCTTCGCCAGAGGGCTTGATGTCCCTCCGGCTCTATGGCAACTTGTCGAGCGCATGCTGGCAAAGGATGCAATCGATAGGCCGGCTTCTATGACCGAGGTCAAAGAAGCGCTAGCTGCCGTGATGCAGAAAGTCTCCTGACAGTGATTGTCAAACTCAAAAGGTCCGGATATAGCGCATCGAAAGAGCGACTGGCGCCACCAGTCCCATTTGCCTTCTGAAATTGACCGGGGCGGGTGTGGGGATGCCGTTTACCGGTGGTCCTGGAGGACCGGGCAGCAGCGACTGACTGGGGTTGATGTACTGAGCGAATGTGATCGGGACATCCATCAGGAAAATGTCGCGACCCTTAACCCACACCAGTCCCGGTCCAACAGACATTGTATAACCCGATTGACGAAACCCGCTGTTGCCGCCTATCAAATCGCGAGGAGCAAGACCTTCCCAATTGTATGTGCAGCGAAGCCTGAGCCCTTTCAATTTGGGTTTGTCCCAGACGCCGGGCGGTCTCCAGTTGATTCCCGCCTGCACATTGTAAGTATCGGCAACCGAATTGGTCAGGTCATCGGCGAAATTGGGAGTCAACGGCACACCGAGGCTTGCCACCATAGATGGTGTGCCATTCTGATTGCGCGGATTGATCAGATAATTGCCGGAAGTGAAAAAGGAGAAGTTGGTAAGAAAGCGTGGCTGAAGAAATGATTTGTAAGCCTGATATCCGACCAGCACACCCAAGCCCCCGTCGCCTGGCATGATTGCGGGCGGATAGACCGGACGATTTTTGAAGTTTTGTCCGGTCTCGTCGGGCAGCAGACCTTTATAATTCCAGTTGCCGGTCGGAAACTTCAATCCCACCCCCAGCGCCACATTCTCAAAAGGATGCTTCTTGCTGTCCAGAAGCCAGGTCTGGGAAAAGAGGCTGAGATCTCCGACCCCGCGAACCGGCGAGCTCTTGTTGGTGCCCTGATTGGGCCCCTTGGGCGGATAGAGCATCGAGAAATCGTTGAAAACAATCGGCAAGGAGGCGAGGATGCTGGTCCGCTTATTAAGCGAGTAGCCAGCAGTCACATCCATGACGCTCAATTTTTCATGGGGATTCCAGAGCCTTGTAAAGTCCTTGTTTACCCGCGAATCGAAATAAGACTTGTTCGCCTCTGCAACGCGCCAGCCTACCGAAAGTTGAAACTTACCACCGTGAGTGCTCAGACCGGGCACCAAACTTCGTGACGCCGCTCAGCCCTGGGCTATGGCAAACGGCGCCGTCGCTGTCTGCAGCAAGAATGCCAGGGCGGACAGTCTCAGCAAGTTCTCCAAATGACATCTGTTGCGGCGCGCAGACGTGCGTCGCCAAATGGGTACTTTTGCAATGATTCGGATTTTAGAAAACACGCTGGGAAAACAATCAGAATCAGTCTAATAACGCACAAAGTCTGCTGAAACTCTAACACGTTGTCGGCCGCTAAGTCTGGTGAAGCTTCACATTGCCGCATTTTTTCCAGCTCAGACTACACTCTTTCGTTGAGGATCTTCGCAAGCCATGTCCGCCCTGGCGAATTTTTCCTCGAGCGCCTCGAATCCATGCTTTTTCTTATATTCTCTTTCCGCCTCGGTAATGGGAATGAGCCAGAGAAATTGAACTTCGTCCGCGTCGATTTCCAAAGTGTCGATGTCGCTTCCAATTGCAGAAAGCAAGCCGTATTCACATTTCGACTCGGGCAGCCAGGGGCGACCGAAATTAACCGTGTGTGAAAAATCCAGTGCCTCTGCTGTCACGTGCGAGTGTGCAATTGCATATAGCAATTCCAGGTGTTCGGAGGCCTGCCTGGGAGAAAACATGAATATTTCGATTGGAATCGCATCGCCGCACGACATTCCGCATGTTGCATAGACCCAGACATTGCGCTTTTCGCTCGGCTCGAACTCGAGCACGCAAAATCCCTCAGGCATTTTGTCGATGGGTCCTTTGCCGAAATGAAGGACTTTGACAGGAGATTTCAGATGTTTTTCGCAGTGCGCTTTGAGAGCCGACAGGCGCGGACTGGTGACATGCCCTTTCGCTTCCATGTATCCTTCTACTTCTCGCGTTTGAGGATCATACTCTTGCCGCGATTCTTCGCTGTCTGCAATACCTGTCGCGCGGCCGAGAACCAGGTGTTGAGATTCATGTCCGGTTGAAACTCGGCTATGCCACCACTGACAGTGGCGCTAATCGGACCCATCGGAGTTTCGAATTGGCGTCTTTCAAAGTCCTCTTTCAACAAGTTTGATATCTGAATGAGCTCATATTCTGTCAGTGAATCTACGAGAATGGCAAACTTGTCGCCGGCTACCCGCCCCGTGATTCCGTAGCTGCGAATAGTCTCTTTGATGACGTTGGACAGTTCGTTGACGACTCTTTCGCCAGTGCCGTAGCCGTAATTTTCATTGATCGCTCCGAAATTGTCTATATCCAATAAGAGCATGTAGAGGACACCCGCTCTTTCATTTTCCGTCATGCGCTTTGCTGTGTTCATGAATTCTGCGTGAGTCAAAGCGCCGGTAAGACCATCGCGACCAATCATATCTTTGAGAGTTTGATAGCGTTCCAGCTTGCCTGCGATTGTCGCTACAAGAAGCTGCGGTGGAGCCGGTTTGATCAAATAGTCGTCGCCATGTTTGGCGCCCTCGACATGAAACTGCAATTGGTTTTCAGTCGTCAAAAATATGATTGGTGTCGTGTTGTATTTCTCCTGCTGGCGAACGATTGTCGCCAGTTCGAAGCCGGTCACTTCGCCCAGATTTACGTCCAGAATGAGAATATCCGGTTGGGCTTCAACCAGGGCATCTTCGAATTGGGACGCATCGGTGAGGGCGAATGGAATGAAACCGGCTGCGTCCAGAAATGAATACAATCCGGATGCTTGAATCGGATCATCTTCGACAATGAGGACGCGGTGACGCTTGGGCTTATTCTTATCGAGGAGCTTTTTGAGCCGATTGACTATCAGTTTGGGATCGTCGCTTGAATTGAAAACGCCGTCTCCGCCGCCTCTTATAGCCTGCACTTTGTCTTTGAAATTGCTTTTGGCGCTGATGAAAATAATCGGTACTGTGGCCAGGCTCGTTCGCTGGGAGCGTATGTTCCGGGCTACTTCGAATGCCGGTTGCGGCGGGTCCGGGCAGACAATTACAAAGGCGTCGTATCTGATCTTCAGCAGGTTTTGAGGTGTGACGTCTTGACCTTCCATCTCGTCGACCAGTAAATCGGCTTTCTCCATGGTGTCGAAAAGTGGGGCGGCGAAGTTACGTCCGTCTTTTCTGCTGCAGCCGACAACCAGCACCCGGCTTTGCAGAGGTGGCGACGGAGCACGAGGTGCTTGCTCTGCAGGGGTGATCGCGCCTTCTCCACCCATTGTCGTGAGCATGGCGGCGTTATCGATAGTGGCTGAAAGCTTCAAAATGAGCATTTTGAGCTTGTTGACCTCTTCTGCGTATCCGGCAGTCGCCTTCTTCTTAGTCAGCGACAGCGCGACTTCTTCCGCCTCCAGCGCGTGCTGGCAAAAGTCGACGAGGCGAAAAAGTCCGCCTGCACCGGCCATCTGGTGAAAATGCTTAATGAGCGTATTCACCTGGTCCATCGAGGGAGCTGCTTGATTGAGCGTATCCAGTATCTGAGTTGCTTCATTCAGGCGTGACTGGGTGAGCTCGATGAACTTGGACTTCTTCCCGTCCACCATCGCTTGCTGCCTGCTCTGCATCCCGGCTCTCCTAAATCTATGTCGAAGCTTGAGCGGTGGCGCCGCCGGTCAAGCGGTTGACCACCGACAAAAGCTCATCGATTTCAAAAGGCTTAGAGAGGAAAAAGTCCGCTCCCAGCTCCATTGCCGCTTCTTCGTTTTTCTTGGCGCCGGTCAGGAATAGTACTTTCGAGGGTCCTTTCTCGGCACGATAACCTTTCAAAATGTCCAGACCATTCATGTCCGGCAGCATGGAATCAAGCAAAATCAGGTCGTAATTATTCGCCCTCATCATTTGGCAGGCTTCGGTTCCTGTTCCTATTCTGTCGGCCGAATGCCCTGTAAAAATCAAACAGTCTGCAATGGTTTCTGCAAGGAATTCATCATCCTCGACGACCAGTATCTTACTCATGTAATAAAACGCCATTATCTAACAAGGGTACTTAGTCTCAATACCCGCTGCCTTTAGAGATGAAACACCGCACCAGTGGCGCTTTTGCGATTATTAAACGAGGAAGGCTGCTGAAATCGCCGAAATCTCCAAAACGCTTGCCTAGACTCGGCGGGTTGATGAACCCTGCCTGTAGGGCCACTTTTCTCCCGTGGAATCGTTGACTTTGTCTGTCTGATATCTGCCGTCCGAGCCTGTGCGTGTGTGATAGCTTACGCCCGGCTCATTGCGATAGGTCGTTGTGGCGTCCGAACTGCCGTCCCTGTTTATGTGAATATTGTCCGTTCTGCCGCTCGACGGGCTTAATCTCTTCGAGAAGGGTTCGAGCTGGTTTTCCCTGAGAATGTCGGTCTCTCCAGAATGAGCGTTAACAGTGGTAGTTTCTCTAAAGCCGGCTTTGGTAAAGGTTGAATTGGTTATGCCGTCAGTCGTTTGCCTGCTAAATTCCGACTCTACATTGCCCCTGGCATCAAACGTTCTGGACTGAAAGCTGTTTTGTCCTTGTTGGAAAGATGATTCTCTGATGTTTCCTCCGGCATCGAGTTTGAAGCTGTTTATCTTGCCCCGCTCTGAAATCGAGATTTCCCTGCCTCCATCCTCGGTGGGCGAATCCGAAACTCTTGTACCTCGCAAAACATCAACTTGCTGAGACTCGCCATTCTGGTTGGTGATTGTGCGTGAGGTTGCTCGTCCGCTTTCATCGAAATTGGTAGTTGTTGTAAATCCAGTCTGATCCTTCGTTGTGAATGACTGTAATTGCCCGTCCGGAGAAAACTGCAAGCTCGATTCTCCTTCATTGGAGACTACGCTCTTGGTCAGCCCGTCCGTGCTGTTGCTGGCGATCGCTCCGTCTGGTCTAATCGCGTTGCGCATCTGCGAATCGCCGGGCTGGAAGTTTTGCTGTGGTTTGTCGGGCTCTTGCGGATTGTCTGATATTGATGCTTCTTGATTTTGCAGGTTCTGTTCTTGGTCTTCATTGAGACCATCGATGCGAAACTCATTGCCTTTCGGGTCGAGCATTGCTATCGCGTCATCTTGCGAGCCTGATGCAGCGGTTCTGACCAGGTCCGAATCACTTTGATTCATGAGCGAGTCGCCGACCAGATTCTGCTGAGGGCTATCAACTGGTGCTTCTATTGATTCGGATACTTCTGCTGATCTTGCCATGTCTGTCTTTTAGAATCCGTTTCAAATCACGCTCTCACAGCTTGTTCGCGAGCCCATCGGGGCTGCTGCTCAAGAAAGTTGAGCAGTGTGAGTGTTGAATGAAGTCGAGAGTGTTGGTAAGCACGTCATTCTGCTACAAACTTCGTGATGAGTTTGTGAACGAACAAATGGCGTTTATTGGACTTGTTTGCCCATTTCATAAACCGATTTGGTCGAGTGTTCGCTGAGAAATCTAACAAGCGGTCGAATACCGGCCGGTGCATGTTCGTAGGACCAGTTGAATTTGCGATTGACCGTGGGCGTCCAGATCTCGATTGACGAGAAAGGACCGCCTTCTGTGGTTTGGAAGTCGCTATCTTTGGAGGAGAGAATGTTGCTTGATTCGACCAATTTGATCAGCTTCTCCGCTTCGTCCGCCTTCATGGAGCGGGTGTCGAGCTTGCACTCCAGTCTCTCGAAATGGCGCGGATTGACTCCGGAGCCGTGAGCGAATTCGATTTTAATGGGTTGCTGCACGGCTGCACCCGCACCGGTAGGCAGAAAGCTCAGCAATGCGCCGATTAGGATGGCTGCACCGATTATCCATTGTAGGTGTTCTGCATTGCTGATGCGCCTGACCATGTTCAAACTTCCTTATCACCGTGTCGTGCCCGTATAGGGGATTACGGCTTCCTTATCGCAATTAGGCAGGACTTGTCCCGAGATGCCAATCAGGGTGAACCCTAGTGCGCGGCGGTGAAGGGAATCGTATTCTCTTGGCATCGGGTAAACCCGTTTTTAAAGGGCATGAAATAGTGATCAAGCACTGTTTTCCAATTACCACTATGTTAAATGACAATGTCGATGATAATAGCTCGCTGCTTGCCGTAGAGGCGTCCGGTCTGAAGAAAACCTATCCGGGCAGCGATGTCGCCGCACTTTCCGGTATTTCCCTGTCGGTCAGGCAAGGAGAGATATTTGGATTGATCGGACCAAACGGCGCCGGAAAAACCACTTTGATCGGATGTTTACTTGGACTCTTGCGTCCGGACTCAGGCACGGTGAAAATCTTCGGCAAGCCTGCGGACTCGCTTGCGGTGCGCCAGATAACCGGATATGTCCCGGAGCGCTCGGACTTCGAGTATTGGATGACAGCTCGGCAATTTTTGCAATATCATCACGGATTGGCACGGCGCGATAAGAGAGATAGAGAAAGAGAAGTTGCCGAGGCGCTGGAGTCCGTCGAGCTCTCCAAGACTGTTTGGAATCGGCGTCTGAAAACATACTCGCGTGGAATGTTGCAACGTCTGAACATTGCCCAGATGTTGATCGGCAAACCCAGGCTGGCGCTTCTTGATGAACCGACTTTGGGCTTGGATCCTACCGGTGTCACGCTGGTCAGAAACCTGGTGAAGAAGATGCAAGATGACGGCATGACGGCCATCGTCAATTCGCACCAGCTTGATGAGGTCGAGCGAGTCTGCGATCGCGTCGCTTTCATAAAGCAAGGAAAAATCGCCTCGGTGCAAGATTTGCATTCCGGTGCCGTCAGTGACTATTTCCTGCTTGTGCGTTGGCCCGAATCGCAATTGAATGGCCGATTGACTTCGTTGGTTGCGGAAGTTGCCGAAGAAACGAAGGCATCGGTCGATGAATATCACCACGATTGGGGCCGCTTTTCAGTGAGAGACAACAAAATGGCTTCTCTTCTGATTCGCAAGTTGATTGAGCGCGGAGTGCCGGTTGAAGAGGCTGTTCCCGAGCGCGCCAAGCTGGAAGAACTTTTCGCCAACGAAAGTTCGTCCGATCAGACAGGACACGGAGGCATCCACGATGAATAGCACGATTATTCGTTTCACCGCCATGTCTGCTTGTCTCGACCCGATGAAACTTCTCTACGTGGTTTTGCTTGGATTTGTGATGCCGGTCGGCATGAAAATTGCCTCTATGCTTCACGGCGCCTCCGACTCTCAAACCTTTGAAATGCTCACCGGTAAAGTCGGCGTGGCATTTGTGCTGATGGTCTTGTGTCTGGGTCTGGCAGGAAACACTGCGACGCAATCGGGACGAGGCGGTGAATATCTGCCTCTCATTTTCACCCGCCCTCTTTCTCGCAGCGAGTACGTCCTCAGCAAATGGATAACCATTACGCTGATTGGAGGCGGATTTGCGGCTTTGCAAAATCTCGTGATTGCCGCCATTGGGCTGCACTTCGGTGAAACCATCACGGCTCAGGCACTGGTAAGCATGGTGCTGGAGCGATTCATGGACGCTGCTCTGATCTCGGCTGCGATGATATTGACGATGCTCAACCGCAATCCGGCATTCCAGATTGTGGCGGTCCTGTCGTTCTACATCTGGTTGGCCGGTCAGACAATTCCTCCCGTAAGCGTAGCAACCGGCGGCAAAGCACTCGAAGATCTCTCGATAGAGACAACGAAATTCATGCTGAATATGTCGCAGTACATCGCCGATTTTATTCTGCCGACCGTTAATGTATACGATCTGCTGAGCAATCCGGCCACTGCGATGGGGGCGCTTATTGCCTATCTGGCTGCCTTGTCGCTCTATTTGTTCTTCGCCGTGCAAGTTACCAATAAACGTGAATTCTTCTACGGGACGAGCTAAATTCACATTCATGCCGATACCCTCAAAAAGGATATTCTCGATGGATTCTAAACTAGACAGATCAGTTTCTTACATGCCGAAGTGGTTGGTTGCAGCAGCGGTAGTATGTGTTGCTCTTCGCATCGGCGATGTCGTACTTAGCCGTATACAGCCGAGTTCGGGCAAAGCTAAGTCAAATGATGGAATCGCCTGGACGCAAATTCCAAGCCGCGAGCAACTGGTGGCTGAAGCTAAAAGAGTCGCCGCGACACCAACAAAGCCGGTGCAAGAACTCAGTCCGCAGAGTCAGAAACAGTTGCATGAACTGCTTGCTGAAGCGAAGGGCGGAGGCAAACTTTTGTTGTTGGAATTCTATGCCGACTGGTCCGATCCATGCAAAAAAATGGAATCGACTTCGATGAGCAATACGCAGGTGGCAGCATTAGTCGATGATCGTTTTATGCCGGTCAGAATCAATGATACACAAAAGCAGTTCGGGGTGAATGCCAGGTTTGTCGCCGATCTTCAGAAGCGATATAGAGTTTTTGCATTCCCTACTTTGATAATCGTGGGCGAAGATGAAAGTCCGATCGCAAGTTTGATCGGCAACTGCTCTTCCCTTACTACTTACCGTTTTTTGAGCAGAGCACTCGCGCGCGGTGAGCATTTTTCTTCTCTGAGTCAAATGCTCTGATTTGGCTACTTTAGCGGCGGCGGAGCTTTTCCTGCTTCAATGGCTGCAAGCGCATCTTTGGCTTTCTTAATCCAGGTCTCGGTCTTTTCTCCACCTTCGAGAACAGGCAACGCCGACTTCAAGTTGTCGATTGCCTCTTTTGGCTTGCCGGCGCGCCAATCGTATGTAGCCAGCAGATATTGGCATTTTGCCCGCTCTACGGGTTCTTTGGCTTGCTCGAAATAGAACATGGCCCGCTTGAAAAAGAATTCTGAAAATTCATTGTGTCCGTCATACAGCTGCAAGGTGATACCGACGATTCTCAGATTCATTGCTACTTGTTTGTCGGTTTTGTAGGTTGCTTTGATGTACTCTTCAGCTTCCTTGTATTTGCCCTGGCGTGCCAAACATCTCGCCATCGGCCATGCCGTCAGTCTCAGCGATCTGTTGGAGTCCGGATAAGCATCGTTGATTCCCTGGAGCACACTTTCTGCGCGCGTGAATTCATGCTTCTTATAGTTTTTCATTGCTACTTTCACTGCATTCAACGCCGTTCGCGTTTCGTCATCCGGAAGGACCAGCCATTCGAATATTTGCGGAAAATCGTATTTCATGAAAATCGTTGAGATGAATTCAGGCTGCTCCTTAACTGCGTCTCTGAGGCTGAAGAATACTGTAATCGGTACTGTTGCAACACAAGCAAGAATGGCGAGCTTCCAGAATTTCTTCTTCTGTTTGACCCGGACAGCCAGACCCTTCCTGAAGTTCTGCAGCTCTTTTTTTAGATCGTTCATCGAGCGATAGCGATCATCCGGCGATTTTTCCAAAGAGCAGAAGACGATTCGCTTCAATGCACTCGGAATTTGCAATTCTTGCGCAAAGGGCTTGGGTGATTCTTTGGTGTGCATTATGACTGTTTCGGCAAAATTCTTGCCTTTAAACGGCGGCTCGCCGCTGAGCGCTTCGTACATTACACAGCCAAGCGAATAAATGTCCGAGCGACGATCGAGAGGGGCTGCCAGGCATTGTTCGGGGCTCATGTATAAGGGACTTCCGAATACTTCTCCCGTCCTCGTCAATTTGAGATCATCGCCATCGTTGCGTTGTAATTTTGCAATGCCGAAGTCTACAATTTTGGCGGTCGGCACATTGCCTTCTGTTGAAACCAGAATGTTGCTTGGTTTCAAATCCCTGTGGATGACTCCCTTTCCGTGCGCATGCTGCAAAGCGTCGGCAACTTGTATCATGATGTCCGCGACAAAATGCGGTTCGAGTTTTTGCTTGCGCGCAATTAGAGAGCTTAGAGGTTCTCCCTCTACAAGGTCCATGACCAGATAAGGCCCGTGTATATCGCAAACGCTGAAGTCGTGAACACGGACGATGTTTATGTGATCGAGAGAGCAAGTAGCCTGTGCTTCCTGCTGAAATCGCATTAGTGTTTCTTGCGAAGCATCTCTATCTTGATTCAGGAGTTTTATGGCGACGACCCGCTTCATCATGCCGTCGTAGGCCTGAAACACCGAGCCCATACCGCCCTCGCCCAGCTTTTCTTCGATAGCATATTTGCCGGAAACAACCTGTCCGGACAACTCTGTTTGAGACCTTTTCAGTTTTGGACGCGAAATACTGTCTGACGAGTTTGCAATTTGCTTGCTATCAACCCGCGTGTCGTCCAGATTTTCATTCGTGATAACAGTTGACTCCAGGACCTGAGGCAGCGTTGAGTCCGGCAACTCCGCCGGCGAAGCGGCCGCCTTTGCCGAGTTCTGTTTCTCTAAAGGCTGCTCTTCTTCTTTCTGCATCGACCGTGCCTGTTTGCGTTTTTCCGCCCCTTATTCTATCAGTTAGCGTAGATATATCCCCGGATAATCGAGGCACCCTCAGTGTGCTGCCCCTGGCGCTTTCCGGCACCTTTGTAACAAGTTATTTGCTGTACCTTGTGGTCTGCAGGCTAATACATATACTTAGGTGATACCGGGTCGAAAACGCCCCGGGCACTTTCCCTCTAGCAGTCCCTCAGAATCCCTCGAGATGTACCAAATCTGCCTAGGCGCTTGTGATTTGGGTGCAGTAAGCATTTAGCGAAAAACGTGTCATGTTATCCAAACCGTTAACAGTAGGAATAATAGGCGGCATCGGTCCGGAGGCGGCAAATCGGCTGTCGCAATTAATTGTCGAGTTGTCCGACGCCTCGTCTGACAGGGAGCATATTCCAGTCATCTGCTTCAACAACCCGAACATCCCCAGCCGTGTCGATTCAATTAGCGGCAAGGGAGAGAATTGCTTGCCGGCTCTGGTCGAAACAGCCCGGGCTTTGGTTCGCGCCGGTGCCAATTTCTTGCTAATGCCTTGCAATTGCGCTCACTTCTATCTGCGCGCATTGAGAGATGAGATATCGGTGCCTGTGCTCGATATGATTCAGGAAACTGTCGACAAGATTGTCGAAGACTTTCCTGGCGCGAAGTCCGTTGGTTTGCTCGCCTCTTCGCCAACTCTGGAGACCGGACTCTACACTCGTCCCTTTTCCGACTGGGGTATCGAGGGGCTAAAGCCAAACGAGATCGAGCAGCAATTGGTCATGTCCGCTATCTATGGACCGGACGGCATTAAAGCAGGCAAGAAAGAAGCTGCAAAGGAAAGCTTGATTGCCGTCGGCAATTCTCTGGTCAAGCGTGGCGCCGATGTTGTGATCGCTGCATGCACAGAAATTTCGCTCGTGCTGGAGCCAGATTCTTTGTCAGTGCCCGTTGTCGACCCGATGCGCATCATCGCCCAATCGGCAATCAATTGCTCTCGCCACGGATTGAGCAAGTCGCAATCCGGACGCTTCCAGTCGGCGAGAAGATCGACTGCAGCCGGAGTGTAGAGCAAATTTGGCGAACATACTTCTGACCCTTGCAGAAGAAGTCGGAAAGTCTGCCGACAATCATTTTGCCGTGCGCTATCCCGTGGACGAGAATGACTGCTTCGATTTCGCTGCCGGACTAAAGGCTCTTGGGCACCGGGTCTATTTCGTGAACTGGCGCGATCTTGATCTGGAAAAACAAGCAGACCCGAAGAAAGTCCAATTCAATCGAATGTTCGATTACCAAAATTCTTGTTTTGTAAAACCTCTCCTGCTGTCTGATTTTGCCCTTGTTTTCGTGTACAAGATGGAAGGTTTTTATTTCGACATGCCGCGCTTCTTTGCCATGGTGTCAGCATTCGAAGCGAATATTCCCGTTGTGGTAAACGATCCTGCCACTATTAGGCACAACATCAATAAGAGTTATTTGTTTCAGTTGAAAGAGCGGGGCGTTAGCGTGGGCGAGCCGTACAGCATTGATGTTGCCGTGGAACAGCGCCTGCAGAAAGGCTTGCCTTGCGTGATCAAACCCTTGTTCGGAGAGCGTGGCAATCAGGTTTTGCTGGCCAAGTCGCCGGAAGATCTCAAAGTGATCGAAGGAAGAGAGGATGAATTCATCGCCCAAGAGTACATGCCTGAAATCAGGCAAGGAGAAAAGAGCCTTGCTTATCTGGGTTTTGCATTTCAACACGCCGTGATCAAAAGACCCAATCGAGAAAAGGCTGATGAATTCCGCTGCAACGAATCTCTTGGAGGCACAGTGGCCATTTACGAGCCGACTTCTGAAGAGCTGGATTACTGCGATAATCTCTTGAAAGTCTATCGATCATTCGGCTGCCCGATTCATTTCAGCCGTATTGATTTCGTTACCACTGATATTGGTCCGAAGCTGGTCGAGGCGGAGTTGTTGAACCCATCCATCTACGCCAATTATTCGAAGAAGGGTCCTCAATTCGGCAATGCGATTGCTTCTTACTTCGACGGATTGCTGCGGGTCAAAAGCACAACTTAGTTTGAAACTACTTTGGAAATTAAAAAATCAACGAGCGGCCTGCGGGCGTCGGTAACCTTATTCATAAGGTCGTACTGCACGAAGGTTGTGCCGGCGCCGTTGATCTCATTGATGTGTTTGCCGATGAAATCGATGGAGCCGATTGAGAGTCCGGATTTTTTGCACAATTTATCCGCTCTTTCCATATCTTCGCGAAATTCTTTCGATTTTGTATTGAAGTACTCTGTAATGCTGTAATCGTTTGCGTACTCCGACCAGGGCGTTTTTCTGCCAACCACTTTTCGCCCGCCCACGCATTTTCCGTTCACATACCAGAGCCGTTTTTCCGGTCCCGTTACCAGAGGCTGGAAGCAGTAGTCCTTAGCCAAAGATTCGTTCTTCTTACCGACCAGGTCTTGAAAGTCTTTCAATTCTCTGTCGCTCTCGATTTTGTGGATGCCATCCCCGGCGCCTCCCCAATTGGGTTTCGCCACAATTGTCCTCTCTTGCTGCAAATAGTCGTGAACTTCACTCCACTTGCTGAAAGCGAATGTCGATATCACACCCCACTTATTTGCATCAAGCTCGGCAAACCAGGATTTAAGACAATTTCTCTCGGCTTCGGCACTGTTAATCAGCTCCTCGACTTTTCCGCTTTTCTGTGCTCCTTCATGCATGTCGATTTGCGCCTGCAGATATTCGCGACGGTGTTTGAATCCGCAGTCTTGATGATTTATCCAGTAGCCATCAGTGTAGACAATCCACAGATCTGCCTCCGGCTTAATCCAGCCGTATCGCTCGAATTTCCCGTGAGCCATCCGGCGGTACGCACGAACGCGTCTTTTCTCGAAGTCGTATTCCGAAATCGGCAGCAAGAATAAATCGCATCTGTTATGTAATCCGGTCACCATCGAGCGGACCGTTTGAAAGCGTCTACCCTCCAGAAGACCTGGATTTACGGTCAGAAGAACTCGTTTCATCTTTTCAATCAGGAGACTGGTTCCAATTGATAATTGAGCATGTTTGACGCGTTTTCAAAGTCGCGAACCAGCTCTTCTTCGGAATCTGCGCCCATATTGATTAATCCGTATCGGTAGCTGTGAGCATCCTGCAATTGGTCGGAAAGCTTCTTGCCCTCGGTTGCAATTACTTGCACCATGGCGCCGGGAAATTGCTGTTCTACGCTTTGGATGTTGTCCTGATCCGGTACTTGTTTGACAAGTTTGTCATCGAATGTTCTCAAAACGCAGCTGGCGGCAATTCTGTACTTGCCTTGCCCGCGCACAAAGCCAGGGGGCATCCCCAGTGCGATACGCAGCATAACTTCGTAGGAATTGCTTCCATCCACTTTCTCGAAGAGGTCGGGAAACTGGGACGCAATCTTGGGATTGATTTCAATAATGTGAATCGTGTCTTTTTTCGGGTTGTAAATCATCTCGAAATTGAACATGGCATTGTCATATCCAATGCCGCTCATGAAAGTCGAAGCAATCTGTTCCATGCGAAGAAGCACATCAGGAGGGAGTGTCGATGGATACTGAAATCGCTTGAATGAAAATGTGCCGGGGAACATAATCGCGTCGATAATACCCATTATCGTGACTTCGCCTCTGTAGACAAATCCTTCCAGCGAAACCTGGTGCCCTTCGAGGAGTTCTTCATAAATCAGATAATTCGCATTCAACTCCCAATCTGTGTACAAGCGCACCAGGTCATTGAATGGCAGAATAAACAGTTCGGGCAGGAGCGATTCTTTGGCACGTTGCCGCAGTTCGTCCTTGTCTTTGATTTGAAACGCGTTTTTCGACATGCATGATTTCACGGGTTTGAGAAAACCCGGATACATGGAAATATCGTCAATCGGGCTGAGATTCTTCGGATCGATCAGGTGATACTGCGGCGTTGCCGACGGCACTATCTTTTCCTGCCTGACGCGGCAGTAATATTTGTGCTCGCACAGCAATACAGGCTGCGGCTTCGGTCCAGGCAAATCCAGTCTCTCAGTCAGCACGGCAGTCGCGGACATGCCCGGATATCCGACACCGGATATGATACCGGCAAGACTGTCGTCATAATGCCGCTGTACAGTTTCATCCAGAAGCCTTGCGATATCCAGAGGCTTCGTATTCAAATCAGGATTTTCGCCGAGCAGATCATCGAAATAGTCACCGCCGAACTCGTCGAAACGCAGATTCACGCCTACGCGTTCTGCCAGTTTTGGCAAAGTTCGTCGCTCTCGCGCAGTGGGGCAGAGTATCAGAAGGTCTTTCATGTTTCCAAGCTATTGGGCCGGTGTGGTCGTAATTTTAGCTTGCCCTCAGGGCAATGACGAGACTACCTCGTGATTTTTCTGCAATGAAACTTAGGGCTGAATATGCCCTTAGCTTGCGCCCGCCCGGCGCCTCCTAACCTGTTTGCGGACCGCGCCAATGCTGCGTAGGAGGCAAGAACATAAAGCCTGGCGGGATTTGCGCCATTTCAGTAGGATATGATTTTGAACGAATGGCGACTTAGTGCAAAGGGGTATCGATGTTCAATAAACTGGCGGGAGCCGTTAATCTTCCCGGTGCTGTCGTTTTGCTTGCTGGAATACTGGCAGCAGTCGCCAGTCCCGCCTTAGCGGAGGAGCAGAATAGCGAGCCCATGACCCCTTTCAAAACCTGGCGAGATCTCAAAGTTACCGAAAGCCTCAGCCGTGACGGCTCTGTGAATTATTACTATTTCCCTCTGAAAAACGGCACTAAGGCGCATCTTTGCGTTCTTGATCTGAAGAGCAAATCATTCTGCGTGCGCCCCTCTGTGAATTCGCCCACCTGCCCGACTACGTCATCCGGCGCAAAGTCGCAGGCGATAGCTGCAGTCAATGGCGGATTTTTCAACCTCTCCAACGGCGAGAGCACTAGCTATGTGGTCATCGATGGAAAGCAAATTTGCGACCCGGCTACTAACAAAGACCTGGTGACCAATCCGAAGTTGATGCCATTTTTGGACACCATTTTCAATCGCAGCGAGTTACGCATCGACAAGAGTGGTTTTCCATCCATCGCCGCGCACAAAGACTTGCATCCGAAAAACGAGAAAGCGCAGTATGTCTTGGGCGGAGGTCCTCAACTGCTGCCGAAACTGACGGCAAAGGATGAAGCCTTCATTCGCACTGGAAGCGATGGCAAACAAGTTGACTCGATTGGGTGCAATAAAACTGCAGCGCGCACCGCAATTGGTATCACCAGTGACGACCATTTTCTTATTCTGTGTGTTGCGGGCAAGGGGCAGGATGAATTTTCATCCGGGATAACTCTCGAGCAATTAGCCCAGGTCCTCAGCAATCTTGGCTGCAAACGGGCTCTCAATTTCGATGGTGGAACTTCCACGACTATGGCGATTGCCGATAAATCATCAGCAGACGGCGCTCTGAAAATGGTTTGCGGCAGGCAGCCGGAAACCCGGGTCAAATCCACCCTGCTGATTGTCCCGCGCAAGTAATTTACGACTGTTCAATTCCACATTAATTTCCTCGCTTGCGGGCGCCATACTGTCTCAGGAATCACGGAGTCCATCAGATTTTGAAGCCTGCCGAAACGCAAAATGGTCACTCTGTAGAGGTTGCAAGCCTGGATGGGTACAAATATTGGGGGAGGGCTTGAGAGTCTTCGGACTTTGGAGCGACCGTGCAACACAATACTGTTTATGCCGGAGTTGTTTATGACCAGTCCGGAAGAAGAGCAAAAGAGAGCTGCCGAGGCCAAAGCCAGAGAGAGCGCTAAGCCGGAAAAGCCAAACACGCCGACTGGTGATGCTTTTACACTGGTTGGGCAACTTGTTGGCGATGCAAAGAATCTTGCGGTTGATGCGCTAGCCGGTCAGCATTCCGGCGACAAAGTTCTTTCCGGGATCACGCCGCAGCTGGCGGCGCAGTATCAGAGAGGCAAAGAAATCCAAGAGCGTCTTGCCAGCGGCGCAGTCAAGCCAAGCCAACTTAACGACTCGGATAAGAAAAATCTCGATGCGTTCAACAATGTTCGCAAAAGCATCGAGCGAGTTCCTCTCTACGATCGAGATTCTCTCATGCGATATGTGGAAAAGGGCATCGAGCAAAAAGCGGCAAAAACCCCGTTGGAGGCGGCGAAAGCCCCCAGTCACGAAGCCCGCAAGCCTACTGTCCATGAAGTCTCCAAACCGGCTTCCCCTGATGTGAAAACGACTGGTCGCGAAGCCGCAAAACTCAATGCGCCTGATGTGACAAAACCCGCCCTGCATGATGCAAGCAAGCCTTCACCAGAGCAAGGTAAAGCTGTTGCTGCCAAAGACTTGGCGGAGAAATCGCCCCCCCATCCCGGGGGGATTGGAGCTCATGGAGTCTCTCCAGTTGAAAGAGAAATTCAGCAGATGCCGCCGGCTCGTCGAGATGTTTCCACTGCAAATGTCTCCCCTCCCGATGTGCATGTCGCAAAAAACGCCCCTGCAAAGGCGCAGGATGTCCCCGCCGGCAACGTCGCGCCGGCGCTTGGAAAAATCGCTGAGTCTGCGGTTGGCAATAGAAACCCTGATAAAGGAGATGAGAAGACCCCTGAAACGAGCAGTGTTATCTCGAAAAATTTCGAAATTGTTCCGTACAAAAGTTCTAACAGTCAGAATTCCGTTGAAACCAGATCGCCGGCAGTCAATACTTTTGAGCGGCGCACCGGATATGATGCAGGCGCTCAAATTGAAGTCAAAACGCAAGAAAAGCAATTAGCAGGCGGTGAGCTAAGGCAAGAGAATAGGAAGAGCGGGCAGCAGTTTCTCCCAAGTGCTAATACTTCATTTGAAAACATGCGCCGAGTTCTCGAGGAAAGGAGCGCGATAGAGAGCAATCGCAACCTCAATGAGAAATTCACCGCGCCGGTCAAAGATCAGAAACGAAAAGAGAATATCGAGTTTGCTTCCCAGCCTGGGGATGGCGCAAAGCGTCTGACGCTGTCCGAAATTGCGAAGGTCTTGCCCCTTCACCGCTTGGATCAGATTATTCAATATTCCCATGAGCGTTTTTCCTCTGGGCTGCGTTGGCAGAATAATTTGCCGCATCCGGATGCCTCACCCAAGCTGGGGGCGCACCTTCAATCCGGTGACTCAAAGCCGCCCCGCGCCGTTCAAAAAACAGATCTTCCACCACAATCTCGCTTGTCTCATCCTTCGCAAGCTGGACTCAGAGCCATGCCGGAGAGTGGACTGACTGGAAAAATTTTTCAAGGCGTGCAATCGGGTGGTGTTCGCGAGCCGGCACCTGCTGGCGGTGTAAAAACATATTCCTTGCCGGGTCGAATTCAAGATCGATACATTACGGGTGCAGAAATTGCACTGGCGGCCATTATCGCGGCTGCAGGCGCTAAAAGACTTCGCTATGACGAATTGAACCCATCCGCTCCCGAGAGTAAAGAACAAATTCCGAAAGTGCAGAAAATAGAAGCGTTTTCACCGGGATTTTTGAAGCAGGATAGAAGCCCCACTAGGCAAACATCAAAAGTAGACAATCGCACGGTAATCTCCTGTTCGTCGAAAATCGATTCGACTTTTCTTGCCAATGTCGCACCCGGAGATACGCGAGGCGCGAGCCAGAATAGCCCTGCCAAAAGCGCACCGGCTGAGACTGAATCGGCCAAGTTTACTCCTTCGCAGAAGC
>JAIETE010000032.1 GCA_019745505.1 Candidatus Obscuribacterales bacterium | reverse complement strand
TAGCCGACGGCAGCAAGAATATCATCCGGATCACTGATATTAAGGCGTTTTCCAACTTCCTTGACTTTTTCGGACTTGAGAAATTCATCCAGCGCGCCTTTGCCGAGTTCTTCTTCCAGCATCTGGCGGCCTTGCTGAATATGCTCTTCGCGATGGTGTTTTTTGAACCATTGGCGAATGCGGCTCTTTGCGCTGTGAGTCTTGGCGAAATTGAGCCAGTCCATGGTCGGATGCGCATTCTTGCTCGTGATGATCTCGACGATATCGCCATTTTTCATCGCCGTGTTGAGCGGCACAATTCTGTCGTTGATGCGCGCTCCGATGCATTTGTGACCGACATCGGTGTGAACTCGATAAGCGAAATCGATAGGTGTAGCGCCTTTCGGTAAGTCGTACACATCGCCGCGCGGACTGAATACGAAAACTTCGTCGGCAAAGAGATCCATCTTGACCGTATCAAGATACTCTTGAGCATCGGCAAGATCTTGCTGCCAATCGACCAATTGCCTCAGCCAGGCAAGCTTTTGGTCATCCTGACTGTCGGCGACTACCGAGTCGCCGGCTTCTTTGTATGCCCAATGAGCGGCGATACCGTACTCTGCGACATGATGCATGCGACGCGTGCGAATTTGAATCTCGACCGGCTTGCCTTTCGGACCGACTACTGCAGTGTGCAGGGACTGGTAGTTATTGGCTTTGGGCATGGCGATGTAGTCTTTGAATCGCCCTGGAATAGGCTTAAAGAGGGCGTGTACAAGACCCATGACCTCGTAGCACTTCTGCGTGTCGGGATCGGCATTGAGCTCGCAATAATTTTTGTCCTGATTGCTGTCGATAATCACGCGAATAGCCAGAACATCATAGAGTTCTTCAAAGGTCTTCTGCTGCTTTTTCATCTTCTTCCAGATGCCGAAGAAGTGTTTCGGGCGTCCGACTATTTCTGCCTCGATGCCGCGATTTTCCAGTTCGCTGCGCATCTTTTCGACTACTTGCTCGATCAAGTAATCTCTTTCGGAGTGCGTATCGGCAACAAGTCGCTCGATTTCGGTAAACTCTTCGGGATGTAGATACTTGAGCCCCAGGTCCTCAAGTTCCCACTTCATGCGCCCCAAACCGAAGCGGTTAGCCAGCGGTGCATAGATTTCCAGGGTTTCTTTGGCGATTTCGCATTGCTTTCTGGGCAACATATATTCCATCGTTCGCATGTTGTGCAAACGATCGGCCAATTTCACCAGTACGACACGGACATCTTCAGCAATAGCGACGATCAGCTTACGAAAGTTCTCAGCCTGCCGCTCCTCTTTCGAGCTGAAGGAAAATTTTCCAAGCTTGGTAACGCCTTCGACTATTTTGAGAACCGGTTTGCCGAACTTCTCTTCCATCTCTTTGGGTTTTACATCGCAGTCTTCCAGCACATCGTGAAGAAGACCGGCGGCAATGGTCTGATAGTCGCAATTCAACTCAGCAAGCAGGCAGGCGACTTCAACCGGATGGATAATGTAAGGTTCTTCGGACTTGCGGACCTGTCCATCGTGACTCTTGTATGCAAACTCATAAGCCTTGCGCACATAGTCGAGCTCTTCTTGCGGCCGAGCTTGACGGCTTAAGATTTCGAAGAGTCTAGCCTCGATGGGCTGGGGCATCAAAAGCTTCCTATAAAAAAGGTCCGCCGTTACGGCTTTGCGGCGTTAATGAAGATTATACAATTGAGGAAACGCTTATCCCAGCGGTCGTGACGAACTATTTCACAGATTTGGCACCGGCGAATCGCCCGCAGAGCGGGGCGGTTTTTCATTTTTTTCAAGCGGGTTGGGCATTTCGGGCGATCCGGACGGATAAGGCAGCAGAGATTAACCGTTTGGGAGCTGGCGACTCTAAGTATCTTCCATAGCTTTTAGTAGAAATGATGCCCGGGAACTTTGCAACCACCGATGCGTCATTCTGCTCTGTAAGGCAGCAAGCCCGGGGCAAGGCTGCATTGCTGTTAACTGTCTGTTGCGTCGTCTCATGAAATAGGTATCTAATATGCGCCCTACACTCGTGTGGACGCGGAGCACCGCTATTGGTGCAGCCGTGGTCGCTTTGCTGCTGTCTTCCTGCCTTACCTCTCCATCTTTCGCCGAAGCCCAGTTAAACCAGAAGTCCGTGGCCATGGCAATTCCTCTCACCGGCGTCATTCACCAGGAACAGGAAATCGGCAGAAAAGACTTTATTATCAGTAAAACGTTGGTGCACGCCACCCCCCAGAGGGTTTTCGATATTGTCACCGACTATCCCAATGCAGTCAGATATTTTACGAACCTGACCTCATGCGAAGTACTGAGCGAGAAGAATGGCGTCAAACACGTACGCTTCGGCGCTAAGGCGAACGGTTTGATGAAACTCGATTATGTGCTTTCGATTGATCAGAGCAAAGCCAATCGAATCGAATGGACTCGAGTCAAGGGTTCATTCAAGGCAAATGAAGGATATTGGGACCTGACGCCTGTAGAGGGTGGGAAATCTACACTGGTCACCTATGCCAAACACGTGGATCCCGGCTTCTTCACGCCTAAAATGTTCGTCCACAAGACCTTGAGAGATACGGCTGAAAACATCTTCCGTGATTTGAAACGGAACGTCGAACCGCCCCAAGTAGCAGTCGATTCGTATGCAAAGGTCGTCAAATAGAAGTTGACGCGGCATTTTTCTTCAGACAAGCAGACTCTCTTTGTCCTTTATCTCATCGACCTTTCGCCATTCCGTCTCAGTGAGGTCACCCGGTTCAAGTTCTACGCTAAAGGTCTCCTCGAAGCCTCTTTTGAAAGCCGGAATAAGTTCTAAGGCGGAGACTACTATGCCTGTTATCTCGAACAGATTGGCATGTCGAAGCTTGTCTTCCTTCGAGCTCTTCTCCTTAGTAAGAAGAAGCTCGCTCATCAACTCCTGCTCCTGGCACAAGAGAATAGAGCCATGCTGAAGAAGCGCATCATGGCGTCGCAATTGGGCACTACCGACAATTTTCTTGCCCTTATAGTGCAAATCCGCCGTGGTCGTAGCGGTGAAACAATCATGCATCTGGTTGGACGCAGTTTGCCCTTTGCCAATTTCTACGTCGACACCCAGATTTTTGAATCCCAGAATCAGCGCCTGACAAATTTTCTTGTAAGACTCAATCACACTCGAGCCCAGGTTCTTTCCTGAACCGACGAAAGAATAGGTAAGCTCATCCAGATGCAGAACCGCTCTGCCTCCGGTAGGTCTTCTCACCACGTCGAATCCTCGCTCGACGATTTTTTCTTGAGCCTTCGGCGGCAACTTCTGACCATAACCAATAGACACTGCCGGCGGTGCCCAGCCGTAAAAACGCAAAGTGGGAGGAACCGCACCGGCAATGTGGGCTTCGAGAATAGCCTCGTCTACCGCCATGTTGGTGGCAGCATCAAAGCTTTCGTAGTCGATCAGACGCCATTTTTCTTTCATGGATTTCAAACACCGACAAAATCTAGACGACGCTTGCTTTGATGATCTGCTCCATGGGCACCGGTGAGTCGCTGAAAGTAAACGCCTCATTTAAAAGCGGCAGAGCTGCGTCGTATTCGCCCTCCGAATCAGCGTGCACCGTGGCCAGTGACGACCCGCCTCTGATGGCGGACCCTACTTTACCGGTCAAGACTACTCCCACGGCCAGATTAATCGGATCGCCTTTCTTTGTTCGACCGGCGCCCAAGATTTTGCATGCTTCAGCGACCTTCCTGCCGTCGATATGTTTTATCCACTTCTGCCCGGTGCCCGGCAGCAAAAGATCAAATTCGTGTTTGGCAGTAGGCATAAGCTCCGGTTTTTCAATAATTTCCGGATTGCCGCCCTGAGCGATTATCAGTTTGCGGAAGTGCTCCAGCGCCGCACCACTTTCCATCAATTGGACGAGTTTTCTGCGAGCCTCCTCTTCATTCTTCGCTTTGCCGGCTTTCACGAGGGCTAGCGAACCAAGTGAAAGAGTAAGTTCGTGCAAATCACCAGGACCTTTGCCTTGCAATGTTTCAACGGCCTCGATTACTTCGAGCGTATGGCCAACCGCCAGACCCAAAGGCTGTTCCATATTGGTGACCACAGCGGTAATCGGACGCTTGATAAGCTTGCCGACTTCGACCATGACTCGGGCAAGATTTTGCGCTTTCTCTTCGGTGTCCATAAAGGCACCACGTCCGCATTTGACATCGAGAATAATCAAATTGGTACCGGCGGCTGCCTTTTTGGAGACAATCGATGCGGCGATAAGCGGCACAGATTCGACGGTGCCTGTGACATCGCGCAAGGCATAGATTTTTCCGTCGGCAGGGGCCAATTCTTGCGTTTGACCGGCAATAGCCATGCCGATGTCTTTCACCTGCTGAATAAAGTGGTCGATAGAAATATCGGTTTTGAATCCAGGAATAGCTTCCAGTTTGTCTATGGTGCCGCCTGTATGTCCCAGCCCGCGACCCGACAGCTTGGCCATCGGAAGACCGGCTGCAGCCATCAGCGGCACGAAAACCAGGGTAGTCTTATCACCCACTCCACCGGTCGAATGCTTGTCTGCCACCAATGGACCAATGGAGGAGAGATCGAGCACCTCTCCGGATTTGCACATGCCTTCGGTAAGGTGCGCAGTTTCTTCCAGAGTCATGCCCTGCCAACATACCGCCATCAGCCAAGCCGACAACTGATAGTCAGGAATTGAGCCGCTCATAATCCCGTTCAGGACGAAGTCGATTTCTTGTTTTGTATGTTCTTTTCCTGAGCGTTTTGCCAGGATCACATCGACCATTCTCACTGAGTTTTCTCCTCGAAGACGAATTTGAATTGTAGCGGGAACATGCCTGCTTTCCCTGACTTGTAAATTAGTCCTGCGAATTTAAAAACAAGAAAAATTAGCCCACCCTCTTGACGACCTGTAAATCTTCTGCATAATGGTCATAGGGACCCCGGCCCATGAAAAACACTATTTACTCACGGCCGGGTCCCATCTTCTTTCCACTCGCACTCTGTGCGAGTTTTTTGCTTTTTCAGGCCGATAGACCATAGTTTTTCGCACCCTCAACGCTTTACACCTTAGACAGTAAGCCGGTTGCTCCGGCGCGGCTTTTGATATGCTTTGAATTGCTCTTTGGAGGTCCTTGGTTTGCCGGTACTGCGTCAGCCTGAAAACAGAACGATCGTCACAGAAATCCGCCCGCGACTGGGGCAGATCAATTTTGTCAATTGCTTGCCGGTGCTGCTTCCTTTGACATCCGGCGAGGTGCAAATCGACGCCGATATTACCGAAGACACTCCTGCCAACCTCAATTCGGGCTATTCAAGCGGAGAGCTGGACCTGGGCGCAATGAGCTCCTTCTACTACCTTTCAAATGAAGAAGACCTGGTCTTGCTGCCCGGATTGTCAATCTCTACAAAAGCTGAAGTCGGCTCCGTACTCTTCTTTGCAAAAGACCAGATCGAGAACGGCTGCCGCATTGTTGTGCCGGCTTCCTCTGCTACTTCCGTCGCTCTTTTGAAACTCTACCTGGCAATCGTCCACTCAGTTAAGGCCGACATTTTTACAAGTGCCAAACCCGACCTCCAAGAGGAGCATTACGATGCCGCTCTGGTAATCGGCGACCGTGCCCTGACCGTAGATGCCGAGTGGACCCAGAGCTCCGAGCGCGTAGATTTGGGTCAGTGGTGGTCGACCAATTTCAAAGTTCCAATGGTTTTTGGAGTCTGGGCTGCCCGAAAAAACTGGCGTGAAGGAAATTCGGAAACCTTCGAGCATTTGAGCCGTGAATTACAGATTGCAAGAGATATGGGTCTGGGCCAGCTCTTCAGCAAAGTTCTCGACCAGGCGGAAAAACGGACTGCTCTGAGCCGCAGCCGGTTGCAGCGATACTTTCTGGAAGAACTGGACTATTGTTTGGAAGAAGAACACATGGCAGGACTGTCTCTTTTCAAAGAGCAACTGATGAAGCACTCGATTCTCTAAGATTCGGTCCCTTTAGATCGCAACGGTCAGTCCTTCATGCGCCAGGAACACCCGCCTCTTGCCAACAGGCTAGATTCGCAAATAATGGGCGATTCAGATGGCTTAACTATTGTTATACTGATGGAGGCTTAATAGAAGCCGGAGACTCGATTTTTCAACGCGCTTACTGTTCAGAAGCATGACGGAATCGCCTTACCACAAACCGCCTCACCAGGGCTTTCAAAATTCGCAAGCGCTCGTTTTACAAGGGCGCTACGAAATTATTGACCAGCTTGGACAGGGAGGCATGGGCACGGTTTATCTGGCGCGCGATCACAGGCTGCATGGACGAACCTACGTTATTAAGAAGCTGCGTGACGACTTTTTCCGCGATGAAGATCGAGAGAAGGCGATGGCTTTCTTCATGCGCGAAATCGAAGTGCTCTGCGATCTGAAGCATCCGAATATCGTCGACATCAAAGACCACTTTCCGGAAGGCAACGACTATTTCATCCTCATGGAATATGTCGAAGGCAAAAACCTGCATGAGATGCTGCACGAGCGCGGCGAGCCATTTG
Source organism: Candidatus Obscuribacterales bacterium (assembly GCA_019745505.1). Lineage (GTDB taxonomy): Bacteria > Cyanobacteriota > Vampirovibrionia > Obscuribacterales > Obscuribacteraceae > QKMZ01. The sequence continues at coordinate 12,543 of JAIETE010000032.1, read as the reverse complement.
CCGAAGATCAAGTTTTGGAGTGGTCGGTGCAGATTTGCAAGGTGCTCAACTATCTGCACACTCACGACCCGCCGGTTATTTACCGGGATTTGAAGCCGAGCAACGTGATGATTGATACGCTGGGTCGCGTCAAGCTAGTCGACTTCGGAATTGCACGGCAGTATCGCGACGACTCGGACAATACTCACGTAGTTTCAGCCGGTTACTCGCCGCCTGAACAGTACTGGGGCGCAGCCGAGCCCCGATCGGACGTCTACGCACTGGGCGCGACGATGTCATTTTTGCTGACGGGTCAAGAGCCTTTGGCGCTGCAAACTTCGTCTCCGCGCAAGAATATCGACACCTTGTCCGAGCATATCGATTACATAGTGCAACGGGCCACCGCTCAAGACCCATGGCTGCGATTCCAGAATGCGCTGGAGATGCTGGAAGAGCTCGAGTATCAGCCGGAAGTTAAACGTGGACTGCCTCAAGGCAATTGGATCTGGGGCGGTATCATCGGTGTTTCCGTCGTCGCCCTTGCCTTTGCAATTTTGTATGTCGGCTGGCATAGCGCCATGATGCCCAAGCAAGATGGTCAGATTGCCACGACCACCGCCAAAAAAGTCGATTCTCTTCAGCAGCAATTGACCGAAACACGCAATCGAGAAGATCAAGTAAAAAAACAACTCGATATTCTGCGCCAGCATATGGAAGAGGAGAGCAAGAAGAAAACGGATGAGCCGCCCAAAGTTGCCGCAACCGGTTCGGAAACCGGCATTCCAGGCACGTCTCCAATACCTCTGCCGCAAGTGAGCCCGGTTCCCGGTGCCGATTCCAATCGGGTCAAGGAACCTGACATACTCTTCCAGGAAGATTCCGAAGCACAGCTGACAGATCCAGAAGGGCTGGCTCCCCTGGAAGAAGATTCAAAGAAATCCCCGTTCGGTTTTCCAATCTTCAAGTCGACAGACAACCACTAAATACTCAATCGCTGCAGGTCCGAGATTCTAAAATGCCTCTCTTACAATCCTTTCAAAAGGTAAGAGAACGTCTTTTGGAAAGCGCTCTATTCGGCGCGGCTGCTGGTTGCCTAAGCCTGGTAGCAGCTGCGCTCGTCAATGGAATTGTGATGAGTATCACCCATCAGAAGCTCGGTTTTTTGATAAACGGAATGGTGGGAATTTTCTGGGGACTCTTTGTCGGGGTGCCTATGGGCGCAATGTGGGGAGCGACAATCCTGAATGTCTTTCAACTGACGCGCAAGCTGGGAAATGAGTTTTGGCCTCGAATCCTCGTCTACACTGCCGGTGGTGTGGCAGGATTGCTGATTGCCTATACTCCCTTCGGAAAGCACGTTGCCGCCAACTTTAAGGCACTCAGTTATACGACCGGCATACTCGATCCGTTCGCGCCAGTCAGCCAGTGGATTCCAATCATGCCCATTACAGGAACAATCGCCCTTGCCCTCTTTCCATTGCTGAAGAAAAATCTCAATAGAGGAAAAGCGAAAGCGTAAGTGCCGAGACCCAATTAGATTTAGTCAGCGATTAGTTCTTTCAAGGAAGCCAGAGCCAACTTGCTTTTCAATTCCTCTGGCAATTCGGCAACAACCTTCTCCTGAATATGCACAATCAATTTCATAAGGTCTCTGCAGTAGACCGAAGGATTGTTGAATCCATTTGCCGAGCTGTACCGGTGTGGCGGTTTGCCGCCGCCACAAACGCTGACTATGGGGCACTTCTTGCAAGCATCAGGCAATTCACTTTCCGCAGAAGCAAACAGTGCCACCACCGGAATGTCGAAAATCTCCTCAATCTCGTTGGAAAGAACGTTCAATCCGATTTTAGTAATGCCCTCGTAACAAGCCTTGAGCGCGCCACTAGGTTCAATACCACCATCCGTTTCGATGACTGCAAAATTTGAACTGATCGCTCCGACATCAACAGTTGATTTCTGGGAACCGAAAATAAGCCCGATGATGTACTGGAACAATCGAACATTGAATTCCGGATCGGCTTCAGCGAACCACTCATCGAAGATCGGAATGAGCCAGTCCGCATACGGCGTATTGGTGCCATTGATGTCCACACCGGGCGGCGGAATATCGTGAGTGGCATCAGGCAAGCGTAAATCAATAGCACGCAAACCCAAACCGCGGAAATGCCTGTAAATCTCGATTGGATCAGAATGGATATTTATGACTGAAAGGATGCCGTTCATTCGAGACTCGAACTGAGGGTCCGACCGGATCAAATCCAGAGCTTCCTTTACGCGATGGTAAGAGCCCTTGCCTTGATGATCGACGCGGTTGGCATCGTTGACTTCCGGCGTGCCGTCCAGACTGATCCCATAGCGGATATCCAGCTCATTCAAAAGCCGAAGCCATTCGGTGGTTAGGAGAGTGCCGTTTGTTTGTATTGAGAAATGAGGCTGAACTTCAGGCAACAAAATCTTTCTTGCCTGTTCAGTGAAATTGCGCAGGAATGCTTGACCTACCAAAAGAGGCTCACCGCCATGGAAAATAAATTCCACAAAGGTGAGCCCGTTTGATAGGCAATGATTGCGAGCCTTTTGAATAGTGGAATTAACCACTTCATCAGACATCACAGCGGGCTGATTCAGATACGTCTTGTCCGTGAGGTTGTAAACATAGCAATACTTGCAATTCAAATTGCAGCGACTGGCTATCTTCAACACGTAAGAGGTAATCGAACGCCTCTTGGTTTCGCCTGGCTTGTCTTCAATTACTGAATTCATTGAAACTCCGATTGAGCGCCGCAAAAGAGGCAAACAATCAGCTAGCTACTCGTTTCTGAGACTAGGGGCCGCCTTCGCCGAACGAGCTGCCTGCTTCATCTTCTACCAGCACCTGCTCAATGATCTTCTTCAGGACTGGGTGCTTGACTTGCTGTAATTGTGTAACAGCATCGGATTCCTTAACATCAACGGAAAAACTTTGTTCTTCGTTCTTCGTCATTACTGCGCTCCGGTTTCTAATATCTAGGTATCTGCTTACTTGGAAAGTCCGTAGACAATCTGATGGACCTCGCAAGCAAGTTGAAAGTTACCGCTTGGTGACTTAGTAGTAATCTTAACTAGAAGACTGGTTTCTTGAGACTAAGCTTTCTAAATTTGTGGTTATTTTCGCTTAAGAGTAACTTAAATCGAACTTGGTTTATTTTGGCGCAATGAATTTATAGAAAGAACCACTGATGTCCAGCAACACCACGCACATTTGGATTGACGAACCGGTTGGCCTCAATGAAGAGACTACATACAGCGCTGTAATTGAGGTGCCGCACAAGGAACGTCAAACGCTCTGGTTCAAAATTCCTAGCCGGCATGCGCACCTGGCTGTTTGCAGTCTAGACGCATTTGCCGTGGCCAATATATTCCTGCTGATGAAAGAAGGTTTTGATTGTCGCTTCCACGGCAACCTGTCGCCATCATTACTGCGCAATCTCAGCGAATTCGGGTCGGTTTGGCAGGTTTGGCGGCCTGAGAGATACAAACAGATCGAAATCATCCCGGACTCCGAGTCTGAAGAGTCGGTTGCCAGTGAACGCACCAGTGCAATTGCAGCCTTCAGTGGCGGCGTCGACAGTACACACACGATTTTCCGGCATACGATCGGCAACTGCCCCAAATCCTGGAAAAGAGAAATAAAAAGCTGTCTTTTCGTGCACGGCTTTGATATTCCTCTTTCCGCGCCGGATGCTTTTGAGCGAGCGATTAGACCGATCGAATCGACCCTCGCAAAGGTAGGCATCGACTTGCTCACCATGTCTACCAATCTGCAGGCGATGAACATCGAGTGGGACGACACACATATTGCCGGGCTGGCATCGACACTTATGTTCTTCAAGAAACATTTCAACGAAGGGCTTGTGGCGAGCGGATGTGCATACGGCGGACTGGTATTGCCTTGGGGCTCCAACCCGATCACGGATCATCTTCTGTCCAGCAGGACTTTCGGAATCGTTCACGATGGAGCCAGCGTAAAACGCGTTGACAAAATAAGGCAACTCACGCAGTGGAGCGACGGGTACGACAATCTGCGAATTTGCTTCAGCGCTGAAAAACGTGACGAAAACTGCGGAGTATGTGCGAAATGCGTAATGGATATTCTGCTTACTCGGCTTCACGGCATTCCTCAATCCAAAGCAATTCCGGAATTGACAGACGCCAAAATAGCGGATTTGAAGATCCCAACACCACATCAGATCGTCTCTTTCGACAAAGTCGTGCGAGCAGCCAAAGAGAAAGGAATCACAGAACCGTGGGTGCGCATTCTAGACAAGCGCCTAAAACAGCAAAAGAATACTGACGGAAAACACGTACCCCGTCTCAATGCACTATTTAAACGCATTATCAGCGGCTAAACGAGTTATTCAACTAGTGAATTACATTGGTCAGAGAAAGCCCGATCAAACCGGCACCAAATACGATGCGATATATAATGAACAACCAGGTCGAATGGTTGATCAAGAATTTCAGCAGCCATGCAATTGCCGCATAACTGACGATAGCCGAGACGATTGTTCCAATCGCTAAAGAAGCAATACCCGTCTCAGTCGAGCCATGATCAATGAAGTGCTTCAGTTCCAGCAAGCCACTCAAAGTGGTAGCTGGAATTCCCAATAAGAAGCTAAAACGAGCAGCGTCCTCACGTTTTAAATTCGAAAGCATCGCTACAGTCAAAGTCGATCCGCTGCGCGAGCAGCCAGGAATCAATGCCAATGCTTGCCCCAGTCCAATAATCAAGCCATCCTTGACGCCTATCGAATCTAGGCTGCGCGTGTGCTTGGCCAACTTTTCTGCTGCAAACAAAAGAATACCCATCACAATCGAGGCCGTTCCAATAACGATGAGACTGCGGAATGGACCATCATTTTGTTCCAGTATGTTCTTCAAAGCCAGGCCAATGACGCACACAGGAATGGTTCCAACGATAATAGCCCCGGCGATCCGCGCTTCCTTACTTTCCAGGTCCCCTTTTCTCAGAGCCTGAAAGGAACCTGATGCCAACGTCATGATGTCGTTTCGGAAATAAGCAAATAGCGCCAGAACTGACCCGAGCTGAATTACCGCCGTAAAGTCGACTCCGGGGTCGGCCCAACCCAGGAGTGCCGGCACTGCTCTCAAGTGGGCCGTGCTGCTTATTGGTAAAAATTCCGTCAGTCCTTGAACAACACCTAAGACGATCGCTTGTATTGTTTCCATCGAGTTAACTTGGTTCAGCATCCGGTGGTGAAATTTCTCCTGTCTTTCTAATGAAGCTGCGGTCTTCTTTCTCTCCTCGTTGCTCTCCTCTCCAACCGAAAAGCTTTCCGGTAGTCGGCTGAGTATCAACTTCAGACTTATTGTCCAGACCGAGCAGCTTGAGCAGCTTCATCAAGGCCTCGGAGGAATCGTCATCCATGTCGGTCATCTCTACACCGAGCACAGTCTTATTAGCCAGCCAATTCTTCTCGATTCTGATCACGCGACAAGTAGCTTCAATGCGACCGGTTTTCGCATCAATGCTGACGATAACGCTCTCTCCTACATCGATGCCGGCGGGCAGATCCATCTGAGAAACAAGTGCGATTCCTGAGCTTGAAATATCTTTCGTCCTCAAATGCAAACTTGTCTCATCACCTTCCAAACGAATGCTTGCATTCACATCCAAGTCGGCGCGAGGAGTGCGACGCCTCTGCAGCAGCGCTTCCAAGCGCGGAGCGGAACAGACAAGAGCCGTGCGACCGGAGAATAGTTGTGCGCCCAGAACACTGGTCGCCCACATGCCATTGAAAGAACTTTCGGAAGACTCACTGACAAACCACATTCGCGTGCCTTTCGGCAGCACCTTATTGGCTTCGCGACTGGTCTTCAGCTGCACCAAAATCTTCTCGCCGATCTTGTCGACGATGGTTGCGCGCCCGAAGCCAACTTCGCCGGGCGAGGCTTCAACTTTGACTTTATATGCTTTGCCTTTTTGAAACACGAAAAACTTTCAGAGCCGCGACATTTAGTTGTGCTCGATTTTGCAATCTCGGCACTTTTCAATTATCGCACTCCCCGAGCCGCCTTTGTCGCTCTTTCTGGTAGTCAACAACCAGGCGATACACATCCGAGCGTTTTCGCTTGAACAGTTTGGCTGCGTCCTGAGCCACGTCGGAAGCCCGATCACCTTGCTCCAGGCGCAATCGGACATACTGCTCATATTCATTTTGACTCTGGCAGATGTCTTCCACTTCAGTCTCGACATTTCCTTGCATGACAAGCACAAATTCTCCACGCCAATCAGCGTTGCCGCACTTTTCGGCAATTTCCTCAATGGTTCCCCGAATGAATTCTTCGTGCAATTTTGTCAATTCGCGCGCCAGACAAGCTTTTCGAGTACCGAAAAGGCTCCTGAGTTCAACGAACGAACGCTCTAATTTGTGTGGAGAGATATAAAAAACCAGGGTGCGCGGGTCTTTCACCAAGCCCATCAAGCGGTCGCGAATGTCCTTGGGCTTGTCAGGAAGAAATCCTTCAAAGGTAAAACGGTCGCAAGGCAAACCGCTGCCGACAAGAGCCATAAGAAAAGCACTGGGCCCGGCTATGGGGACGATTGTAAAACCCAAATCTACGGCTTTGGCTACAAGGTGTTCGCCAGGATCGGAGATCAGAGGGGTTCCGGCGTCCGACAACAGCGCCACCTTGAGGTTATTTTTGGCCGCGTCAACCAGCAGCTCCACTTTCTCTTTCTCGTTGTGCTCGTGACAGCTGACAAGCTGCTTCTTAATGTCCAGATGATTGAGCAATTTGGCGCTCACGCGAGTGTCTTCCACAAGGAGCAGATCGGCTTGTCTGAGCACATCCTTGACCCGATCGCTCAGATCGCCCAAATTGCCTATCGGAGTAGCGACTATATATAGGGTTCCTGCCAAGTGGTCAAACTCCCCAAATGCGGGTCTCAAAACATCCACTGTAGCGGGGATGCGAGGCTTTTTACATAGTTTTCTACAGCTGTAGATTATTTAATTCCGGACCTTAATGGCACCAACTTGCATTTCGCGATCAAACTTCTCCTCACCGCTCAGTGTAGGTTCTTCAAAAAATTTGTGTGGTGACATTTTTGATTGCGCTGCATAATTAGTGCACTGCTGGACCTTTAAGAGAATCCTCGACGTAGAGCCTGATGAAACAGTCGAAAGCGCCACACTCTGGCAAAAAAGCTCTTATGCAACTGCGTCTTGCAGTAGGTCATGCAACAGTCCGTTACGCTCTAAATACAAGAGGTGCTCTGCCCGATATACCTGACGGAGCCGAGCTTTCCGAACTTTGTGATGAATACGCTTTACGCGCTTTAGCCATCTGGCTCGCCACCACTTGTGGTTCACATATATGCAGATCAGCTATGCCAAAAACAGATCGCAGAAAAAATTCCGCTCTGCTATCTCAAATGGTTAGGACAAAAGAATATCCATTCGCAAACCCGATTTCCAAGGAGCTTGAAGAGGAGATTTTCGACATCTCTCAAAAAGAGCTTTCCTCTAGACTGGCTCCTGATGTGGAGCTTCTGGGAACTCTCTTCGAACAAATCGCCAATCAAAGTCTGGATATATCTTTAGAAAACGAGGCGAAAGTCGGTTTTGATATTCAAGCTAAAGACAGAAGGCGTATTGTCGGTCAGTTTTATACGCCACCACATGTAGTGAAGTACTGCTTTGATATAGCTTTTGGTCGAAACTCAGCTGATTTAATAAATCGCCTTAGACGGGCTAAATCCGGGACTGATATGCCTGATCAGCAGTTCAGAATCGAAAGTGAAGGTGACCCTGCTTTCAAGATTCTGGATCCCTCCTGCGGGACAGGGAATTTCCTGTCCGGGTTCCTTCAATTTCTAGATTCTCAGCTTTCTGAATCCGTGGAACCAGAGGAAATATATGCGCTGGCATGCAATTCCCTATTCGGACGCGAACTGGATCCGCGCGCGGCCGCTCTGGCACGGCTTGCAGTCACCATTTCCACGGCCGGACAAGTAAAGAAAATTTGCGGGCAAGATTTAGAAGGTCGCTCGACTTGCGTACATTTATATAAGCATCTAGGGCAAAAACTGAAGAAGCATATTGTCGTCTGCGATTCCATTCTTGATGCTGCGGAATTGCCGACCGGCGACGAAAATGTTTTCGATCTTGTTATCACAAACCCGCCATACGTCAGCTTCGGCGCCCGCAACCAGAAAGTGCTGCTTGATACGACAGCCAGGTTTCTGAAAAGACGCTATGCCGAAGCAGCGGAATATAAGGTTCGCTACCATTCGATATTTCAGGATATCGCGATTCGATATACTGCCACCGGAGGCAGTATCGTGCTGCTTGTCCCGGACGGATTCTTGACCGGCAGCTATTACCGAAAATTGCGTCGACTGCTGCTTTCCAATTGCCGCATTCAGTCTTTGAGCGAATTGCCGGCCAGGGTAATTCCGGAGGCGGTTGTAGGAAGATGGTGCGTAGCGCACTACATCAAAGAAAAATCTGCTGCAAACTATTGCGTCAATCTATCTACTTATATAGATGATCACGGTCAGGCAATCACATCATCCATAGACTTGAGTGGCGGACGGAATTACTCTTTGCCGATCGGCGAATTGCACGACAAGTCGAACGATGCATTTCGTCTGCTCTTCGACAAATACGATCACAAATTGATGCAAATAACCGATCAACTGCCGCGCCTGAAGAGCGTGGTTACGGGCTATACAGGTATTCGCTCGCTGGCGGGGAAAAACTCGATTACGGCAAGACGACCGCTGAATAAGACCTGGCGCCGCGGCATTACCTCCGGTGCTCAAGTGCGACGATTTGTGGTCGCGTGGGATGGAGACTGGATAAACATCAATCCTGAGCTTCTTTTCAAAGGCGGTTTCAACGAACGAATCATCGAGAATCCCAAAATTCTGGTCAGGCAAACCGGTGATTCGCTTGTTTGCGCCTACGACAAGAGCGGTCTGTATCACCTGAATAATGTGCATAGCTTTTCACCGGCGCTCAGCAAAGATCCGACTCAGGACCTGCTCAGCCTATGCGCCTTGATAAATTCCACATTGTGGAGGCATTTGTACAGGCTGAGAACCAGGGAAACAGGACGAGCACTCGCTCAGGTAGATATCGACACCGTAGAATCGATGCCTTTGCATTTGATAAGCCGGGAAAGCTCGCAATTGATTGCCTACCTGGCGACAATAATCGCCGAACTTATCTCATTCGGTTCAATGGCATCGCCAGAATGCTCACAAAAATCGGATGATCTGATACTCTTCATCGACAGGTCCATCGATCGCCTGATCTACGACGCCTATGAATTGGAGCCGGAAATCATCCAGAGAGTGGAGTCTGTAAGCGCGAAGCCAAAGTCCGCAAAGACCGCACAAGCCGTGTTGCAGTCCGGCGGCTCAGAAAAATTTACGGGTGACTCCGCAGTCGAAAGGCTAGTGGAAGCTTCTGTAAAATTGAACTCAGTCAATCTGACAACGGCTCAAGATCGCTTGCCCTCGGCAAAAGAAGTGAGAGAGTTTGTAGAGGAAATTTCATGCTAAAAGGCGCAATTACACTTTCGGCAATTTACTGCCTGCTGCATCCGTCATGTAATGCTCCGGCACTGGCCGAAAATCCACTTATACGCATGAAAAACGCCGCGATGTCGAAAGTGAGCAATTCCCCGGTCGCAAAGAAAGCCGGTGCGGCCGTTGAAATCAGAGACAAATGGGGCGTCTTCATCGGTGTCGGACGTTACCAGGATCCAGGCATCAAACCGTTGCCGTTTGCCTTTAAAAACACCGGTGCTCTGACCGAAACTTTCAAAAATGTCGGCGTCGGTCGTTTTGCCCCGGACCATGTCGTTGCCGTTGCGAATGCAGCAGCGACAAAAGATTCGATAGAAAATATCCTCACCGATGAATGGCTTTGCAAGAAGGCGCTGCCGGAAGATCTGGTCGTCATCTACATTTGCACACGCTTTGTTCGCGGCGAGGCCGGGCGAGGAATCATGCTGCTGGCTAATGACACAAAGCTCGAAACAGCCGGCATCGAAGGCATTCCACTGAGCTCGTTGCTATCAAACGTGAAGCGAAGGCTCCAGTCCAAACGCGTCGTGGCCTTCCTCGATTTATCGCCTGCCGTACAAGGTCCGGCCGGATCAGGCGGCGCCGAAGGCGGTTTGAATATCGAAAAAATCGCTGCCAACAGCGGTGTCACGATTTTGTCTGCAACCAAAGGCATGCAGCAATCGCAACAATCATCGACTGGACCACTGTCCAGTTTTGCCCAGTGCTTGATCGAAGGACTGGCAGCCGATGCAGGCACCCTGCCACTTTCAGCAGTGGCAGAGCACATCGCCCAGAGCGTCAACCAAGATGCCTTGAATGTACATGGAAAGGAGCAAACGCCACTCTTTTTTACGGCAACCGACAATCCTGATATTGCCGAAGTGCCCCTGGGCGTAAGGCTGAAGAGTTCGATGCCGCCAAAGACAGTTCACATCGGTCACTCGCTTGACCAGCTGGCTATTGAGCGTCCGGACATCAAGTTCGGAGCACCGGGAAGAATCAGCAATTCGAAGCCGAGAACTTTGATTGCAGCCAATTTACCGGCCAAAGATCTAGCTGTAGCTCAAGGAGCTCCGGCAACGGCAACTGACGCACACCCGGCCGCATCAGCAAAGCCGGTACCGGCTGCTAAAACGGCTCAGGCCAAGCCGGCCCCTTCCAAAGCTGCAGACGATGACGACGAAAATGATGACTCACCGCCGCAAAATGTGGACATGGGTCCGTATATGAAAGAGATGAAGCAGCATATCCAGTCCAAGTGGACTCCACCCAAAGGCATGAATGAGAAGCATGTTGTGGCAGTCTTCACCATCAAAAGAAATGGCACGATTTTGGACCCCACTATTGTCGAGAGTTCCGGAGACAAGGCTGTGGACGCATCGGCCTTAGCGGCTCTGACCGCCGCCTCGCCTCTGCCTAAGCTGCCGGCAGGCTCACCCCACTACATTCAAATCAAATACAAATTCGACTGGAAAGTGAAACCCGGTCCTGGCACGGCAAACTGATTGCGCATTTTTCCTGTGCGCTCAAAACAAATGGGCATTGGAAGAATCACGCGCCCTATGCTCAAGCGCTGTATTATTTCTAGTGAGAATTTGGTGTGACTACGTAATTACCGCATTGACTCGCATCATTTCACAGGGTAATTATGAAATTGAGGTATCAGGCCCAGCTTTGAACCCGATTTCAGAGCAGCAGTTACTAAATCCCGTAAAATAGCGAGAAGAACACCCCATGGCAGTTTGAGGGCAGGAGCTTTTATGAGCAGAGATGTAGGCAGAGAAGTACCAAAAGGCGGCGGAGACAAGAACAACGACGGCTCCGCACAAATGCATCGTGAAGCCTACGAGAGCAAGAACAAAGAAAAACAAGACAAGAAAGAAGTTGTCGACAGAAAAGAAGTCAAGAAAGTCGGTGACAATAAATTTAAGACTGCCGATCAAGTCCTGGACGATTTTTCCAAATCCAAGAATTGCGAAAACATCAAAGCTCATCGCGCCACCCTGGCTGGTCCGAATGTCGAGCAATATTGTAAAGATGGCGCTCAGGCTGCCGTGGATTGGGCCCAAAGCCAAGCTGACAAAGGCGGATACGGCAAGCTGATGGCCGGGATTCTGACTCTGACCGGACCGCCCGGCGAAAATTCGGTCAAGAATAAAGGCGGATCGCAAACTAGCGGACCGGATCCCAAAAAACAGCAGGGTCCGACCATCGATCCGAATAATTTCTAGCGACAGGCTGGCTCTGCTGGATAAAAGTCCCACGGGCGCGCTTCCAGCGTGCCCGTTTCGTTTCGACCGCAATTTAGATCGGTGGAACTTGAGAGGGAAATAATCGAATTTTCCACAATTTTTGTAAGCAACGGTGCCGGCGCAAATACGTGCAGACTCGTTATGCGAAGGACATGTGTTAGAATACCCAACTCGAAACGTACAACAGGTCAGGATTCTAAGCCGTGCCTAATATCAAGTCAGCAAAAAAACGTGTAGATGTTGCCGAGCGCAACCGCCTTCGCAACAAAACATGGAAATCTGCCGTCCGCACCGTTCGCAATAACGTTGCTGATGCAGTCAAATCGGCCAGTGCAAAAAACGCCAATGAAGCTCTCAGCCATGCTTACGAAGTAATCGACAAAGCAGTGGCAAAGGGAGTTTTGCATAAGAACGCAGCAGCCAGAAGAAAATCTCGTCTGGCCGGCAAAGTTCTGGCGCTCTCAGCCAAGTAGTCGAAGACTAGTAAAACGCTCTATAGGTCGGCGCCACCAGGCGTCGGCTTTTTGGCACATACTTAAAAATAGAATTTTGAGACGATCTTTTGCCTCAAAAGACAATGAGCGGAGCGGCTTTTCCGGTAATATTGGTGATGGAAATCGGCTGAAAACGAGACGTAGTTTGATTCTTGTCATTCAATGCATTTCCATAACATATGCAAAAGGAGTCTATGAGCAGCAATATCACAGGCGGTTTTGAACATACGTTGGAAAT
>JAIETE010000165.1 GCA_019745505.1 Candidatus Obscuribacterales bacterium | reverse complement strand
AACAGCCAGATAGAACAAGCGCCGCTCTTCTTCCAGGTCGTTTACGTCCGAAGGGAAGAGTCCGTCAGACATTCCCACGATGAAAACAATCGGGTATTCCAAACCCTTTGTTTCGTTGACGTTCAAGATCCTGACAGGGCCTTCGTTTCCTTCGCCCCTATCTTGTTGCCTGGCATTCCATGTTTTTACAAACTCGGAAACACTCTTATACTGTCTTGCTTCTTCTTCGAGCTGAGCAAGTTTTCTGAGGGGCTCATAATTGACTCCAGCCGGAACTTTGATTGATTTATAGAACTCATTCAGTCTCTGAGTGCGTTTCAACAACGAAATAGTTTCGGCGGGCGGCAGTTTTTCCGCATGCATCGTGCGAATGATGCGGACGAGCTGAGCCAGATCGATACATGAAGGATCGGAAACGGCTTCGGAATAAATCTCCACCGCTTTCAGATAAGACAGATTGTTTGCCTCACCGAAACTGGCTATTGTTGCCGATAATTTCGGGTCGACCTCTTTCACGCGCAACTGGCAAATACGCTCAAAAGATTCACGCGCCTTTGGTCCGTCCGGGTCCATGACGAGTCGCAAGAAAGCCATCACATCGCCGACTTCATCCGGAATCATGCCGGCATCCGGATGAGTGGCAATACAACGAATACTCCGCCGTGACAGTGCCTCTTCAATCAGAATCGCGTAGTTGCTCTGACGATAAAGAACAACAATCTCGCCGGACTGCCTGCCGCTGTCGATGAGTATTTGCACCTCATCTGCTACCCACTCGGATTCCGCCATCTCGTCGGCGAGAATTTGCGGGCCGATCACAGCTTCAGTGGGAGCCGGACCCCAGCCGGTCGTGAAATCTTTCTGCATACGGCGCCGCTCGAGGGCACGCACAATATGGCGAGCATTCTCGACAATTGCCGGATGGCAACGCCAGTTTTTGTCTAATGTGTAGCACCGAGCATTCGGCAAACGCAGCGAGACTTCAGGAACGAGCCTCGGCAAACTGCCTTTGGCTTCCCAAATAGTCAGATCTTCGTCTCCCAGAATGAATAGGTTATCCTGCGGGAATGCCAGCAACCTGGCCAGCAAATCCATAGCGGCTGAAGCATCTTGATACTCATCGATGAGCACATATTCGAACTGATACTGATAACGCGCACGCACATCCGCATTTTCGACAAGCAAGTTAGCGGAAAGGGTGATCATGTCATCGCGATCGACGCGATTGGCCTTCTGCAACTGATCTTCGTATGCCTGGAAGACCTTGGCGACGAGCTCGTCTACATCTCCCTTGCCGCGCTCTTTAACGTGTTTCGGCGCCACGAGATTTGCCTTGTACAGAGAAATCAAACCGACAAGGGTAAATTCGTCCAACTCTTCGGAAAGTTCCAGAGAAACGGGATCTAGGTCCTTCTTATATTTCTGCAAAAGCCGCTGAACTACTTTCAGAACGTTCTGCTCTACCTTCAGCGGAGGCTTGCGTTTTATGGCAGAGAGATTTTCTTTGAGTATTTTCAGTCCCAGGTCATGCCAGGTATAAAAGTTGACTTTCTGTACAAGAAGTTTGTCTCCAATTTCGTCAATCATCGCGCGCAATGGCGTGAGAGTTTCCTTGGAGAAGCTTATAACCAATATTGATTCAGGGTTGATGCCTTGATTGAGAAGATTGACAACACGATGTGCCAGCACCGTCGTCTTTCCACAACCGGCACCACCAGTAATGGCGGCCGGTCCGGCACCGTGCGATATCGCCAGGCGCTGCACTTCTTCTTCAACAACCAATTCCGGAACAACTATATTTGCATTGCCTTGAATCAAACGCCCATATGAAGACTTCTTGAGACCGCCACGCCAGACATCCTCGACGGCATCCGCGCAAGCAACCACGTTGCTCATGATTTCCGAATTGGTCAGGCGGACAATTCGCCAACCATCGCTGAGCAATTCCAGGTTCTTTTTCGCTTCTGCGGAGTATGAGCTGCCGCCATCGAGCGATGAGACGTTGTCTATCTCGACATCTAATTTGGCATGGCGATTGAAGATGGCAAAATCCAGCATGTAGTCGCCTACCACATGCATTGGAGTAATCGGAAAATCCCTGGCCTTGAGGGTTTTATAAAGATAGTATTCCGCCTTCAGCATAGGAGGAAGTCCTTCCTCCTTCATCTGGCTGAAGTGGTGTAAATCGATTGTTGTCGCTTCAAGTATGTAGAGAACCTTTTCCCAGGTCACTTTTCGACCTGCATATTCAAGGTCTTCGCACTGCCCACCCAAACCAATCAATTCATAGTAGTCATGCTTGGTTGTGATCAGCAGCGGCTTACCATTCATCGCTCGCGGATACAAAATGTGGTGGTAGAGATACCAGAGCTGCTGCGCCGTTTGCGGCGGAGTAAAGTTGTTGATAACTGTCACGGCTGCGCCGGTCAGATCCAATTCGAACTGTGTTGCGACAGGGCGCCCAAAAGATGTGCCTCGCAACGCTTGGTCCCAGAGCCTGGCGGCCTGCTGATAAATTGCCGCGCCTTCGACAACCACAGGAGTGATGCCGCGTGATTTCAGGTTGATGACTGCGGATTCAACATATGGTTCTGCGGCTTCATCAAAATTAGATACTAGAAGTCCACGCGTAGAGCCCTTATAGATGCCAACTGTTTCAACGAACCAATGCAAAGCCTCCCGGCAATCAATTGGCTGCACGGGCATTTTGTTCGGTTGTTCGGATTCTCGCTGACCTTTGGCCAATTGCAAAACCCTTTCGGCAGCACTACAAGCTGAGCCTTGAGATGATTCTACTTGATAACCTTATCACTTGAAAACTATAGCTATGTATCTAATACCTGGTCCTTCGAGTTTTTACTCAAGTTACCGATAATCAGATTAATTCTCAGAGCCCAGGCTCCAAAGTCCCGTCTGGTGGCTGTTAACGGATTTAACAGAGCGTAGTCTTGACATTATCACTGTGGAATAGGGAATAGTACAATGGACCTGTGGTTCTATACGAACGTATTGAACTTCATGGCAACCGGCATTCTAAGATGGTTTCCGTTATTAGGGGCCGCCAGGAACCTCAGAAAAGGAGAGGACGTTTTCTATGAGACAAGCATTCCTAGCTTTGTCAGTTTTACTTGTAGCTTCGTTACCAGCTAACGCACAAGCCTGCGGAGATGAAGGTCGTTATTTCCACCTCAAGCCTCCGTCTTGGACACTTACTTCTGCAAGAAGACACGCTGTGCACCGCATGGCCAAAGCACTTCGTTGGTACAGAGAGCACCTCGGCAACAAACCGATCTGCGAACAATCCAACATCCAGGGTATTCAGTGGACCCAAGTTAACCCGCCAACCCGCTAAGAGCCAGAGACCCGACTTTTACGTCAGTCCTCTCTCCGCCGCGTAAGGCAGTGTTCACTTAGTTTGGCAAGCATGCTAGTCATGCTTGCCTTTCCTGGTATCTTGCAATCCGTCGAAACAATCGCGCAGACTCTGCGCCCGTTTGTTTCGGCGGCTTTTTCGTGCGAACAATCCGAACACCCAGCCACCAGGTTTTAGAAGTTAGACCGTTAACGGACTAACTTCCAGAACCTCTGCTCAACACAACCAGAAGGAGAAAAAATGCTCAAAGTCATCCGCAACAAGGGTTCCAGCTAACTTGACTGACATGAATTCAAAAACCTCATCGCACCCTATCGAAAACGAGAGGGGGATAGTCGTCGATCTGGGGACAGGCGACGGTCGCTTTGTGTACCAGAGCGCCCGTCAAAATCCGCAGAAATTCTTTCTGGGAATCGACGCGTCCGCCAATCTATTGGAGAAAATTTCCGAGAAGATTCATCGTAAGCCGGCCAAGGGAGGCGTGAAAAATGCTCTTTTCATTCAGGCAGCGGTGGAGGCACTGCCTGAAGAACTCGATGGAGTAGCCGATGAGGTGCACATTCACTTTCCATGGGGCAGCCTCCTCAGGGGGGTTGCCACCGGGAATGAAACCATTTTGAAAAACATTCATCGCATCTGTGCACCAGATGCGGTATTGGAGGTGATTATTGGTGTCGATCAAGACCGAGATGCCACCGAACTTCAGCGCCTCGGCATCAACGACCTATCAGAGGAATTCATCGCCACAGCTCTTAAAATTAAGTATGAAGAATGCGGATTCGAGATTCTTGAGATCGGATCATTTGCAGCGGGCGACTGGCCGGACATTTGCACATCCTGGGCGCAGCGCTTGCGTACAAATGAAAACCGCACGATAGTCTACTTTCTTGCAAAGCGCATCAGTAGATGACCGGACTTACATTCGGAATTGCCTGCTTCGACCTGCTCTCTGTCGAAGTTTCGAAGAACCTTGATCGTAGCTCGATGCAGCCAGGCTAGATTGCAGATCATCCTCCCAGACCGTCAATTTCCTGTATCGGCAAAACTCCAGCGAGCAGCGTTAAACAGCGGATTGTCCCAGGGCAACCCAGTACTCTTTTGAGTGCCACAGCTGACATTTCTTACCGTATTCTGATGAGCGAGCATTAGCTTGGGTTGTACCAGGAACACCCACGGTACGCGCTTTGCCAAAATCCATTGCATTTGAGAATAAACACGTTTTCTGGCTTCAATCGAAGTGGCTGTGCGCCCTTGCTGAATGAGGTCGTCCACAGCCGGATCACTGAACCGAGAAAAATTCATCGGTCCTTTACTCGACCAAATGAGGAAACAATCGGGATCTGGGCCAGATGAACGGCTCCATAAAGTCACATCATAGTCGCCTTTCTGCAGATATCTATGGCGCAAGGCTGCGAACTCCACGACTTCAACTTCGCAAGGAATATGCGCACGCCGAAGCTGCCCGGCAATGGCTTCTGCAATATCAGATGAGTCCTTCGTAGATTTGATGCGAAAGGCAAGCAATTGCTCTTTGCCTTCCCGATTACGCACATAGCCTTGTTTGCCCAATTTGAATCCTGCCTTTTGCAAGATGTCGCGCGCTTTGTCGGGGTCATAGCCATAAGTTTTGACTCTCTGGTCGAAAGACCATTTGCCTTCAGCCGAATCACTGGTTGGAAGCACTCCAAAATCGCCGTAGAGCCGGCTGAGAATGTCCTGCCGGTCGACACAATGAGCAATTGCCTGACGAACCGCATCCTCGTCGTAGGGCGATCGAGTTAGATTGAATCCAAGATAAATCGTGCGAGAGCCGGCGAATGCATCCAATTCAACGTTCGGACGCTTACTCAAATAGTATTTCCAGGCTCTGGAGTCGACTTGCGCCACCTGCACATCACCGCGGCTGAGCGCCATCGACAGCAAGCTCATGTCCGGAATAACTCGCCATATCAGCCTTTTCACTTCCGGCTGTTTGCCCCAGTAGTATGGGTTAGGTTCGAAAACCAGCTCCAAGCCTGATTCCCATCGCTTCAAACAAAACGGTCCAGATGAAACAGGGTGTCGCATCAGAACCGCCTTTCCCCTGTCCGCGCTCGAAAGCAGCAGGGCGGGTAAAATCTTCAACTCCACGAGTCGTGACAAAAGTGGCGCGCAAGGACGATTCAGCTTTAGAAAAACGGTATTAGGACCACCAATTACTTCTTTTACGTCGCGGTAATCATCCTTGTAGGGAGAAAATTTTGATGATGCTGCCTGAATAGACTGCACTACATCATCTATGGAAATCCTTGCGCCATCTGAGAAATGGAGGTTTTGACGCAACCAGAACTTATACGTCAATCCGTCAGCAGACACCTCATAGCGCTCCGCCAGCCCAGGAACAATATCTGCATCCGCCCCGTAATTGACCAGACCTTCATAAACAAGAGTCTGCGCGTAATAAGACGCAGAATCTACAGCTCTCAAAGGGTAGAAGCCGACAGGCTCCCAATTCATACCAAAGACGACTGTCTTTTTTCGCTCCCATCGAAGAGCCGTGAGATTTAGACTCTTACTCTGATTCCCGGCTTTGCGAGCTGCTGCATCTCTGGTTACCGCTGCGCCCTGCTCTTCCTCGGCACTCTTGCTCACCGACTGAAACGCCAACACCAGGAAGAACGCTGAGAAGGCAATCAGCACGAGGCGAATGCGAACAGCGGATAATTCGACTATGCTCAAAGCTCTGTCAAACAGCTTAGTAGCCGTTACCTTGAGACACAAAATAGAAGCAAGCCAGCATAACAAGCATCGCGCTGGTCACGCCCAGCCAGAATCCGGCAACCAGAATCTGCCAAACAATAAGCGCTTGACGCGCTGTCAGGCTGATCATGATGCCCAGGCGGTTGATGATGTAGAAAATTACAGCGCCGACGGTGAACAACAGCGGCAAAAGCTTAATTCCTGGCGGCACAGGCACACAGACAGCCATCACAAGGCTGAGAATGCAGAGTACGACCAATGCGATGGTCACATAATCAGAAAAACGCTGCTTAACGTTCTCCGCTACAGACGCTTCGTTGACGTGCTTGAGAGCACGAAGGAAATTGGTAAGACCCTGACGCCTTATGGGCTGCTCTTCGCCAGCACTGTCAGCTGCCGGAGCGGGATCTATTTTGTGTGCTTCCGATTCAGACACAAACCAACCTCTTTACTCGCCGGAACTCCCTCTAATATTATCAAGCCTCGCTCTTATCCGTGAGCCCGAAAAGAAGTAAAGTGAGCCACCAATAGAAATAAAGTGAGCTTTAGTGACCCGGTCTGAGAATAATTATCCGCCGCAACAGCCCTCCGTATGGGCGCTAGTCCTGCACTGGCGGGGCATTGACTATACTCGCCGCTGCCTGACTTCCCTGAAAGAAATCATCAAGCCCAATTTCCATATTTTGTTAGTAGACAATGGCTCGGATGACCAAGACGGCAAGAAATTAGCTCAAGAGTTTCCAGGCATTGAAATACTGCGATTAGAATCCAATCAAGGCTTTGCAGGCGGCTGTAACGCTGGAATGCGCTTCTGCATGGAAAAAAAGGCAGATATAATCTGGCTGCTCAACAACGACACAACGATTCCAGCCCAAACGCTCGACAAACTTTTGGCTGTTTACTCTGAAAACCCGAAAGCCGCCGCCTTGGGCGCCAGCATTGTTGAGAACGAAGCGGATGGACTAGCCAAAACTGTCCAGGCACGGGGCGTAATCGACTTTATCAAGGCAAAAACCTATTTGAAACGAGATGCCGAAGGTCCAACCGTCGACTGTGAATGGCTGTCCGGTTCAAATCTGCTTCTGCGAACCGATGCACTCAGAGAAGTAGGTCTGTTCGACGAATCGTACTTTCTGTACTTTGAAGACACAGAACTCTGCCATCGTCTGCGGCTCAAAGGTTGGAAGTGTCTCCTCGTCCCGGACGCCATCATCGCCCATACAGGTAATGCATCGACTACCGGAAAGCGCCGATTTTGGCGCGACTACTACTACACTCGTAACCGCTTCCTGTTTTTCTCACAGTATTTGTCAGGCGCAAAACGTCTCCCGGCATACTTCTTCATCTTCACTCATCTGATAAGACACACGCTGGTCCTTCCTTTCAGAGGTGAAAAAGGAAGAAATCAACTGCGTGCAGAACTACTTGGCGCCCGCGATTTCTTCAAAAATTCTCTGGGCCGTGCAAATTGTTTGGACTGGTGCGAAGAGACTTAAATACGAAACGTAGAGTAGCGTAGAGAGGCAAATTAGAGCAAAACTTAGTGAAGAAGCACAGTTGAAAAAACAGCGAAGATACGTAGCGAAAAGTTATAGCAAGAAATCGCCACCGCATGCAGTGGCGATTTCTTTTGAATTCTCTAGCTTTGTCTAGCTTTCCCTTGCTTTCCCTTGCTTTCCCTTGCTTTGTCTAGCTTTCCCTTGCTTTGTCTTGCTTTCCTTGCTTTGTCTTGCTTTCCCTTGCCTTAAATTGGCTTTTTTGGTTGCCCGACATTACTTAAGACTCACTACTTAGGGCGCACGAGCGCAGGCTCACTTTCACGCTGCCGCCTCAACTTGCGCAGTTTGGCTTGGCTGATTGGTTTGAGCACGATTCGGTACTCACCATACGCAAATGAACTGCCAGCTCCATCAACCCTATACCTTATCTCTTTCCGCTTCCCCTCTGCTTCTGTGACAATCGGTGGCTTTTCAAAATCACTCTCTTCTTCGAGGAAATATAGCGCCGCACCTAGAGAATTAGCTTTGAATGCTGCCAGTTCATCGGGAGGTGGAAGCGGAACGGTGCTGTCTCCTTTCATATACGTTCCACGTGAAAGTCTCACAATCTGGTCTTTTCTCACCATTTCCTTCAAGACAAAATCAACCGTAGATCTAGAACCATAAGCCAATAAATCAAATGTTTCGAATAGCTGACCTTCCTTCAATTGATTTATGTACCTTCTCACGAATGCAGATGTCGTTCTCATGGCAATTTCTCCTCTTAGTGTCTGCATTTCTAAGTACGTACTTGAAAGACAAAAAGTTCAAACATTTTCGATAAACTTGAATTCTCCTACCCGCGCACTCCAAAATTCGACACTCGCCTTGAGTACGAAAAAGCATAGTTTTTCGTACTCAAGGCCGGGCTGAAAACGCCCACCGTATGGCAGTTCTTCATTCTTGTGTACGATGATCGCAAAGACGACATTATCGTAGAAGCAAACAGGCGCGCAAATTCTGCTTCTCCCATCAGTACGAAAAACGAGTATTTTTCGTACTGATGGACAAGCTCAAATTTTGACCATTTGCAGAGAAAAAAATGGAACTCTTTACTCAAAACGTCGACACTTTCAGTCAACATGTCTTTTAGAAGTGCAGCAGACCACCAAATCCGCTGATTGCGCGAGAAACAAGCGCCAAGACTTCAATAATTCCAAATAACCCCAAGACTATTAGTAACAGTATTTCGAGAAAACTAGAGGATAGAAAACCGGCCGGTGAAAACGGTTTCGGACCCAAAAAAAAGTAGATCAAATCACCATTTACTAAATTCAATTTCTTCGATGTCTGTCGCGCAATGAACGCAAAGAAATAAGCAAAAGCCGCACCGCGGCACGCAAAATCTAGACCGTTGTTCACTAGTGATTGCGCACAAATCAATAGCGCTGCCTTCCGGCGCAATAGTTCGCCTTCTGAAAGGAGGTGCGGCTCAAACTGCAAACGTGCAGCGAATGAATAATTCTCGAACCTTGTAGCTTCAAACCATGCAAATGCCAACGCGGCAAGCAAACCAAGGACAATCCCGATGAAAATCGGCTTTACATGCGGACTAAGACGCGTCTTCAATGCAGGTCGTTGTTTCAATGGCTGATTTATTTCTATTAGCTGAAATTACCGACAGACTACCTAACTCCATCATACAAAAAGCACAGAACCTGCAAGTACAGAACCTACAGGTACAGAACCTGCAAGCACAACACCTGAAAAAACCTGTAATGAAAAGATCAGTCCAAGAGAATCCGCTTTGATTTATCGGTACAGATAAGACAAAGGGCGCGTTATACGCGCCCCTGTCGGTGATATTTGATTCGATTTAGCCTTCGTCGACTACTTCTACTTCGTCCGCGTAGGCTTCCTCTTCTGCGGCGTAATCATCATCTTCCGACTCTTCGCGATGTTTGCCGTTGGAGCCTTTCTTCTTCTTACCACCGCTGCTGCCTTCTTCCGGAATGCCGCGATAGGTAATGACGATATGTCTGTCTTGTCCTTCGCCTTCGGATTCGGATGCTAGTTCTTCGAAATTCTCTTGCAGGTATTTGTGTACGATACGGCGCTCGTATGGGCTCATTGGCGGCAGCGCAACTCTCTCTTGCTCGCCATTCAACACCTCTACAGCTGCTCTCTTGGCACTATCTTCGAGGTTGCGGCGACGACGCAGTCTGTAATCGAGCACATCTACAACGAACGGACCTTGGTCTGATTGTCCCGATTTGCACATCTGCCTGACGATAAACTGCAGCGCTTCCAGCGTCGCTCCGTTGCGTCCTATCAACAAACGAGCGTCATCCGGACGGCACTCGATGCGAAGGCAAGTGGTTGTTTCGTCGATGTCCTCTGCCGAGACGGTTGCCTCTATGTCCAAGATGGCGAGGATTTTTTCCAAATATGATCTGGCGTTATCGTCTAGTTGGTTCATGAGCTATTTCTTCTTCTTTTTTACTTTGCGCTTTCCTGTTGACAAACTTATCGTTTCACCGGTGTCGCTTTCCACCGTTATTTTCTTGACTCCATCGTCTGTTTTCTTCTTGCTAGAAGCCTTGTCGGATTCTTTGCTGGAGCCATTATTTCCGCCATCACTTACGTCTTTTTTTTTGCCCTTCGAGGAATCACCATCGGAAGCCGGCGGAGGAACGTAATCGTCATCGCCTGCAGTCACATCAATAAACTCTGGCATGGGCGATTTCATTGCCAGCCATGTTTGCAACGTCTGAATGACGTTGGACACAATCATATAAACATACACTCCCGAAGGCAGTGGTATGAAGAAAAACATTGCCGAAAGTGCAATTGGCATCGTTTTTGCCGTTTGCTGCTGAATTAGTTGCTGCTCGTCCATCTCTTGATTAGGATCAGGCTGCTTCATCGTCAGCTTGGACGACAAGTACATACTGGCACCGAACAAGATGATCATGACGACCAGATCCAAGTTTTCCGGTTTCAGCAGGTCCATCCCGGACGCAACTTTTCCAAGACCATTGATCGGTCCGAAATTCTCATGCTTGGCGATACCCGGAACCATCGCCTGAACGTGATATTCGCCCGGCTTGTTGAAGATGGCATGACCATTATCATCAATGGTCGCGGGTGCCTCTTCTCCTTCCTTCTTTTGAATGTTGGCAAGTTTCCAACTTACCTTGAAATCAGCCGGCAACTGACCTTCCACTGATCTCGTATTGAAGTCAAGACTCTCTCCTTCAACCACAACGGCGTCGCCCGGAAAAACTACAACTTTGGCGATCTTGCCATCCGGTCCCACATAGGGGCTGTTATTGCCGGAAACTTCTACCTTTTTGACTTCGGCAGCCTTCGCCTTTTCAACAACGTTGACCTTCACGTCGACGGCCTTGTCACCAAAGGGCGGGCCGGAGAAGGTTGCAAACAGAGCGAAGAGTACCGGCAACTGAACAAGGGTTGGCAGGCAGCCGCCAAGCGGGTTCATCTTATTCTTGGAATAGAACTCCATCATCTTTTTCTGGAGTTTTTCAGGGTCGTTTTTATAACGTTCCTGAATCTTCTTCATCATCGGCTGCATCTGAGACATCTTCTGCATCGACTGAGTCGATTTGACGACCAGAGGCCAGACCAGCACACGCACCAACACTGTCAACAAGATAATCGCCCAGCCATAGCTGTTCGTCATCCTGTGGAAATACTCCAGGATCGGGATCATGAACTGATAGGTGATGTCCAATTTGCTACCTCTAAATCAAGCGCTGCGGCTTGGGTTGACCTGTCCGGAAATATTACCTTTGCTTCCGGCAAAAACCGGTTTTAGACCTGTTTTCATAACGATTTATTCGGAGCGTGGGCGTGCTGGCGGCTTCGTGAGAAAAACATGCTGCATTGGCGCCGAAGACCTTTATGCCTGCAAATCTAGGCTGTACGGTCTCCGGCACTTCATCAACACCACCATCGTGGAAAGGATGACACTTGCAGATTCGCACCACGCCAAGAGACAAGCCTCTAGCCAATCCATGCTTCTCAATAGCTTGCCGAGCATACTCGGAGCAGGAAGGATAAAAACGGCAGGCAGGACGGCGAAAACGCCTGGTCCATTGCCACGCTTCTAAAAGTCTCAAAACTATTTTTTTCGCCTTACTCACGCGGCTTGCCTCCAGGCTCTCCGCCTCTTATCACGCCGTATTTGTGTTCTGCTTTGTTCAGACATTCATCCACGGCTTTCAATATCTCAGCCCAGCTGGCTTCCAGGGCAGCGGCGTGCAGCACGAAAACGAGCACATACCATTGCCCCATCTTGTATTTCGGTTTTGCAGCCGATTCTGGCTTCGATACTGAGTTTGATTCTGTACATATAGCTGTATTCTGGACCGATTTCTCGACTGCCGCTCCGGCAGAATCAGAGTGTCCATCTCGCAAAGAACGTGTCAGGAGCCTATAAGCTTCTCTGACACGTCGTTTTACTCGATTACGCGCTACTGCGCTTTTAAGCACCTTTTTTGCAGCCACGAAACCCACAAAGGGCATTCTTGTTGCATAGGACAAACTAGATGAATTCGCTCCTGGTGCTTTCCTCTCGCTCTTTGCGCGAGGGACAACGTACAAGGTTACAAGGCGCGTGTTTACGTTCTTCCGTCCCGTATAGGCTCTCTGAAAAACGCTGGATTTTCGCAGCCTTTCATTAGCGGGAAGCAAGAGCGACAACCCATCCTAAACGGAGAGTCTGTAACGACCTTTAGCCCGACGTGCCTTGATTACTTTCTGTCCGTTCTTAGTGGACATTCTCTTCAAAAAGCCGCTTCCTCTTTTAACCTTGATAAAAGATCCGCGCAATGTTCTCTTCATTGGTGTAACTCCTGGGGACCAACTACTTTCAAGTTTTTGCTTGGCAAAACTTGAAAAAATTCTTGGCTAGCATACATAGCTAAAACGAATAGCTGTCTATGCTATCATCTCCTGCATATGTTTTTAGCTCGTCCCCAGTCCGGACTGAGTAAAAAAATTCACGAAATAGCCGAGATCGGTAAACCAAATCTCCGGCTATATTTTTTAGTCTGCCTGCACACGTAATCATTCGTATTCACAAATTACGTTGAAACCGAGACAGGTAGCTAATTTTCAGCGGTCGCCACTGCTGCTGTATCTGCTTCAGCAGGCGCACAACTGAATTAGGGAATCTTTATCGAGCATCTGTCTCTTTTTTCAAATTTGGCCGACTTTTGTAAAGACGGCAGCTTTACCAACCGAGTGCGCGGAGCAATTACATGATGACCAAAGAGCGGGAAGATGTTCGCCTCATGAAGTCGACCGCTGAGATTTGGGCAGATGTATTGGACATAATCAAGCCACAGGTGAAGGAAGCTACCTTCAATATGTTCTTTGCCAATGCTGTCTGCCAGTCCGTCGAAGGCGATCAGGCTACTATCGCTCTGGCCAATGAATTCGGCCGCAACATGATGAGCAATAACCATCAGAAGTTGCTTGAATCTGCGTTCGAGCAGGCCACACACGCAAAAATCAAAGTCAATGTCGTGGTCGATCCCAGCGTAGCTTCCGGACGCTACGAGCCTTCCATCGCCAATATCACGGTCATTCCGCAAGGCGAAGCCCAAGAAGCTCTGGACCTTTCTAATGCTCTGATGAATGCTACCGGCGACACGGTTTCCTTATCGGGCTTGCCAACCGGTGCAAATTCCCAGGCAGCATCCCGTAATCAAGCCTTTTCTGTTCAACCCATCAATCAATCTCTCGCATCGAAGTCGAATCTCAATGAGAAATACACCTTCGAAACTTTCGTTGTCGGCTCCAATAACCGATTTTGCCATTCAGCAGCTCTTGCTGTCGCTCAAAAGCCTGGACAGGCTTACAATCCTCTCTTCGTGTACGGCGGCGTCGGTCTGGGCAAAACTCACTTGATGCAGGCTATCGGCCATGAGGTTCTGCGTAATTCGCCGAATACAAATGTCAAATACATCACCTGCGAACGTTTCACTAACGAGCTTATCAACTCAATCCGCGACGATCGTATGGTCGATTTCAGAAAGCGCTACCGCCAGGTAGATGTTCTTCTCATCGACGATATTCAATTTATTGCCGGCAAAGAATCCACACAGGAAGAGTTTTTCCACACCTTCAACGCTCTGAGAGACGCCAATCGTCAGATTGTTCTCTCGTCCGATCGACCGCCCAACGCCATTGCAACCCTCGAAGAACGGCTCAAGAGCCGCTTTGCATGGGGTCTGATTACCGATGTCCAGGCGCCGGATTTGGAAACCCGAATGGCGATCCTTCGCAAGAAGTGCGAATTAGATAGGTTGTCGGTGAAAGACGAACTTATTGAGCTGATCGCTTCTATGTATACAAATAATATTCGCGAGCTCGAAGGCGCACTCATACGGGTTCACGCCTATGCAAGTTTGACCGGAGAAGATTTGAATCCGCGCGACTTGATTGCCTTGTTGAAGCCAGAAGCAGCCACAAAGCCAAAACCGCAGATCACTCTGGAACTAATACTAGATACAGTAGCGGAGATGTACCGAATCGAACCTTCGGAAATCCGCTCCCAGAAACGATCTGCTGACCTCGCATTGCCAAGGCATATAGCAATGTACCTCGCACATGAGTTGTGTCAAATGAGCTTTCCCCGCATAGGAACTGCATTTGGCAACCGCAAACACACATCTGCCATATATGCGATCAAGAAGATCCGCGAGGAGATTGAATCCGACCACGATCTTTCTGAAGCGATCCGCAAAATCCGTCACAAGTTGGGCGTTTGAGTGCCTGTAGAAAACTTGTAGAAAATCTGTCGGTTTCTTGTAGGCGAACTGTGTAATACGCTACACGGCAGGTTTTTGATCGATCGTGTTTTACACACCCCGTCTACAGGTTTTTGACATGCGAAATGTTTTGCCCGTTTGCGTTTCAAGCGTTATCTACAGAAATCGCCCGGCCCTACTACTTCTTATTTAGTAATTTTATAAAACCGGAAGTAACAGCCAATAGCAAAGGACCGTCAGAGAGCGGGATCCGATCAGATAGCATGCAAGATATGCAAAACGATCCGGCATCAGAACTGGCTTGGATTCTGGGTTACAGACATCTCGATCAAGAATTGATTCGATACGGAGATCGATGCAATTCGATATCGATCAGGATCAAGAACCGTTTTCAGGCAAAAATCAAAGCGAATTCAGAAAACCGCAAACGCCACAAAACTGGCATGCAGCCCCAATAACGCTCCGAAAAACACTTGATCTGGGGCCTGTCAGGAAGTTACTCTTTAGATTCCTGGTTCACATATTCGTGCGAGGTTGTATATATGCAGTTCGATGTCCAAAAGGACGTGCTCGTTAAAGCACTGCGAGATGTCACAAGCGCAGTCGCTACACGCGTTGTACAACCTATTCTCAGCAATGTTCTTATAGAAACAAAAGAAAACAGCACAATTAGATTCCAGGGCACGGATCTTGATATCACTATCGAGACCAAAGTACCTGGAATGATCGAAGAGAAGGGCTCAGTAACCCTTCCCGGCAAGAAGCTTCTGGAAGTTGTGAGCAAATTGCCCAATAAGACCGTGCGCTTCAAGGTCAATCCTGAAACCCTCGAAACAACAGTCACATGCGAGCGTTCCAAATTCAATTTGACCGGCTTGCCCTCCGATGATTTTCCGAAGCTCGTAGACAGCGGCAACGTAGACGGTGTTTTGATGCCGTCCGATGTCCTTCGCCGTTCCATTCAGCAGACCAGCTTTGCTGCTGCCAACTACGATGCATCCAGCGTTCTGGGTGGGGTGTATCTGGTTATCAATGAAGGTATTTTTGAGTGCACCGCGACAGACGGCAGCAGACTCGCACATCGCAAAGAAGAATTGAGCGTCAGTGCTCGCTCCTCACGCCGCGTTGAAGGCGACAAGGAGACCGAAGAGGACAAAAAATCTGCAACGGCAACACTCGACAAACCAATGTACTTGAAGGCAATTGTGCCGGCGCGTGCATGCACCGAGTTGGTGAAATTGCTCGATGCTCAGGAAGGAGATAAGGCAGCCAAAGAAGGCGCCTCGCTCAAGGAAGTGCGTATCGCCATGGTGAGTGGACAGATTGTGTTCGAGACGGAAACACACTATCTATCCTCACGTTTGATTGGTGGAGAGTACCCGCGCTACCAAGAACTTTTCCCCACCGAGTATAAATATCTCGGAGAACTCAACGCTGATGATTTCGTTTCCTCGATCGAGCGTGTTGCCGTCATGTCCGACGATCGCACACACCTGGTCAAATTGCACTTCGAAGCAGACACACTGCAAATTTCAGCTAATACCCCGGATGTAGGTCAAGCGCAGGACGAAACACAAGTCCAATTTGAAGGACAAGTGCTCGATATCGCCGTCAACGTTCGCTATTTGATCGACGTGCTGCAACGTCTCTCCGGCGCTCCTATCCGCATGGAGATGACCGGTCCGCTCAAGCCGATCATCATCAAGACCGGCGCTGACGATAAGTACCGCTACCTGCTCATGCCGGTTCAAGCACGCTAGTACCACCACCAGTATCACTGCAGAGCATGTGATGTTTGGCTCTCTCTGGCGGTTCCCCAAGAGAGTGGTGATACAGAAAAGACCGAAAATTGGTTCGGTGCGCCGCTTAGAGTCTACTTTTTACGCAGTTCCTTTCGGCTCTTGTTTGAAATTGAGTCGATGTCTTTCAGCACTTCGAATTCTTCTTGATACAAGCGCGTTGTCGACTTGAAGCGTGGATTTGCATATTGCAGGAATGATGATTCCTTCGCATGGAATTCGTCTGCTTCCTTGTTCTTTTTCTGATTCCGCATCGAACGCTCGACTTCACCGGCAAGTTCGAAGAATTTGTGCGTTCCGTCCGGTTTTACATAAACTTTCGCCATTTCGTAGGCTTTGCGAAAGTATTTCTCCGCCTCTGCAAACCTGCCTTTTCCTTCAGCGGTATAGCCAAGATTACGAATCGCGTAAGCTTCCTTATATTTGCTCTTCTCACGCAGAGCGTCCGCCAATTGCTTGCGATACCAGATTTCAGCCGTGTCGTAGTCCCCGCACATGCAGCAGAAACTACCGCGATACTTCTCAATTTCACCGGACAAGCCGGCTGCGTCATAGTGCTGTTTAAGCTCAGCGAAGACTTTGGAAGCATCGGCTTTACGTCCCAGCTTTTCATAAACACAACCGAGATAAATCAACCAGCGAGAATTGTGAACCCAGGCTTTGCCTCTCAATTTATTGACGTCGGAGTGTACCTTTTCGAGCTGCTCGCGGGCCGCATTCCAATCCTTTTGGGCAATGCAAACGTTGGCGTATTGGCTCCGCACGATGATCAGTTTGGGGTGAGTGTCACCGAATACTTTTGAATGAATGTCGATTGCATGCTGCAAGGCATATCGTGCATCCTTTTGACCATTAAGGGTTTTTGGCAATTCACCTTTGGTGACGCCGCTATGTTCTTCATAAGCAGCGGCAAGGTCTTCCATACAGATAGCTGCCAGCTCGTCCAGCGAGTTCTTTTTGTTCAAGCGGATGGATAGAGCCATTACTTCCTGGAAGTAAGGTTCAGCTTTCTTAGGGTCGCCCTGGTCGATTATTGCGCAAATGAGTTTCGCCAGAACTTCAACGCACTTAGACGGATTGTCTCCAAAGCTCTTCGCCTTCTCCAGCGTCTTCAGATAGATCTTTTGAGCGAGTATGTAGTCTCTGCGTTTGTAAGCGCTGTATCCACGGTCGAAGTCTTCCTGCCATTTAGCCCAACGTTCGTCCGGCGCCCAGCGACCTACGATGTCGCGAGGATCGCCAAGGACCATTGCTTCTTGAGAGTTGAATACAATGCAAACAGTGCCCAGAAGAACAGCTAGAAAAAATGAACAAGCAAGAACACCACCCACCTGGTTGAGCTTCTTGAATAAGCTACTTGCCTTCATGTGAGCGGCTTTATGTGTCAGGTACGGTAGATACTGGGACGCCGATAGGATCTATTGATCTGTCCGGTATAAACCGTTTTAAAAATACGGGACCGACGGGACTCGAACCCGCGACCTCCTACGTGACAGGCAGGCGCTCTAACCAACTGAGCTACGATCCCATGACCGCCAGTCTAAACCCGACGGACATTCCGGCGTATCGGGGCTCGCTAATGAGGTATCACTTGCCAGCCTGCACACCGGAATCTGAGTATAGCACACGCATATAGGCGCGTTCCGGCGGGCAAGCGTTTTCGGCCGTCTGTTTACATTTCCTGCGTGTCATCAGGCGAAGAACAGTTTTGGCAGCACCGTTACCAATCGCTCACTTTCATTAACCTGTCGTGGTTTCGAGGAATTTTAACCCTTTCATCGTAGTCTCCCCAGTGTCTTAAATTAGAGCCGTCTCTACTATGGGGTGACATTCCCCTCTGGAACATATTGGAGTTTTTATGGCTGGTGAAAACCAGGCGAGCAATGCCTTAGACGGTTCTCTATCCGGCAGGATGGTGGCTGACGCAGTTGCCGATAACACAGATAATCATTCTGCCTCCCATACAGATGCCTCTCACTCGCTGTGGCAGGCTGTTTACGAAAACCCAGGCAAAACTGCTCTGGTGGTGGGCGGAACCGCGCTGGTCGTCGGCGCCGCTGTCGCCAGTCGCGGCAAATTGGCCGAGCTTATTCCCGGCTTGAAAAACAAGGTATTGGTAGTCGAGGACAGTCCTTTTTTTGGTCCGGCTTTTAAGGAGACCCTCGAGCAGCAGGGTAATAAGGTCACCTTGATCACGGGAGCTGAAGATGTAGCCGCTCTGAAGTCGGGCATGGTAATGGCTCCTGGTGGAAAACAAATACCGGTGCATTTGGAGCGCTATAAAGCAGCATTTGTCGACGGTGAGCTTGCCGGCAACGTTACCGGAGCGCAGGTCGTGAAAGAGTTGTCAGCTAAGCATGTGACCAGTGTAGGCATGAGTTCGCAAGTCGCGCCCAACTTGGAGATGTTGAGAGAGGGTGCGATAGCGGCGGAATTGAAACCGTCCGTTTTCGGTGCTCTGGTTCGTCGAGATATATCAGTGCCCGGCATCCTCAGAAATCCAGGCGAAGTGCAGGGAAAATTGGAAGCTTATAAACAAAGATATTTCCTCGATAATTCGATTGGCGATAAAGCAAGCGAAATCCTGAAGAAAGCGATGGATAAGTTGGGAATCGGCTAGACGAGGCACTTTCCAGCTTTCAGTCTGGGCAATACTTCACTTTTCCAAACGTCTTCCGAGGTGTGCAGCAGAAATGACACGTTTGAGATGATGCCGCCTTCGGGGCTTGATTTCGCATCTGTAGGCACAAGGTCATGAAGGTTGATTTGGTTTTGAAACGCCTTGGCTACAGCCAAGCTGTATTGAATTCCATGCAGCGCCGCAATCGGTCCGAGATCTTTGCGTATTACCGTAATGCGGCATGAAACGTCAGTTTCCAGAAGTGCGTTTAACGTGC
>JAIETE010000223.1 GCA_019745505.1 Candidatus Obscuribacterales bacterium | reverse complement strand
AACTCTATTACTCTGCAATTGAAACTTTCACAACCTGTCTGGAAAAGGCCCCCGATAACCGTGACGCCCTCATAGGCCGCGCCCGCGCCTACAGAGAATCCGGTGAATTGGAAAAGGCTCTGGCCGACGAGAAACAAATACAAGCTTCCAATGCCACCGCAACAACTTTGCAGGCAGCCGATGAAAATCCTTCTCAAACAGCTGCCGAATTGGCTGCACAACTGATGAGCAGAGGCGACCATCAAGGGGCGCTGGCGCAACTCAATCTGGCTCTTAAAGCGAAGCCGAATCGGGCTGATTTGCTCTCAGAGCGCGCCGGCTGCTACCTATTCTTGTCCAAATGGGACAAGGCCAAAGCGGACATTGCTCTGGCATTGAAACTGAATCCCAATCTAGCCTCTGCATATGCTCGCCAGGCGCAGCTGGAAAATCGCACCAAAAATTTCAGCCAAGCCATCGTCAATGCAGGGCGGAGCACTACCTTGGATCCCAAGCAAAGCCTTGCCTACTGCGTGAGGTCCATTACTTTTGCCGAAATGAAACAGCTGCCGCAAGCACTGAAAGACGCGCAGACAGCTGTCGCTAACGATCCCGAATCGGGACTAGCCTACTTCGTTCGCGGACAACTGACGCTCAATCAGAAAAACGACAAGGCGCTCAATGATCTTACAAAAGCAATAGAGCTTTCGCCTAAATTTCTCGACTCCTATTTGCCTCTGGCGCAGATTTACGCCGATAGACGCCAGTGGGACAAATGCCTCGACGTGCTCACCAAATGCATCAGAGAAAATCCTAAAAATATTGAAGCCTACAGGCTTAGAGGCGATCTTTATTTCCTTTTGACACGTTACAACGATGCACTGCGCGATGCCAATACGATGGTCGAGTTGCAACCTAAATCACCGTCTCCGTATGCATTCAGAGTGAAAATCCTGATCGCTCTCAAACGCGAAAATGAAGCTTATCAGGACTGCGTAAGAGGACTGAGCATCAATCCGAAATACGCGCCGCTCTATTCTGCCCGCGCCTGCTTGTATATGTTCCGCGAACAGTACGATTATGGTATCGCTGACGCCACCAAAGCACTGGCTCTGGATCCGAAGTACGCTGCAGCATACGTAAACAGAGGTGCCTGCTATGCGGCTCTCGAAAAATATCCGCAAGCGCAAGCCGATCTGCTGAAAGCGACAGCAATGTCTCCCAGAGATAAGGACGCCTGGAGAAATCTCGGCTCCGTCTACATGTACCTGTCGAAGTACACGCAAGCAGTCACCTGCTATACGAAATCGATAAATATCGACCCGCGCTTTGCCTCGGTATATCACGACAGAGGCTCGGCATACAGATTGCTGGGCAAATACGACCTGGCCATGCGCGATCTCGGCATCGCTCAAGCCCTGGGATACTCCAAGCAATAGAAGACAACGAGTTAAAACACAAACAGAGAGCGGCTCGGAAATTACTTCGAGCCGTTCGTCTGACTGTAATGAAAATGCAACAAACCCACCCTACGATGTTTGCAGAACACTTCTATCCAGCCAGGAAGTGTTCAATTTTTTCCAATCACCTCTAACGCGAGAACCTGTAACCCCCGGGATTGCCGCGCCTGTATCTGTAGCCGTTACGATCATACGGCGGCAGACAAATCAGGGCATATAAACAAAGACAAAAGACTTTCAAAGTCTCTAATTTCAGTTTCTCAAGTTTATATACATGCCAGATCCCGCGATTCCAGAAAAAGCAAAAGAGATTAAACCTCCGCGCGAAAAGGCAGATGATAGTTCCGACTTTCTCGATGCGGCCGAAGAGGAAGTCACAAAGACCAGAACAGAAACAACCGGCAAGAACGCTTCCAACTCAACGCTCGAAGTTCAAGCGGGAACGACGCTGGCCACTCTTGATCTTAGCCAATCTATCTTTTCCGAACCTGAATCGGCCAATCCGGCGCACGAAACGGTGAAAAAGCGTGTCGCCGAAAGGCTCGGCAACACGCAAAATAACGAGCTCTTGATTGGAGATACGACAGAAATCCTTCTGTCCAGGAAAAGCGATGGACAGTCCGCCGGCGAAATTGACTCGGCAAAGCTGGAAGCGGCAAAATTGGCCGAAGTCCGCAAGGATCTCGGCATCCCTAAACTCCCTTCCCGTGCCGCACTCGAAATCGTCAACATCAAAGAGAATCTCAAGCTGCCGGATTTTAAGGCGGCATCGGCCGTTCTGGCAGTAAAAGGACTGGGCGGATTCGAAACAGCACAGGCAGCCTCTCAGTACATGGCAAAGGCTGGAATCAAGCCGTCCGAGATCGAAAAATACAAAGAGCTTGTCGCCGCAAAACGCATCAATCATACGGATCTGGGCAAACTCATCAAGCTAGACGAATATACGCGCGAAGACGTCATCAACATACTGGCAAAGGAAAGGCAGTTGTTGTCGCCCGAGCGAGTGTCGGCAATGCTGAAGTGCGACGCTGACACCATTAGCGATCTGGTAAAACGCGAAGGAACGTGCGAGATGTTCAACGCGTTGAAGCCCGAGAACATTAACAGCGAGAACATCAAAAGAATCCTCGACCTGAGAGCCGATACACCCAAGCTCATTAAGGCATTCGAGGGACTAAGCGCCGCCGAACAGGTGAAAGCTTTAGCAATGAAGGGTAAAGACTTTGACGTTCGCGCATCAATCCTGGTGCACTTGCAACACTCTTTGGGTGACAAAACAGATCCCAAAGCAGCGACTCAAATCTTGAACCTCACGGAACCTGACACCATAAAGCTCCGCGACGCCCTGGAAAAGAGGGCTTTGCCTGTCGATATCGCCAATGAGATGCTCTCTCATGATCTTGAAACTTCGCGTATCGGCTCGCTCTCCAGCTTTATTGCCAATGGAGTCGTCGATCCGAAAACAGCAAGAGATCTGCTCAAATTGGAAGCGCCGGTCAGAAATGGGTTGATCTCGCTTTTCTCGAGCGCACATGCGGATGTTCATCAAACAGAAGCATTTGTAAAATTGGCAACAGACAAGACACTCAGCGTCCAAGATGTCGAAGCATATCGCAACGCTTCACTGAGGCTAAGACTGGATGCTAAGGACATTCTGGCAATTGAGAAACATGAAAAATCCGAACGCGAAGCCCTGGTCGGAATTTTGAAAGATCAAAGCAGCAACGAATTACCCCGAGACAAAGCAATTTCCGCAGATGCATTCAAAGCGCTAGCTTCGCAAGATTATCCGAACGGCGGACTGGAAGCAATTCGCAAAGCCATCAGTGCGGATGTGATGACTGCGAATCTCTTGGACAGGTTTGTCAAAAAAACCGAAGGATATCGCGCTTCGATGGCGGCATTGATGCGCGAATCAGAACTTAGCGCCCAAAGCGTAAAGCTCATGGCCGGAGACGGCATTTACATGGATTTGATGGCCAAACTTCTGGTGGAAAAGAAAGCCAATCGAATCAGCTCTGAAAATATCAATGAAATGATGGCTGCCGAGCCCAGACTGCGAGACGTTATGCGCAATCGCATGCTAGATCCGAACTATGATAAAAATCCGCTTTCATCTGAGTGTTTGACTCACATCTTCAAAACCGAGCCGACTGAGACAACTCTCAAAGGCTATTTCGACGCGCTTGACCGCGGCTCGATCAAAACCCAGCAAGAGATGATCGAAATCATGAACCTTCCCAAAGGCAGCCGCAAAGCTATCGAAGAAGGTTTCATCAAGGGCATCGTGGATCGTCACGCAATTCAGGACTTACAGGCGACACACTTTGCAGAAGACGAAATCCGTCGCTATACACGCGTACTGCAGGATGCCAAAGCGAGAGGCATTGAAATCGCAAAGCTAAATGAAACCAGCGACTACATGTCGCTGCAACACGAGTACAAAGAAGTAAATGTCCCGGAGAATGTAAAACCAGTCGACAGAATGGAAGCAGCATTCTTGCTCATTTCTCAAGGTTTGGATCCGGACGCGCCGGACAACGTAAATCGAGTCCAAAAGGAGCTTGCCAATACCAGAGAACTGCGAGAGCGCCTAAGTCTGAGCGTCTCCGAGTCACTCACCGTCGATCGTTTTCAAAAGGAAAATCCAGCAGTAGAGATAACTTCGAAAATAATCGAGAGAACCAGAGAACTGGTCTCATCTCATCTGCTTCAAACAAATTTCCAAGACGCTCTCGGCGCAGCATGCATCATGCAGAACGCAACCGGAGACCTGGACGCGAGATCCTGCTTGTCCGCCAAAGATAAAGTTCTGGCTCTGTCCAGGCGTTTTCCCGGGTCTAATTTGGAAGATCTCTATCGCAACACAGCCCGCCATGCAAAATTTCTCGAACTGGCCGCCGGACCAACCGACATACCATTCCACGACATCAAGCTCAAAACGCCGAATAACATTGAAGACGTGGCTTTAGAGCTGTCCGAATATGCAAAGAAACGTGCAGCGGAAATCGACAAAGAAATCAAATCGCTGCCATTTCGAGACACGTCCATAGAAAAATTGAGGAGCCAACGAGACGGCTGGCTAAGACTAGAAGAAAGCATTCTGGCTGAAAACGGCCGCAACGCACTGGTTGAAATGCTCACAGCGGAGCCTGAGTTGGCATGGCAGGTTTTACAAAATACACCTACGGAAAAACTGAAGACGCTGTCAAACGAAAGATTCATCGAGTTGGCGAATTCCGCCAAGCAACACCTTCCGACACTAGCAGTCGCCCGGCAAGAGGAGTTGACCAGAGAATTGGTTTCCCAATTCGAAACTCGCTTCAAGAAAGGCATCGAAGCAAACCGCCAGGAATTCATCAGCTCATGGCTCAGCGCCGCCGGCGGACTTCCATCCATTAACTCAGAAAGACGTCCGGCCACTTTCGAGATTTTGAAAAATTTGCAGGCGGGCGACCTCGAGAGACTTTCCAACGAACAGCTCAAGCAGCTCACCAGCTCGATCACCGTAGAGCAAATGGAAAAGTTGTCCAAAGAAAAACAAGCAAAACTGCTCATCGATATTGTCCGCGAATCAGGAAATCCGGGGCGCGCTGGCACTAGAGACGCCCTCCACCGAGACGTCCTTCGCCACATAACACCGGAGATAATTCGTAAAGCATCTATCGACGAAGTACGCTGGCTGACCGGTGAATTGAGAAAAATGCTCAAGTCCGAGCCGGGATTGACCGATACAAAACCTACAGCAGAAATCATCGGCGATATCACGAACAAAATAGTCGGCGAGGAGCTGAATAAAGAGACGATAGACAAGCTGCTCGCCGACAGAAGCATTGCGGACCGAGCTCTTGCCCTGGAATTATTGGCAGAACGCGCCCCGCATCTAACCGAAGCCGGATTCGTAAATCAGCTCAATGACTTTGCTCAGAAATTGAGAAATGAGAATCTGGTGGTAGTGAAGGCTACCGGCGAGTCGCGAGGACGCCAGGTTGAAACCGTCAAGCTCTACTGTTTCAGCGACTCTACGCAAACAAAGGCTTTAGCATACCAGCTCAAGAAGCACACACATTTGCAAGTCGAGCTGGAAGTATTGAAACCGGGACAGCCGCTTCCGACAGGCAAAGGTGTGCTGATAGAACCTTTATCGTCCGTGCCTGAAAATATGCGTGAAAGTGTAAAGGCAGCATCGAATTTGCGCATCGCACATGAGTTGGAAGCGTTTCAAAAAGGTTTGAATTACAAGCATTTGGCTGTTGCGGAAGCGACAGGAACTAATTCTCAGGCGAAGAAGCAACTAGATCAAATGCTCGAAGAAGCAAAAAGAACAGGCCGCGTAGCAGAACCGAAAGGTGATACGAAAAGCATTCCGACAGGCGCCACCACCGAAAACGAATTCAAGCTCCTGAAAAATCTCGCACAACAAAAAAACAATGAAAATCGGGCCCGTGTCGAAGCAGGTTCGCTGCTCTTCTTCGCCCAAAAGCAAGGCAACTTGGGTGGACCGGTTCAACTCCATGCAATGGTGGCACTCGCCTCGCTCGACGTGGGCAGATACGACGACCTGATCAAACAAGCTCACGGCTTGCAGGACTCGCTTGCCAAAAAGATAGGCGCCACGCAAGAGAACACTTTCTTTATCGTCGATGAAAAGGTCAACAGCAATCACCTCTCCATTGACCTGTATCGGCTCGCCAATAACATGGAAGGAAAAGAATTCGACAGCCGATTCATTACTTTCGAGCAAGCGAAAGCCATGAAAGGAGCGGGACTATGCTTCGTTCAGCTCAACGATGGCATTTACAGCGGCACGGAAGCACTGAAGAACATTCCCA
Source organism: Candidatus Obscuribacterales bacterium (assembly GCA_019745505.1). Taxonomy (GTDB): domain Bacteria; phylum Cyanobacteriota; class Vampirovibrionia; order Obscuribacterales; family Obscuribacteraceae; genus QKMZ01. The sequence goes on along the minus strand of JAIETE010000223.1, from coordinate 12,856 downwards.
GGATGCAAGAGCTGAAAGCAAATGGAGCAAAAGTTGCAATCGCCAACTTGTTTGGTTATGCAGAGGGTGTCAAGGTTGCGACCGATGCTGGAAACCTGGCAGGCGTAGAGATAATCGCTCAGGCAGAATACCAGGATGCATACGCGAAAGCAGCAGGCTCCCCGGAACGTTCCAAGATTTCGCGTATTCTCGCCAGGCATCCGGAAATCACCGAAGGTCTCCCCGAAAGCAGCGGAGAATTCACCGTCAAGCAGGCGGAAAGAATACTCGGCGCACCGGACTGGAATGCTGAGTCCTACAAGCCAGGCGAAAAGTCCACCGGCGCCAAAGTCGTTTCCTCACTTTTCATGTCTCACATTCGCTCAAACACCACTGCAAGATTGCTCAGCGACCTGGCAAATTATCTGGGTGTTCCAAAGGCGCATATAGAGTCCAAGGGTCAGCTCGAGCTGGAGAATGCACAAACTGATTTCAAAGACATCAACGACCCCAGAGCTCAACGGGAGGCGGTTTCAAAACTGCTTAAATCAGTACATTCGAGAGCCGCCGAGGAGTATTCCGAAAGCATGGAAAACGCCTTCAAACCAAGCGAAGTCAACAAACCTGAAGAAATGCGGGCGATGCTTAAAGAAGGGCTGCAGAACTTCCTTGAACAACACCAGAAAACAAATGCCAACCTTGGCTTGGAAGGCATAAGGCTGGACGTAGAATTCGGCAATCCTCCAGGAGCACGCATGACTGAAGAAAAAACCCTTTCGGTCGTGCTCGCTCCCAGCCTGGCGGAACCATCTCATTTCCAGAAAGCAAAAGTTGAAATCATGCGCCAACTTCTCACACACCGAGCCCAGCAGCTCGCTTCCCAATATCCGCAAGTAGACGCAGCAGGCTTCAACAAATCAATCGACCAAGTCATAAAGGAGAAGCTTTTCAGTGTCGAGCATCCACTCAAAGAAATCACGTCTGTACCAGGGATCGACAGGTTTACTGAAGTAAGCGCTGAATTGCTCGTCGGCTCCAAGCCAAGCGACAGCAAGAAGCTGCCGCTGATTGATTCGCTGGAGTCGCTAAAAGAGATGGGCGTGACATCGATAATCGATTTGGGCCTCAAGCCTAATGAGGCACAAAAACAATGGTGCGAACTCAATAGAGTCGAATACAAACACATACCCATCAACGACCCCAACCTGATTACTCACGAGCAGATAAACGGGATCCTGGCCGAAATCGAGAGGGTAAAAGGACAAAGAGGAAGAGTCTTTGTTCAAGACTTCAACGGAACAGACAGAGGTCCGGCAATAGTGGCAGCATACAGAATCAACAATGGTGCATCAGCTGCAACAGCCACTGAAGAACTGAGCAATCGATTTCTTTTCAATTCGCAGAAGAAGCCGAAATTAGCCAAGACTCTCGAAGAGCGCGAGAAGTACACAGTGGCAAGCTCCGGCGAAGTCCGAGTCGGGCTGGCACCGCACCAGTTGGCGGCTTCCAAGGCAATTGATTTCACGATTGCCGAAGCGCAGAATCATTTGGCTCAAAAGACTGCGGCAGAGGGCGGAGCGGTTAAATTCTCTGAACCGATCACACTTAACTTCAAAGACAAGCCTCTGACAATAAGCGGAATAGACATCGTTGAAGGCAAGCTCTATCTCAAGGCAACCCAAGATGGCAAACGCTATAGCACGGAAGGTTGGCTGAAAGCCCTGAGAGACGGTCTGGAAGAAAGAGCCAAATCAACCACGATTCCGGCCACAGAGGCACAAGCGGCGAAAATCGCGCTCGAGTCTATCGCCAGCAGCATCGATGCGCGCGTTTCTATAATCAAAGCGCTAGCCTCTAATTTCGCAAATGAGTCGAAAGCAATCATCCCGGCCGGGGCAGAAACTGCCACTGTTGCCGCTGATGCCAATGTTACTCCGCTGCGAAAAGGCGGTGGAGCCGGCGGCTCTACACTGCCGAGCGGCGCCGGTCCGATTGTAGCCGCCGGGGGCAGCACTGAAATACGCTCTACACAAGCAGGTGGATATGAAGTAACTGACTCTAAGCCCACCGAAGGCGAAATCAGAGCCGGGACGGAAATGCCGAAAGAAGACATTGCCAGACTCAAATCAAAGATTCTGGAAGATAAGGAAAACAAATACACACCGGAACAAAAACAACGCGCACTGCAAGTTCTCGAAATGGCAGAACGCGGACATAAAGAGGCCCGCGAAGCGCTTCGCGGAGCGGTTGGTCGCGGCGGTGGCATCGACAAAGCCGCCGGAAGTTTCGTGGGCATGGGAATGGTAGTTACAACTCTGGCCGGCTGGTATGCCTATGAGCAGCTCAATAGCGCCAGAAGCCCCTACATAGGGCGGGCAGAGGTTCGCTAGCGGACTGTAGATTGCTTTTGCTTGCCCTATCTTGAGCCGGCAAGCTCAAGCTTTTTCAAGTTTTCCGATCGCTCTTTCATTTTCTTTGCGACTTCCCGGTCACCTACATAACTGGAGAAGTGTTCATAAGCTCCAGATAATGCCCGGAATTGACGATTGCGCTCGTCTGCGTTTTCCAGCTTCGCAACTTGCGTTTCGATCATTTGCAAAGCCGCCAATGCCGTTGGGCCGACGTTGGATTTGCTGTCGCTGCGCAGAGCATTCATCAAGACATTTTGCACGGTAAACGTTGCATGCTCGGCTTTTCCATTCTCATTCATAGCCTTGACAAAAGCTTCGGTTCTCTTTTGCAACTCCGGCCAGTCTTCCATGGTTACTAGAGCCGAGGTCAGGCTGCCGTATGCATCGACAATTGCTGCATCATCCTTGGCGGCGACAGACTTGGACAGACGCGCTTGCAATGCCTCTTTTGCGGCAAGCGCAATTTCTCTTGCATTCGCTTGCAGCTTCTGAGAGGCGGCTGCATCATGCGAACCGACCAGGCCTGCTTCCATTCGCATCCTTTCCGAAAGTACGGGAGCGACACGTGCCAAGACATCTTGCTTCTGTTCTTGAGGCACAGATGCCAAATGTTTATCCATGACGGCTTTTGCATTGAGGAGAAATTCACCATGCGAAGCTCTATCATCAGCGCCGAAATAGCTGCCGATTTCCCTCAACAAAGAATTGACTTGCTCGAGTTTGCCGGAGCCCAGCAATGCGCCGAGATGCTTGCCGGCTAAAGCATTTGCTTCACCCACTTTGCCTTGTGCAAGTTTTATTTCAAACATTGCCGTCAAAGCCTCGCACTTATCACCACTGTTGACGCCCTTCTCGAAATTGTCGATTTCTCGAAGCAAACTGGGCGTCACTTTCTCCGTGATGCGAACATAGGCGTCTTGCAGTTTCTTGGCTGCTGCTTCACGTCTGGAATTGTCTGCGTTGTCACCAAATCCGGGCGAGCGCAGCGAAATTACATTCGCCCCCATTCCACGCGCTGCTTCCGCGCCCAATACCGAATACATTCGATCTCGCTTGCCTTCAGGCATATTTTCCACCATGGCAATAACGTCGGAACAAAGCCCGGCTGAAATGTCCGCGATTTGCTCAGGAGTGGCATTTGAAAAAGAGAGCGCGCGCATTTGAGAGGCCAGAGCATCTGCCGCTTGCGCGGGAGTTCCTTTCTCCATCACGGTCTTGATATGTTCACGAACAAACTGAGCGCCCTCCGCGTAGCGTCCAGACTGGCAATAATTGTCGATCAAATCTCGTAAATGCTGAGAAGGCTCCTCTTTTCCACTGCCTGTAAGCGACGAGCTCCATTTTTCCACGGAACGCTTCAACGCACCATCGGCAGCGGAGTGAGTCTGATTCTTCAACTCCGTGAGACGCTTGATTGACTCTTTATGCTGTTCTTTTTCTGCATCCGTGAGCTTTTCAAATTTCTGGCTCTTGACGAAGGATTCAAGCTCATTGATGCCACCATTCATTGCATTCAACACCGAAGCATTGAGGTTCGTTAAAGCTTCTACTTGCTTGTCCTTCGGCAATTTTTGAACATTGCGATTAAGCGCGGCGATCGCCTTAGAAGCCACATCCGCTGCAAATCCAGGCTGCTTCGAATTGCACTCGACTACCGAAGCCATTCGCATTAACTCCGTAACGCCGGCCACACCATCGGCAGTGCCCAATCCGCCCGAAACCTTATCGATATGCTTTTCGACCTCGGACAAAGCCAGCTCTCGCTTGCCCTGAGCAAGATGATTATCCATTTTTTGAGCAACGAGATCTGCAGTCTCGTAGCTGTTTGGCGCCACAGCTCGAGCAAGCTCCAGATTTTTCTGCGTAGTAGATTCCGCCTTAGCGAACTGCTTTTCACTTTGATAATGTTTCATCAGTCCGTAATTGACGACACGCAGCTCCCTGACCTGCAACTCCATATCAAGATTTTCGTCTTTAGGTTCTTGTTCGCTCCAGGCACGCACCCGCTCTCTTTGTGCCGCCAATACCGACTGAAAGACAGGTTCCGCTGCTCTCATTTTCTCGGCATTGTAGTCAGCATCAAGAGGCGCAGTTTTATTAATGAATTGAGCACAATCAGTATGAACAGTATTCAGTTTGCGCAGCATCTCATCTGACAGTCGACCACCGTTCAACTGCCTTGAAAGCTGAACCCAATTCTCGACGGACTTGCTTATATCCTCCATCTTTCCGGTGTCTTTGAGAGCTTTCAATTGCGCGGCTATAAATCCGTCATAATTTCTCGTCAACCCTTCATAGTCTTTCCGCACTTTTTCGGGCAGCACCCCATCGTGCTCTTTCATCCGGCACGAAAGCGCCAGATTGAACAATTCTCCAGCTTCGCCGAATTTGCTCTTATCGCGCAAGGCTACAGCCTGAGCTTCCAATCTTCGAGCCACAATAGACAAGCGTTCCTTTGCTTCAGGAGACAAGGTTCCTGATGATGCAATTTTTTCATTGGCAAGCATTTGGTCAAAAGCTTTCCGGGCACCGGCGCTATCGCCGGCTTCCGCAGCAGCGGCGGTCTGCGAAGCGAAAACGCCACTCAAATGGGCACGCGTTTGATTGACTGGCTGGTGATTGCCCGCCTTGATTTGCGCATCTTGCAAGTCTCTCAAATAGGTCAGTGAATCCGCCAGGCTGCCCAGCTTCGCCTTATCCTCAGTACGCAACATGGCATTATGCCTTGCATTCAGAGCATCAATCACATCATTCGGACTTTCCGGCGGCTTGGCCTTATAAATGGCGAGAGCCGAATCCGCATGCTTCTCCGCCATATCAAGCTTGCCCAGCTGAATGTAACGATTGGAAGCATCAGTTAAAAGCTTCGCCACAATCGGATGATCCGCCCCAAGAGACGCTTTGAACGAAGCAATGGTTTCTTCCACCTGATCCGCATTCTTTTCCCTTAGAGAACCTTTTCCAATTCTCTTTTCCACGATATCCAGAGCTTCCTTCCCATACTGCGCACTCTTCTGGGCGTCTCCGTTACGCTTGTAGAATTCAGCCGCATTTCGCAATTGCTCCGAGAGAACAAGGTTATCCTTTGCCCCTCTGGCAATTTGCAGCGCCTTATCTACTTCTGCGCGTGCGGTCATCATGCCGGATTCTTGTTGCCCCGGCAAGAGTTTTGCCTTTGCCTCCGCGACACGCGCCAAATTGAAGTGAGCTTGCGCCAAATCTGCAGCCGGCACCTTGTACTTTTCTTTCATTTCCAAGCTGCGGTCATAAGCCTTCTGTGCGCGATCGAGGTCATAAGCAGCATCCTTGTACCCGGCCGGCACATAGCCTATGGCAATTTCCAGCGGATGCTCCATTGGCGCCAGGCGAAGTGAAATATCGCCAATTTCATCCAGACTCTTCAGTCGAACATCAAGCGGCAGCGGATAAAAGCCACTCGCTGCACCGTTAAAGGCACCGACAAACTGATCTCTGGCATGGAACAAATCGACAAATACGCCGTTTCCTTCTTTTTGCTGCCTTTCCAGGGCATATTTCTTTTGCTGCATTCCGATATTGAAATGCGCATTTACAGACTCGGGATGATTCGGACCGAAAGCAGCGAAACGAGCCCCGTTAGCCGACATTGCCAGATGAGAGTCCGGTCGCAAGCGTTGCAGATTCTCGACCGCGTCGGCAACTTCGCGAAAACGCCTGTCGCCTTTCAGCGCCTCGAGCGTGCGCACATCCTGCTCCGAATAGTTAGAGCCTGCAGACAAAGGCGCGTCCACCGGCTTGCCTAAGTATAGATTGTAGGCCCCGCGCAGCGGCTCTTCAGCTTCTTTGTTCTTATTTTGAGCAATCAGTACCTTGCCCAGCAGTCCAAGACGCGCCGCTTCCGCCATATCAACATCCTTCTTCGGATATGGTTTGCCAAAAGCATCTTCTGTTTTGGCACGAGAAGCATGCAGAAGACGCTCTGCTTCTCGAAGAAAATCACCTTTCATGTTGGCAATGATATCCATTGCATCGCGTCTGACACCAGGTCTATTGCCATTGACTGCCACATCGACGATGGCATTCAGCGGCTGCTTAGCTGTTTCGTAGTTGCTGCCTGCCTTGTACAAAGCAAATGCTGCAGCAAGACGCACTCGTTCGTCGGTTTGCTTCTCTCCAGGTTTCACCGTGCCGGACGCCAGTGCCTTCAATGCGTCAATGCGCGGATCTCCAGGTGCAATCGCACTGTCTTTGACGGCTGCCACGATCTTGTAAACCGCGCTGGGAACACGAGCCTCCAGCTCACTGCCGTCAGCAGCAGGCTGCCCTGGCGTACCTTCCAGCAAACCGGGTTTAACATCGGCTGCAGCCTCTCTGAGCAATTGCATGCGGTCGTCGACTGTCGAATTCACACCATCTACGCGGCAAGCGCCCCAAATCGGCAACACCCGATCGCGCCTGTCAGCGACGATGTCAAAAAGAGCATGGCGAAGTGCCGGAGGGCAATCTTTGTGATTAGCCTTACCTTCCAATTCGGCATAGATATTGGTTTTTCGCATCACGTCAGTGGTCATAACCTGCCGCAGATAATTTGCACACTCGAGTTGAAACTGCCTTTTCTGCGGGTTTTGCGCGCTATCACCGATGGAGGCTTCAATCGCATCCAGAACAAATTTCGAGCCGACACCCGGATCAAATGCCAGCGTTTCACTTTCAGTTTTGTCTGTGGGACCGCCAACTTTATTGCTGCTGAGGTGAGTCAAACCTTTTAGAAGTTCTCGCTTGACCGCATAGTCAGTCGTCATCTTCAGGGACTGAATGATGTATGCAGCAGTTTGGTCGCGCTCCGGATTTCCAGCTTTGCATGCTTCGGACAGCGCTTTTGCCGCCTGCATTTGAATATCGTGCAAAATTTCCTTTGACGCATAGAGACGCTGGTTTGAATAGGCATTTTTATCCTGAGACTTTTTAGTTGCAGCGTTGTCGTTGAATCCCTCAGGCGGCGCCGCCAAGATACCAAAACACATCTCGCGAGCAAACTTGCGGTGTTCGGCATCACCCTTAGTGAACTGGGAAATAATGTCGGTATCAATCTTCTCACGATACGCTTTATAGGTACCGAGCAGAGCTTCCCTCTCTTTGGTCTTCACGCGAGTATCCGAAACGAGATTCGTTAAACCAGCCGTGAGCCAATTGTATTGGTCAGCCGCTTCAGCCAGGTCCGCACCCAGCTTCTGGCCTGAGAGCCAATAATGCCCCCCGGTTTCGCTATGATATCTTGCTTTGATCTCATCCAGGTTTTTGAAAGGCTTGATATATTCCGTCGCCCGATTGGCCAGGTCCTGATAAGCGACAGACTGCGGATCGAGAGCTATATCGGAATACCAGGTGTGCATTCGCATCTTCGTAGCGACACCGGGCGAAGGTTCTTTCTCCACAAGACTGTTGCACAAGCGGGAAAAACTGAGCGGTGCCATCGATTTCTGCAAGGCGTTCAATGCAGCCAGCCTTACGTCCGCAACATTCTCACTGCGGCAGTCGCGCACGGCATCATTTTTCGCAGCAGTAGCGCGTTCAGTTAAAATCCGCCTGCTGTCCTCATCGCCGGCACCGAACTCACCAAGAGCCCGGATCGCCGCCTTGCGCATTTCGGCATCTTCATAGGCGATGCTGTTCAACAAAGACAGGTCCGGCAACGGCTTACCTGAAGCATCCATTTGCTGAGGACCATACAAGGAAACTCCCCAGGAATTGATCCACTCATTCTTCAAGCGTTCCAATTCTTTCGGATTATCCTTTGCAGCACGCATCTTGGCGGACAATTCGATCACCTGAGGAGTATCGGGATTGAGCTGGCATCCTTTAGCCAACATCATGTCGCGCTCAGCTTTCTCGACTGCCGCCTGAGCTTCTGCAATCCTCTGCTTGCTGGTATTAGGCGCGGATTGCAAGTCTCTAAGAGCCGCCCGCATAAAACGAACTTCCATTTCATCGCCAGCGCTCAACGTCGCTTTCAGCACGCGTCCAGCTTCCTGTCTCATCCCCTGCAGTTCGGCATTGAACATTTGAGGTATTTCTTTGGCTTTGAGAAACTCAGGCAATTGTTCCATCAACTGAATGCGAGCGGTAACTTCAGCTCTGGCATTAGCATCGTTTTTGATATCGCCGCCAAACGGGGTTTTGAGAAGATCGAGCGATCTGCGTCGAAAATCCATTGCAGCGCGCGGATTATCCAGGGTAAACTGCTCGAGGCGCGTGCGTGGCACTCCTTCTTGCCTTACGCTTTCCAGCATGGCATTCATTACAAACGCGGTCGTCGCCGGTCGCGATGGATGCGCGCACTGCGCGAGCCTCTCATTGATTTCCTTTTGGCTGAAACCGGCATTAGGCGCGTAGCCATCTTTCGGATTGCACAATTTCTCCAGCGCTACCAATGCCCTGGCACGTCTTTCCCAACCGGCAAGATCCTTTTCATCGAGATTTTGCGGCAGTTTGTCACCATGCTGCATACCGGCAAGCGGCTTCAAATAACCGAGCAACTGGTCATAAGACATGCTGGGAGGATTCTGCAATATCGTTTTTTCAAAGAAATCACGATCGCTGTCGTCCCACTTGCTGCTTCTCTTTTCCAGCGCATAAGACATATAGGTTGCCATTGCGCGGACATCTTGCTGCTTCTCATTGGAATCAGACGCAATTTTGGCCAGCACTTCCTTCAGGTCTTTCGAAGTTTTGCCGAAACGATCCCCTGCAGCCGCAAGCTGAGCCGACATTGGCACGCCCGAGGTGATTCTGCTTGCTTCATCCAATTCCAGCTGAACGATGACGGCGCCGAGATCGGCAACTGCCCGGCTCCTATCTTTGGGATCTGCACTGGCATCCAGAGCGATGCGTTTGAGAACCGAAGCATGCATCTCCGGTGGAATCATGCGCAGCCTATCTAAGGCTTCAGAAGTAGTTATGCGCTTCATCGCCGAAACTTCTGCCGACATATCGGGATTGAGAAGCTTGGTCAGATCATCCACGGTCAACTTCTGTTCGATTGTTCTCTCTTTACCTTCAATCGTCACATTGCGCGTGACAGTGTTCCGCCCAGTAGATTCTTGCCAGGTTTTCTCGACCTTCCAGCCAGGAATGGTCATTGAGTCTTTTGCAAGAACACCATCAGCAGGCAATGCTTTTCCGTCTGCGGAGTAGAGCAACATAAAAGCAAGGGCAGCAGCTTTCTGAGCGTCCAGGCGATCGGCAAACTTGCGCTCTGGTGCACCATTGTCCAATTTTGGATCGGTCGTCTCCAAACCACGGACAGCTAGAGATTGACCGGAAAGGGCACTGTCATAGCGGTCCTGAGCGAATTCACGTTGAAATTTCAGCTTGGCCAATTCATCCCGGCGCCGAGCTTTTTCCGCATCATCCTTTGTTTCACCAGCTTTCTTATACTCTTCTTCTTTTGCTCTGTACGCTTCGACGGCGGCAGCGAGCTTATCGCCCTCCAGTTTCACGCCTTGAACATAAAGAGGGTTGTCCCGCAATTTGCCGACATCGTTGGCATTCGAGGGCGTTTTTTCCGCACGCTGGCGCTCTAGATCTGCAACACGCTTACCATCAAACTGCAGAAAATTGGCCCGCAGCTCTTTCTGGAACTGTTCAACCTCAGCCTTGCGCTTGGCATTCCATGCGTCCAGCTCAGCCCCTTTCAATTCCTTGGGAGGCGGTTCCAGAAGCGCTTTTGTGCGATCGGCGATAGTCTTAACTTCTGCACTATTTCCGGTCGTGCTCTTGCTGTAGTCTTCCAAAATGCGACTGGCAGTACGATGTACCTCGTCCTGGCGAACACGCTCTTCCTCCGGCGTTCGCTTTTTGCCTTGCGTATCGACGCCTTTCATGCGGTCTTTAGCAATCGCAAAGCCGTCGGCCGCACCAATGCCCTTTATTAATTCAGACTGTTTCCACAACTCATGACTGAGTATTCCGGCAAAGGCGTAATTGCTATATTTGAAGCCCTTCTCCGCAAGGGGTTTTGTAGCTGAATAAAATGCACCTTCCGAAAGTCCGAGTGAGCGAACCTCTTTCAGCGTTTTTCCATCAGCCAAGGCCGCATCTTTCAAAGACTTGAGGGTTTCAACGTCGCGAGCACCGCCGAAACGTCCGGCAATAGCGCCTGTGACGCGGTTGATCCCGGGCAACCCGGATGCAGCGTGACCGAGGAAATAGTATCCGCGATATTGCTGGACCGTATCATTATTGATGAAAGCCGAGGCGCCAAGCGCGAAGTCTTTCACACCGTGGCGGATCATTCTGTAGCCGACGGCAGCCATCTCTTTGGAGGCAACCCCGTTGGCGACTGCCATGCCTGCTTGCCCGGCACGAATCAAATCCATTGCGCCATGAGCCGCTCTTACTAGACGCACCCCCTGGAAAGCGGCACCGACTCCGACAATCATAGATGCATCCATGACCACCGAAACACCGACATCCAGAGCTCGCTTCAGGTCTTCGCACTGAGCGTAAAGGGCGACATCCTTCGCCGGCATCGGCTTATCTTCACCGTGCCCGTCTCGCCCGATTACTATTTCGTCCGGCTTAAAGCGCTGCAAACCATCGGCCTCGCCTTCCGCTGAAGGGCGGCTGGGCTTACCGATAGGCGACATAAAGAGATTATGGTAGTTAATCGGCGGAGTCAGCCCATACTGAACGCCATAATCTATGGTGACGAATTTCAGTTCACCACTTTCTCCACGCTCTTCTCCAGCATTGATGCGGCAGCGCATCATATCAGCATCTTCAACGGTTACGTCGGAACGCTTTTTGCCGGCTTCTTGAAGTATCAAATCCATTTTCGCCGGATCTTTCAGCACATCCTTTTTGTGCATGCCTAGAATTTCGTTGGTTTTTTTGTCGACGATGACCTGCATGCCCGGCACTTTTATATCGCCCTGGAACAGCCAGTTCCTGATATTCGCGTGAGCCATATCGCTCTTCATTACGAGCTTATCGATTTCACGTCCATGTTTGGTCTGCCAGTCGACTTCACCCTGGCGATTCTTGAGAAAGTCCGGATTGCGCAGGTCCAGATCGAGCGGCTGGTCAAACGTGACTCGTTTGACATACTCCTTTCCGTCACGCTTTTCCGTCTCAACATGAACATGCTTGGGAAGACTTTTCAAAGCATCATCGCCATAATTGGCCATGCCTTGCTTTGTGCGCATTGCATAGAGCGATTCAATCGAGCGAGCCATGCTCGTCGAGTCAGTCATGCGCTCCATAACCGCCATACACCAACCGGCTCGATTACTCTGTTTCATCGGGCTTTCCAACCATTCCTTCGGCCAGCCCTCTTTCTTGATTCGAGCTTCCAGAAGATTCTCGTGATAGCGCAATTTGCGATCGAGAATTAGCTTGTCGTTCGCCCATGTCATGAAATCTTCGGCGGACTGAATCCGTTGGAAAACATCATCAGTAGGGAGCTTATTGGTATCGACGTCCACCATTTTTCCGTTTTCGGCCGTCTGCAATCTAAACTCAGTCTCTCCGCGCCGCATGCGTGCCAGAAATGACGCCGGCGCCTCCGGCAGCATCTTGCCGGCATTATTTTCCATCCTCAAGCGTTCCGGACTGAGAGAGGGCGAGCCCAGGTCCATGGTCGAAATTTCGGTCATCACCGATTTCAACTGGCGGGTCTCCAAATTACTCTTGTAAGCACCAAACAATTCTTTGGTAGCTGCACCAAACTCAGGATGACCGGGGTTGGTCTTATTGGCCTCGCCTGAGCGCTCCTTTTTCATGCGCTCGAGCAAATCGGTCATGTAAGCTTCGTCTTTACCTTCAATCGGCAGGTAGACTCTCTCGAGTTTTTGTATCAAGAAATCCTGCAGTTTGGCAGTGCGCTTATCTTCCTCGGACTCAACCACATTGAGAGGAAACTGAAGTTTCTCCAACCCCCCTTCGCCCTTGCCTTCACCGGCGCGTTCGGGCTGTCCTCCCTTCTCCTCGAAGAGCTCATCGGCTTCAGCGCCAAAGCCGTCTTCCTCGTCTTCTGATTCTTCCTCCGGCGGCAGTTCTTCAAGAGACGGGGGTCGTTTGACCTCGTCTTCTTTCTTCCCAGGCTTTGCAGTATCGACCATATCGAACGTCCTCTCAAAATGCTAACGCACAGCTGCCTTTGGAACATATGGTTCACGCGCCTGCTGCAGCTTGTAATACGCGTACCAGCCTGCCAGAGCCGATACAACGATTCCTACGCCGACAGCAGCGCCGGTTGTCTTATCAAATCCGCCTCTTTTCGCCTCAGCCATCGCTCGAGAAATAGCCTCGCGTGCCCGCCCATCGCCTTCTTGCGCGAGCTCGAGCACGCGCAAGCTGGCCGCTCGATCCTCTGCACTGAGCTTCTTCTCATTCATGATTCGATCACGCATTTTGGCAATTTCTTCGCGCGGAATATCTTCGAAGCGGCGCGACGCAACTGCTCCCTTTTCTCCCCCTCTTTCAGT
>JAIETE010000262.1 GCA_019745505.1 Candidatus Obscuribacterales bacterium | reverse complement strand
AAAGCTCGCTATCGCTTATTACCAGTATCGCAAAGCTTGTCTCACCCTGTCGAAGGAGGTCATATATGTATGGGTAAGATAGAAATGGTATATGGGGCCGATTGCTTCAGCATCGGTCGTCTATATCCAGTTATTCGATTCAGGCCCTGGGGGGGCCAAAAGTGACCCGCCGTTGCGTTCTATGTAATCGCCTTTTACCTCAGGGTGCCACTCACTGCCCATTCGACGGGTGTGCCTTCCACTATGAGGGTGAAGTCCGCAGCGCGACGACGAGTGTTGACATAATTCCGGAAATTAAACGCTGCGGAAATTGCGCGCGGCAGTATCCCGAAGAAGCCAACTTTTGCATGATTGACGGCTCCAGGCTGCCGCAGAGCGCCGAGCCTAAGATGCGACCACGCGTACAGCCGATCGAGGCTTCGCGTCTTCTGGGCAAAACAGTGGGCGGCAAGTACACCATTCAGTCGGTGATCGGGCAGGGCGGCATGGCCGTCGTTTATCAGGCATTCGACAATTTAATCGAGCGCCCTGTGGTGATAAAAGTCATGCAGGCCTGGCTGGCCAACGATGAGAGGGCAAATGAAAGGTTCAAGCGCGAATGCCAGTTGACCGCTCAGCTTCATCACCCCAATATAATTCGAGTCTACGACGGCGGTTTGCTTAACAACAACGAGCCCTATCTCGTCATGGAATATGTCGCCGGAGAGTCCTTGCGGCGAGCCCTCGATCGCCATGGTCCCGTGCATCTGAAAACAGCGGCGGCAATCGTTATCCAGATCTGCAGAGGCCTGGGAGAAGCGCATGCAGCCGGCATCATTCACAGAGATCTAAAGCCGGACAATGTCCTTGTAGAAGCAGTGAAAGGTGCAACTCAACACATCAAGATCCTGGATTTCGGTATTGCATACCTGGTCGCCGGAGCTCACAGATTGACGCAAACAGGAAAGCTGATCGGCACACCGGCCTACATTGCCCCCGAACAGCTGAAAGACAGAAAGATAGACGGTCGCGCCGATCTCTACGCCGTAGGCGTGATGCTATTCGAGCTTCTGACGGGCAAAGTACCGTTTGAAGGTGAAACGGCAGAATCTATCTTGACCAAGCAATTATTCGAACAGCCACCGCTTCTGTCTTCCGAGCGAGAGGATATACCAGCCGGTTCGCCTATCGAATTGGTCGTAGCCAAAGCTCTCGCCAAGGAGCCTGACGAGCGTTTTCAGACGGCAAGAGAATTCGAGGAAGCGATAGAGGCGGCAATCAAAGAGCCGGCCAGGAAAAGAAAAACGATGTCCTAGATCTAATTGGAAGCGCCGACCGCTTCCAATTTTTTCTTGTCAATTTTTCCTGAAAGCGTCTTTGGAAGATAATCGCCGACTGCTCGGAAATCCCATTCCATCGGTCGCAATTCGCGCTTCAAATTGTCTTTGGAATAGTCTTTGAATTGGCTGATCAATTCTTGACGCGCGGCCTTCTTTGCGTCGCCGCCCTGTTTGAGCTGCTCGCTAAGGGCCCTGTCATTGATCACGATTACAGCTTTGACGGTCTGCCCGAGACTTTTGTGCGGCACGCCGATTACCGCAACCTCAGCAGCGTTCGGATGGTTCAAAAGCACGTCTTCCACTTCGGCGGGGAAAACTTTATTGCCGGCAACGACAATCATCTCCTTGGCGCGACCGGAAATATAGATTTGCTGGTCTTTGATATGACCGAGATCGCCGGTGTAGTAACGCCCATTTCTGACAGCTTTGGCAGTAGCCTCGGGGTTGTCTACATAACCGAGCATCAAATTCGAACCGGAGATTGTTATTTCTCCTGTTTCACCGTCTGCCAGAGGTTGATCGTTGTCGCCGATTATCTCCACTTTTACCGACGGAATCGGCTTGCCGACAGAATCGTGGGGTCCGATCAAATTGAGCGCGATGATTTTGGATTCGGTAGAACCGTATCCGTTATTCAATTTCTTGCCGAATCTGCCCTGAAAATCTTCCGCCAGTGATACCGGCAGCGGTGCCCCGCCGGAAAGCAGGATATGCGCCGAATTCATGTTCATTCTTCCCTCTGGAATATTGAGCATTGCGGCATAAACAGTCGGAACACCTACAAGAATGTGCGGATCGTATTTATTGATGCAGGCGAAAAATCCATTGGCGGTCAGGTCGCAAAAAACGACGCTGGCACCAAACAAAAGGCAGATCAAATTGACTTCCAAGCCAAAAATATGGCTGAGCGGCAATGGCAGAACACCGCGCATTTCCTCTTTCAAGGAGGCCATTTCACCCAACTCGACCAAATTGATCATCAGCGAATGCAGGTCGTGAACAGCGCCTTTCGGTGCGCCGGTCGTGCCGGAGGTCAATATGATGAAAGCCGGTGCTTTCAAGTCGTCTTCACTTCTGTCCGGAATGGGCAAAGCGGAAGCATTCTTAGGCGCATCCGGCAGGGCTGAAATATCCAGCAGCCCTATATCCTCAGCCGCGAGGCTCTGATTGGCTGAGAGAAAATCGCCGGTGTGTCTTGTCGACCCGCACAAAAGCTTTACCTTCAAACGTCTGGCGACATTCTGCACTTCTTGAAGGGTCACTCGTGCATCAACAGGAACCGCAACAGCACCGATTCTCCAGAGCGCCAGTATGGAGGCTATCAGTCGAGCCGAATTCGGCGCCGACATCATGACTCTGTCGCCCTTGCCCACCTGGCGAGCAAGAAATTCCTCCTGGGCAGCGTCTATCAGCGACTGCATCTGTCCGTAAGAATAGGTCCTGTGAGTGGAGCCGCTTGCGCCCGGTGTCTCGACATCCGTCTCAATAATTGCCGGAAGTTCCGCTCTGGCGGATTGCTCCTGAATCGGATAGAGCAAACGATTGAGAATTACTTTTGGATTTTCCATCTGCCTATTGCACCCTTAGCGCCATACCTGTCCGGTCCAATGTCTGATTTTACGCTCTTGGTGAGCGAAACGATATCAAAGCCAACATTCGATAAAGTGATCGCTTCCATATAGATGCAGACAGAGCTGCAAGCGCGTACAATCTTATAGACAGGAAAAAACCAAATAGTTCCCCTCCGGGCGAGGTTCCCTTATCGGTCAGCCGCTTCAAACGGCTGCGCCTGTCAGGCTTAACAGCCTTTATCATCTCCACTGACAATCGGATGCAAAGTGGCATATATAGTAACCGGCGGCGCCGACCTAAAATACGACAGTCTTTCAGTCATCCCTCTTGGCGGGCAGAGTGAGCTGGGACAGGTGCTGTGGGTGATTACCTACGGCGGTGAAATTCTGATTGTGGACGCCGGTGTTGCCTATCCACCGGAAGGTCTGCCGGGCGTCGACTTGCTGCTTCCCAATACCAATTTTCTGGAAGCGAACGCTGACAAGATTCTGGCATTGCTTCTGACTAACGGACACGAAGAACATTCCGGCGGCGTCTCCTATCTGCTCAATCATCTGAAAGTGCCCAGAATAATGGCGCCGCAATTCGTCTCGGCAATGCTGACGCAGTCGCTGCTCGAACGCGAAGAGAAAGAAAAAACAGGTCAGCGTTTTCCCGAGATCGATACCATTGAATGGCGATATCCCTATCAAATCGGACCCTTTGAAGTCGAATGGATAAAGGTCAATGATGCAATTGCCGATGCGGCCGCCTTGCGCATCGGTACCCCGGAAGGCGACATCATCTACACCTCCAGTTTCAAGCTAGACCAAACACCTGTCGACAAGCGCCTTCTTGATGTCGGAAGACTGGCGCAAGTCGGCGACCAGGGAGTGCTTCTTCTGATCAGCGATTCTGCAGGAGTCGAGAATCACGGCTACACACCTTCCGAGAGATCGGTGCTGGCCGGGTTGAGCAAACACATTTCCAGCGCTCCTTCCAGAGTAATCGTCGTGATTCCCGGAACCAGCACTCATCGTCTGCAGATCCTTTGCGATCTGGCCAAAGCCAACGATCGAAAAGTAATCATCATTGGCGAAACGCTGATAAGAACGGCTTTGTCCGGTGCGCTCACGGGAAATCTCAATTACGATCGCTCTATTGAAGCGTCTCTGGAAGATCTGGGCAAATTGAAGGACAAGCAGATTCTCGTGGTGGCAACCGGCTGCGAGGGCGACCCGATGGAGGTAATGCGCGAGCTGTCCTCCGGTCGCAATGAAGATCTCACAGTCAAGGAAGGTGACACGGTCATCTACAGCGCCGATATAATTCCCGGAAGAGTGCGCCAGATGTCGGTGATACTGGACAAATTTCTCTCGCGCGGTGTTCAAGTCGTTTATGGCAAGCACGAAGGGGTGCACATGCCGAAGCACGCCAGCCGAGAAGAGTTGAAATTGATGTTGTCGATTACCAAACCCCGGTACTTCATACCGGCAATCGGTGAAGGAAGACACATCATGCACCATGCGCAATTAGCCATGGATTGGGGCATCACGCAGGCGAACGTCTTTCCTCTAAAAAACGGCGAAATTTTGGAAATAGACAACGGCGTTGCCGCGATGATTGGAACAATCGAAGCACAGGCTGTTCTGTTCAACCGCGATCAAGGAGAAAGAGTGACGACTTTCTCGGTCAACGAGAGACGCTCTCTCAGCCTGGAAGGCGTGGTCACAGTGTCGCTTGTGGTAAACAGTGTCGGCGAACTTTTGAGTGGACCAACTATCGAGTCAGGAGCTTCCGGCTTCCTTCTGTCGAGAGAATGGGAAGAGATACAGGATGAGCTAAAAGGCAATATTCATGAGCTTATTGCCCGAGCAAGAAAAGACGCGCCGCCCATTGATGTCGCTCAATTGCGCTCGCAAATCCGGGACTCGGTTTCAAAATCACTGAGAGCCAAATTGCAGGCAAAACCGACAGTACAAGTGATTATTCACGAGCTGGCAAAGACGACCTGAGCGAAAATGGGGTGAGCCTACCAGGCTCCTTCTATAACAAGTGCATTTGTCTGAGTCAGCTGGATTGTCTGGCGTTCGCCGGCGGAAATAGAAACCGGTATCTGCCAATAGAATTTCAAGTTGGCAGTCTTGTGCGCCGCCACTACATACCAGGTTCCCGGCACGACAACGGCTTCGCCGGAAAGTAGCTTTCTATCGCCACGCTTCAGATTGATTTCAATCGGAGCCAGTCCCTTTTGAGTCGCCTCATTCTCAAGCTCTACGCCGTTCTCCTCGAAATCACGCATCGCCGATTGATATCTGACCTTGCGATCCGCCTCGATTTCGTTAATACGCCGGATCTCTGCTTGAACGTATGGAACCATCTTAAACGTCCAGGGATACATAGTGAGTATGTTTGTGGGCGGGTGGGTTCCACTTTTCTCGGTGGCCGCTTTCAAAATATATTTCCAACGCCAGCCTGCCTGCGGAAAGAGTTTCGAATCAGATGATCGGCTGCTGTAACCGATATTCAGCAATTGCTGGCGGATCCCCTTGGGCTTATCGTCGATTTTGTTGATATTTCGCACCACTTTCGGGGGTCTGGGTGGATACGGGTAGAGCGTGATCATGCTGTTGGGACGAACTTGGTGAGGTACGGAAATACGCACTCTCAACTGAGCTTCACCTTCAGGCAGAGCAACACCCATATCTTGACTACCGTCGTCGGCCGGCGGCACTTCATCATCTTCAAGAGAGGATTGGGCCGAAGGCGCAACAGCATTGGCTTTGGTCGCCCTCTCCACAGGAATGGAGCTATTTTTATTCTGACTGACGACGGAGGCGACAGTGCCGGTCGAGCTGGAGTCTGCGGCTTTCTGCGCGTGCGCCACAGAGCCAAGGACAAGGGTGAAAATGATCGCAGTCACAAGTCTGATGCTAAGCAAGGACCGGTCTTTCAGAAGTTTGGACAAGGAAATACATAGCTCCGCCAGGATAGGTTGCCATTGTAGAACTTGATTACCATCAGTGGATTGAGCGCTTATCATGTTTTTTGCCGGCAGATTCGGCAAGCTTACCTGTGAAGCCCCTTCCGGAGGCTTCCCTCGTAAGCGAATTCTATGCAACAAGCTAATTCACACAGCGGAAAATCGAAAGCCGGCAACGTCGTCTTCTTTGCTCTTTGCGCGGCCCTCGTTCTCTTCTCGTTCTTGCTGCCCGCCACGACTACCGACCGAGCATTCAAGCGCGGTGACGATCGGTTGATGCAATATTTCGATTCGGGCGTCTATCTCAATACGGCAAGAACAATACTGAATTTCGACCAAATCGCATCCAAGAACGATAAGTCGAATCCAAGGCTGAAACAGCTTGCCGATATGCTCATCCTAGACGGACCTGTATTCCCGTCGGTAGCCGCCAAAGCAATTGCTATCGGCAAATTATTCGATTGGACGGAATTGAATTCGCTTGCCCTGATGATGAGTTTGCTGCAAGCTCTGCTCAGCGGATTGATCATTATCCTCTCTTGGCGGGCAACAGAAAGTAAGACCATGGCTTTGACCGCCGGTCTTCTCTGGTCAATCTATCCTCCGGCATTGATCGCCGCTCAGAGGCTGGGCACTGAAAGTATTTGCGCACTGTTTCTCATGACAGTTCTGCTCTGCTTTTCCGTGGCCGCCAGCTGCGACCGAACGAAGAGCGTTCACCTCATAGCCCTGTCATATGGCGGTATCTTCTCTGCCTTTATTTTGCTGACCAAACCGGTGTTGATGTTTTGCGTATTGCTTCCTCTTTCACTGGTGCTCGTGGCTCTAAAGGGCAGAGCAGCCATAACCGGTCTTCTCGCATTCATTTTTTCCACCATGATAGCGATGGCGCCATTCTGGATCTTCACAAAACAAGTGACGGGTGAGGCCTGCCTGCTACCAAAACGAATGCCCGTATTAAATGCGATCGTCTCGAACAATTTGATCAATGACGGTTTGGGCTGTTTGCCAACGGCTCCCGTATCTCCTGCGATTGTCTCCAAGAAAAGCGTGGCCTTGGTGGAATTGGCTCTCTTCCTGGAAGATCCAGTCGCGCATACAGACTTGAATATTCGCAAAATCGCCAGAATTTTCGCCGAGCCGTGGAATGACTTTCGAAGAGCGGCAATATTGCCTAACGCATCGTCTATACGCTTTGTTCATCAGCTTTTGGGCGCACTGGCACTGGCGGCAATCGCGGCCGCCCTTGCCACAGCTATAAGCACGCTGCAATGTGCCATGAAAAGAAATGTCAGCGAGTCTAAATTGCCGAGTAAGAGCGATTGTCTCATCGCCATAATCTTTCTTGCTTTGCTTGGGCACCTGATTTACGTCGCATTCGAAGGTATTCCCAGGTATGGATTTACTGCTGTTCCTGAATTTCTAATCGCAGTGATCTGGTTGATTTCGAAAATCCTTCCCTTGCGTGCGCATAAGTGGGAATTGCTTTGTCTTCTCATTCCGGCAGTGTCACTGGCTCTATTAGCCAATTTTGCGCGAGTACAGACCTTGTTGCAATTAATAGGCAGTCCTACAGCGATAACTATCATTCTCGTTGCAGCATACATAATTACGGCGAGCACATTGCTGTATGCGCTGACAAGATTCAAGGGTTTCTGCCATATTGAAAGTAGAATCGTGAAAGGGGCTTCCCTCATTACACTACTTGCTTTCACTGCGACCTTGACCCTTTGCAGTTACAGAGAAGCCTTATGCGCCGATTTACGGACGACGATTGCCGGAGATCTGAAAGCCACAAGAGAGATTGATTTAGCGCCCGGGCAAACGCATGACAAAGCTGCATGGGCACTGCTATTAATCGACTGCGAGAAGGAGATTTCGCAATCTCAAATAACATTCAATGGTCATAAAATTCGCGAAACTCCAAAAAATATCTATCACTTCTACCAAAAGAAGTTCGACCTTCTGGCGTTTCTGGAAGAGCTTGCACTGGACATCAGAGTGCCTACCGAAAAGGTTAGGCAGTGGCGGGCCGTGCCGATACCAATTGAATATCTCAATCTCTCTGGAAAGAACAGAATTACTGTCTGCGCTTCTGCCGCCCATCCTCTCACCATATATGGTGACTATGATGAAACCCTGAGCGGCAAAGCACCGACATATGAATATCTCAGCCACAGCCGCATCTTTGTCGACGCCGCATCGCTGGATTGGCGCCCCAGATTAGACTTCATAGCCAGGACTCATTCTCAATCATTCCTGGAGTCGAACCGACCTCAATTCCCGGTTGCTCGTAATTTCGATTTGACGCCGGCGCCGGGAGAACAGAAGGGACGCTTGCGTATTCTGATTGCTATCGGTTATTCAGAGAATGAGGCAGCCACGACATTTAGAGAAGAAGGGGTGGCAAGCCGGCTGAGCTCCTTCAATTTCAGAGAATTGACGGACCAGGACAGAAAAAATCATGTCTTTGAAATGTACGATCATAATCAGGTGGAGAATTTCAAATTCAATACCAACTGCTATGCGGACATCCCGCTGAATGCGAAGAAAGAAGCCACTCACGCAGTTATCGAAATGGCCGGGAGGATAATTGGCGAAGAGGCTGGCCGTGCGCAAGCAGCGGTGCGAATAACCTTGAGCGGCAAAGAAAATAGTGGGACAAACGGCGAGCGAGATTTGTATTTCGACAGCAAAGGTCAACCAAAAGCGAAATCAGTCCTCATTCCAGCGGCCGCTCAGATGATCATGCTGAACGGCAACGAAGCTTCGCCGATCAGCATAAAAGCGGTCTATCCGCTGGACATTGTGAGCGGCGGAGCCGATCACCTGATAATCGAAGTGATGCCTCTGCCGCAGGGCAAAACAATCAGGCTCGAAGATGCCGAGCTGTCCATACGACAGATTATTTGGCCGGAGCTGGGACGAGGACGGGTTTTAGTCTACTGATCTGAAGAATCTAATCGAGCGATTGATAATCTGCCGGAAGTCCAGCGTTGTAGATGCGATCGAAGACTTCCACAATGCCTTCTTCGCCGCGTTTTGGATGTCCGCCGGAAACAAGCTCGACCAATCTTTGCCAGCTCAAATTCTTGAACAAATCGGCATCGAAATTGGCGGCTCGTTCGCGCTCCGATTCGAGAACGGCTATAACACGATGTGAAGGCAATTGGAAAAAGGCGTCCACACAGGACGAATCGAAGTGATTGTCTTTGCCGTTGTACATGATTTCAGAAACCTTCTCAATCGGCATGCGATTGCGATAGTGGCGCTTCGACGTCAAAGCGTCAAACACATCCGCTACGGCAATGATTCTTGAGAGGAAAGGAATATCATCACCTTTCAATCCTCTGTAATAGCCGGATCCATCGACTTTTTCGTGGTGGCAAGAAGCGACGAACGGCACGTCTTGCAAGCGGCGAGTGAAGGGCAGATTGGAGAGCAAATCATAAGTGATGCTGGCGTGCTTCTGTACGGTAGCGTACTCATCGGGCGTCAGTCGGCCATCTTTCCAGAGGATTTTTTCCGGTACGCCAATCTTGCCGTAATCGTGCATCATCGCCGAATAGCGCAATACGTCGATATCATCGTCAGGGACATTCATCGCCTGTCCGACCAAAAGACTGTAATTGGTCACACGAATGGAATGACCTGCTGTCAGAGGATCGCGTTGGTCAATGGTTTGAGCCAGCGTTTCCAGAGTCTTGTCGACGAATCTTTCGATTTCACCGTATGCCTGCGCTTGTTCGATCAAACCGGCGGCAACTGCAGTCAAGCCTTCCAGCCAGTCTTCATCTTCGTTGGTGAAAGGACCGTCGAACTTGTTCAAAACCTGGAAAACGCCGATTACTTCGCCGCCTCTAGCAAGCATCGGCACGCAAAGCACGCTGGAGGTCTGGTATCCGGTATTGCGGTCGACTGCAGGGTCGAAACGAGGGTCCTGATATGCATCGGGAATATTGATCATGCGACCGGTACGAGCGCACTCGGCGACGATACTGTTGCCGCCCACAGGAATACGAATCATGCGGTGCCCGACCAGACCTTGTGCGACTTGCGTCCACAATTCAGCGGCCTGAGCATCGAGGACAAATACGGAACAGCGATCACACTTGAGCATCACCTGCGTCTCACGGGTAATCACATCAAGCAGCGAATCAAGTCGGCGTTCGCTGGCCATTGCCCTGACGACTCGGTAGAGACCGGAAAGAGGACGCAAGCGATCAAGCTCTTCTTGCTGTCTGAGCGACTTTATCTCGCGCTCGATCAGGTCTACTTCGCGCTTATTGAGCTCGGCTTCGAACTTATTGAGAGCATCCGAACGCGACTCTACATCATCGTGTCCGACAGAGCCCGTAGCCAATACACAGTCGGCGGCAACATGCTCGTGCACAACAGGCGCTTTGGCGCTCTTCTTTGCTTTATCGGCAGTTTGTCCTTTTGCCGGTTTAGATGCCTTCCCTTTAGGGTCCTTCGCCATTTGTCACGCTACCTCAGCCATAGTGCCGCTAATTTCTCCAGTCCATTTCCCTCGGATTTCGTCCGCTCAAGGCGCCGGAATCGGTACGCATCGGCGGTTCTGGACGGTAGGAGGGGCTGGAGCCTAGACCAATATACCCACTTGCATATTCTAAAGACAGATATTGGCTAAATATTGAGTTTTCGAGGCTGCCCCTCAGTCGACTATAAGTGACAAAATGCGGCAGTTTCCGGCTCAGTTCTGGTTTGAGCCTATTCTTCCGGAATGTGAGGGAATCTCGGCGGCGCGATCCAACGCCAGAAAAGCAAACAGGCGCGGCCAATCACGCGATCTTGAGGCAAGAAGCCCCAGACATGGCTATCTTCTGAATTATTGCGATTGTCGCCCATCATGAACAAGTGTCCGGCAGGCACAATAATCGGGTCATTGGCTCTGGCTTCATCACCGAAAGGTCTGATCATTTTGCCGGTCGATGATGGTCCGCCGATATCGCCCAGGACATTCCTGTCGTAATTGGGCGTTTCTTTGGCATAACTGCTTTCATCGAGCAATTGTCCGTTGATGTAGACCCCTTCGCCCTTCTGAATGCGAATATGATCGCCGGGCAGTCCTACTACGCGCTTGATGAAAGCCGGTTCGTAAGGCAAGAAAGGCAAGCCGGTCAGGCGGCCGAGCACGGTCAGAGGATCGTTTTTCAGATCTTGCCCGCCCATCTCAATGGGTGGCGGATAGAAAACGAGAATATCGCCGCGCTGAATCGGTTTTCCAATATGATGCGAAACCTTCTCCACAAGCAAGCGATCGTTGATCTGCAAGGTCGGCTCCATGGAGCTGGAAGGTATATAGCGAGCCTCGGCCAGTGCAAATCGAATAACGATGAGAAGCACCAGCGTAACGACAACGAGCTCGACTATCTCTTTGACTACTGAGACGACGGGCGATCCTGACGATTCACTGCTATTGGCTGAATTCGACACTTCTTTCGAGCCCGGGGTTGATGATGAAGAATTGGGAGAATTTCCGTTGGACGAGTTGCTTGTCGGCTCCACGGCATGATGCCCTTCTTGCTGACCTTCGCTCGATTCGTAAAGCGTTTCAGAGCGCTTCGAAGTGACTGATTCAGGTGGCTCCATGGAGTGGATATTTGCCTCGAACTCGAAATGATAAGACAGTGTCGATTATACAGGCTTCGCCCTGTACTAGCCTTTATCTTCCGCCGGTTTTCGCCGAAGCGCTGCCGACAGCCTCCTTGTCTCGGGTTTTCAAGTCACCTTTAAGGACACTCTCCATTGCCGAAACATATCGATCCAAGTCTTCCGGAGAATTCATTTCCGTTACACAGACGAGCAAGTGATTTTTCAGTTCCGGATAGAAGAATGAAATATCGATGCCGCCCAAGATTCCGTGTGCCTTCAATTCTTCGAGCACTTGATCGGACGGCTTATTGGTCTTGATCACAAACTCGTTGAAGAAGGCATCGGCGAACGGAGCTTCAACACCTGGGATGGCAGTCAATCTTTCTTTGAGGTTATGTGCGCGCTGCAAACTGATATTGGCGAGCTCTTTCAATCCGACCGGTCCGACACTGACAATGTATACAAGCATCGCAAGAGCGTTTAGGGCCTGGTTCGTGCAGATATTCGACGTCGCTTTAGCACGGCGAATATGTTGCTCGCGTGTTTGCAGAGTCAGCGTGAAAGCTCTCTGTCCGCGGTTGTCGACCGTGACACCACAGAGGCGGCCGGGCAGCTGGCGAATGAATTCCTTTTTCGTAGCCATGTATCCGGCAGATGGTCCGCCGAATGACAATGAATTACCGCAAGGCTGCGCATCTCCAACAACAATGTCGGCGCCGAAATCGCCCGGAGCCGTCAGCATACCAAGAGAAATCGGCTCAGACACGACAATCAAATGTGCGCCTGCGGCATGGACTTTGGCAGAGACTGCTTCGAGATCTTCCAGGCATCCGAAATAGTTCGGGTATTGAATAACGACGCAACTGGTTTTGTCGTCGACATTGAGCTTCGACAAATCTGCCGCACCGCCGGCAAGAGCGGATTCCTGATAATCGATACCGCATGAATTGCAGTAAGTGCGCACGACTTCTCGGTATTCCGGATTGACAGAAGTTGCAACAACAATCTTCTCTTTCGTCGTCAAACGGCTGGACATCAGGCAAGCTTCAGCCAGTGCCGTCGGTCCGTCGTACATCGATGCGTTGGCGACTTCCATGCCGGTCAGAAGGCAAATGGCAGTTTGGAACTCGTAAATGGCTTGCAGAGTGCCCTGGCTCACTTCCGGCTGATAGGGCGTATAGGCGGTAGAGAATTCACCGCGCGAGAGAATATTGCCGACAATCGCCGGTACATATCGCCGATAGGAGCCGCCACCAAGGAAACTGGCTTGGCGAGAGGCCGGCATATTGCGATTGGATATCGCCTGAACTTCTTTGGCCAATTCTTGCTCGCTCATTCCGCTGCGCAAGTTGAGCGCTTTGGCTCTCAGCTTTTCCGGGATGTGCTTGACGAGCTCTTCAAAGGACGCCACACCGATTGTCTTGAGCATCTCTTTGCGCTCGGCTTCGGTGTGCGGCAGATAGGGAAAATTGGCTTCGCTTTCAGTCATGCCTTTAACTCTGGGTCTGAGTGGGTGTGATTGTTTTCAAGCACGTTGGCTATTGCAAGCATCTTAGAGAGCTGTCAGAAAAGCGCAATAACGTGTGTGCGCCGAACAATTTTATAGTTTAAACGCTGCCCAAACTCGAAGTGTGTTCTATCTATTAATATTGTCTCTCATGAGCCCGGTCGCCCGGTCCTAAGAATAGAGACGGCGTCGGAGCTTTTCAGGTGAAACCGGATTACACAGATTAAAGATGGCTGACCAAAACAACGCAAACGAAACCAGAGTGATTGTGGGACTCGGCAACCCGGGCCTGGAATATGCGCGCACGCGCCACAACATGGGCTTCATGATCGTCGACGCCATTGGTACTGCAAATGGTGCTGAACCCACCCTCAACAGCCGCCTGAAATGCGAGTTTTCCAAGTTTGTCTACCGCGGCAAGACAATCATGCTCGTCAAACCCATGACATATATGAATTTGTCGGGAGAATGCCTGATTGCCGTCAAACAGTGGTTCAAGCTGCCGGTTTCCTCTTTTATCGTGGTGCATGACGACGTGGCATTGCCGCTTGGCAAATTGAGAGTGCAGAACGGAGGCGGAGCCGGTGGCCAACACGGAGTGGAATCAATTATTCAATGCCTGGGCGGCGACACATCGATAGTGCGTCTGAAATTCGGAGTCGGTCCGGATCCTGGAGGCGACAAACGTGCGTCATTTGTACTTTCCCGCGTTCCGGAATCTCAGCAGGAATTACTTGCCCAGACTCAAGAGCTGGCCAGGAAGTGCTTATTTACATGGATTAACGACGGCACTTTAAAAGCGATGAATCAATTCAATTCAATAGATTTGCGTCCGGAAGCCATTGCCGAAGCAGAGGAAAAGAAGCGGAAGAAAGAGCAAGCTGCCCAAGAACGCAGGGACAGGCTGGAAAAAGAGAGACTGGAGCAGGAGCAAAATGCTCAAGAAAGACTCGCGACCGAGCTCCTGCCGGGCGAGACCTCCTAAAGAAGGTCACCAGATTCGCATTTGAAAGAACGTGGTTGACCGGTCCGGAAAGACGCCCCTACATAAGGTAGTGGGGCATTGCCGACTCTATATCTGATGCAGATACCCAAGATGTACGAAGTAACACAAACGGTGAAAGCTGGTTGTAAGTGCCTGAAAGCTTCTCGGCAGCTTGGCAAACACATTACGGTTTGTATCGAAAGGAAGAATTTTTTCGCTTCGTTTTTAACGACGTAATTTCGTAGGTTAAAGAAAAAGTGTGTGAAAAATCATCAAACAACGGACCTTTCAGGCAGATGTCATTAATCTAGAATTGGCGCTGCGTCATGAAGATCTCTTTTAAGAGTGGTTTCCCAAAAACCTGCTTTTGCCAAATTGGCAGCCCTTGGGGCGCTCTGATGGGATTTTCGCTATCGGCCTAGCGCCTATATGGGGTGTCCAAGTTGAGTTCTGTTGCAGACAAGCTTTTCAGCAATAAAGAGGGCAGCGCCAGTCGTAATTTCTTCCTATCCGCTCTGTGGTGGTCACTGTGGGGCATGGGAGCAGGAATGATCGGCGGCTTGGAGTTTTCCATGCCCGACCTGGTCAAAAACGTGCCGCAGCTGGCATTTCCGCACATGCGGATGTTCCACGTCAATGCGGTAGCCGTAGGTTGGCTGTCGATGGGATATGTCGGCTCCATCTTCTACATGGTTCCAAATCTTTGCAAGACCAAGCTCTGGTCGGAGCGACTTGGAAATATGACCATGTGGGCATGGAACCTGGTGCTCGTCGGAGCCTTTTGCACTCTCGTCAATGGCAACACCGAAGGACGAGAATACGCAGAGCTGGGTGCCATTCTGGACGTGCTTGTCGCAGTTGCCCTGGTGCTCGTAGCACTCAATATCTACATGACCATCCTGAACAGAAGGGTCAAGAAGCTGTATGTGACCCTGTGGTACTTCCTCGGGTCGCTTTTCTGGTTCCCTCTTGTCTGGATCATCGGTCAACGCACTTTCGTAGCCCTGCCCGGTCTTAATGATGCGATCGTCGGTTGGTTCTACGGACACAACATTCTGGGCATGTGGTTCACCACTGTCGGCGTAGGAATGATGTATTACCTGCTGCCCAGACTGACTCAAGCACCGCTTTACAGCCACGGCTTGTCGATGTTGGGATTCTGGGGTATCGCTCTTTTCTACGCGCCGACCGGTACGCACCACATCACCCAATCGCCTGTGCCTGAATGGCTCAAGGCTATTGCCATCATCTCTTCAATATTCCTTTTAGTGCCTGTACTCACAGTATTGACCAACTTCTTCATGACAATGAAGGGTCGCTGGGGTCAGGCCGTCACCGATCTGCCGCTGCGCTTTGCCGTGACATCCTGCATGTTCTACCTGGTCACCTGCATACAAGGTCCCTTCCAGGCTACTCGCTGGGTCAACTGGTACTTGCACTTCACTCAGTGGGTTGTCGGACACGCCCACCTGGCTTTGCTGGGAACCTTCTCCTTTATCCTCACCTCGGCGATCTATTATTCGTTGCCGAAACTGACCGGCAAGGAGTTCTACAGTCAGGGCTTGATCCGTGCTCACTACTGGCTGAAATTCCTGGGCTTCCTCTTGATGATGACTTCGCTCACCATCGCCGGTTTGATTCAGTCTGCCGGTTGGGCTATGGGCATTCCGGTCGATCAATGGGGACTGCAAATCAGACCTTACTGGTTCTTTAGAGGCATAAGTGGAATCATGATTGTCCTTGGACAACTTCTGTTCGCGTACAACGTCTGGAAGACGCTCTACACAACTCCTGCCGAATCGGTTGCCAAAGCAGCCAAGGCAGCGGAGGTGAAAGCGTAATGCACAGCTATCGTTTAGGCGCAATCGGGATCGTCACAACCTTCTTCATCATCATCTTCTCGACAGTTCTTCTGCCGATGGTGCTTTTCAATCCCACCGACAAAGAGCACAGAAGCAACAATTACACGAAAGTGCCCTCAAACATTGCGGATGCGGCTCGTGGAAGAAAGATCTATGTGAGAGAAGGCTGCTTCTACTGCCACACGCAGTTCACCCGTCTGCAAGACAGAGGCTACGGACCTCTCGTCAAAGCCGGCGACTTCATCTGGGAAACACCGCACCAATTGGGCACAGCCCGTACTGGACCGGACCTGACCAATGAAGGCGGACGCATGGCTTCCGAGTGGCAAAAGGCTCACTTGATTCAGCCGCGCGCAGTCAAGCCCGGCTCGATCATGCCGAGCTTCAGCTATCTTTCAGAGCGGGACATGAACGACCTGGTTGCTTACCTGCAATGCTTGGGCAATGGTCGCCAAGTCAAAGATTTCGTCGAAGCACCGGACGAGTACAGAACGACTACACCAGCCGGTGTCGCACTGCACAACCGCAAGACGGTTGACACCAACGCCAGTGCCAGCGCCAATGCCGGTAGAGGTATCTATACTCAGAACTGCGCTGTCTGCCACGGTCTTGAAGGCTATGGCAACGGTCCGAATGCTCTTTCCCTGGAAAAGAAACCACCCAATTTCAGCCGCCCTTATTACAAGCAATACTCGGATGAGTTCTGGTTCTACAGGACCTCGGAAGGGGTGGTTGGAACCCGCATGCCGCGCTGGGCTGAAACTCTCACCGAAGAGCAACGTTGGTATCTGGTCGCATACCTGAAGACGCTTCCACAAGATCAGGAAGTGACTATCAATAACGTCAACCAGATCAACAAGGTCGAAGATATCCGTCTTCCGAAATTGTCCAACCAGCAGTACGAACCTCACCATGGCGGACACGGGCATCAGTCCGAGGCCGACAACATGAGCCCGTCTGAGCATCAGATGCCTCAGCAGTCCACACCTTCAGCCCCGACAGGCACCGAATCCAGTAGCACTACTGGCGGCGCCGGAACCAAAGAAGGAGGTCACTAGATGTGTCCTAATTGCATTCTCAACCAGCAAGGCTTGAGCTCTGGAATATATGTGGCCTTCTTCATTTGCGGATTGTTTTTCGTAATGGCCATTGGAGCGATCTTGTGGGCCTTCAAGAACGGTGAGTTTGAAAACATGGAAGACGTCAAGTTCGACATGCTCGACGACGGCGACGACAACACTACCGGTCAAAAGGCGCTGGCAGCCGTGGAAAAAATCAGGCTCAGCGCATCGACGGCCAACAAGTAAGAAATTTTGCGCACAAAGAGGTAGGAAATGGCTGAAGAAGTAAAAAACAATGGGGACGAGGTGAAGGCAGAAAAATCTGCCGAAGAAAAACCCGCAAGCAAGCCAGCCGCAGTCGCAAAAACTGCAGCAGCCGCTCCCTCCGTTGATGAGCACTATGAAGTAGTCTCCGAATACCGTATCGGCGAAGGACCGCCGCCGCTCTTTCTTATTGTTTGCTTCTTCTTCATTGTTCTTTGGGCAATGTTCTCCTGGATTCCTTTCTTCGGTTACTGAGTGAGTTATGACACGTTCTAAAAAACCAGTTTTTACGTTTGAAGCATTCGCCGGACTGACGACATCTTTGCTGGCGCTATTGTTGGTGGTGTTACCCGCAGTGACACTAGTGAGCGGCTGCGGCAATCAAGTTACCGTCAAAGGTGACGATACTCAGCTGGTTTCCAAAGACGTGACCAAGGGTGGAAGGGAAGCCATCTATCCCGATGACAAACCGTCCGAGCCGGACGGCAAGGTCGTCTATGAGAAGCTCTCTTGCGCAGAGTGCCACGGCACCGACGGCAAGGGCGTCAGCGGCAAGACATCAGTCGACCTGACTTCCGCCTCATACATGCACAAGCAGAAACCCATCGATCAATATATGTTCCTCGCCTTCGGTAAAGACGGCGTGAAACACCCGACCACGCTGGCCGATATATCCAGCCAAAAGACCTGGAACCTGGTTTATTACGTACGCTCATTGGCAGCACCGTTACTCTCAGCTAAGGAATACGCTGCCGTCACTCCCGTCTACGGTGCCAACTGTGCCGTCTGTCACGGTCCAAAGGGATACGGCGACGGACCTCTCAACAAATACAACGTGCTCGAGCCCAACCCGGCAAACTTTCAAAACTATAAGCGTTTTTACGACCGCACCGATGATGTTCTGTTCGATCACATCGCAAATGGCATAAAGTGGGAAGGGATGCCCAATTTCCTTGGTAAAGAGGACAAAACCAAAGGAATCAAATTCGATGAGCCTTATATCTGGAAGCTCGTAGCCTACGTGCGCGCATTCCACTCAACCAACAAACAAATCGCCGAGGCCAACATAGGCTCGCCAACGGTAGGTGCTCCGATCGACAATTCGAAAGAAGGCGCCAAAGCCGAAGATGCTAAGCCAGCGGAAGAAAAGCCCGCTGATGCTAAACCTGAAGAAGCCAAGCCTCAGGGCGAGACAAAGTAACGGAGTTCTAAAAATGGAAGGCACAACTAGAAGAATAGTACTGAAGACGCTGGCAGCGATTCCGCTCGCCGCGACTTTCGGGCTGGTGGTTTCACCACTGCTCAGATACATGCGTCCAACGCTCAAACCACTTGACGTCTTCGGACCTTCTGATCAACCAGGACCCGAAGAAGACGTTGCATTTAGCGATTCGGACTTTCCGAGCGAATGGACGTGTATAGATTTCATGTTCAAGCAGAAATATGTCGAATACAACCCGGAAGGCAAAGAAGTCCGCGAAATCCCCGGCTTCATCGTCAAACTGCCGTCCGGTGATGTTGTCGCATACAGCCGCATTTGCCCGCACCTTGGTTGCGTTTTCAATTTCGTGAAGGACCCGGCCGAATGCGCCAAGGGTTACAACTTCAAACCGCAAGGTCCTGTATTTGCCTGCCCATGTCACTTGAGCGTGTACGACATTGCCCAAAATGGCAAAGTCGTATCAGGACCTGCGCCGCGCCCGCCGCGTAAGTTTGACCTCAAGAAAGAGGGCAACGCATACAAGATTGTTGGTTTGGAAGCCGGTTCAATCGCTTGAGGGAGTCAATCAATAAATGTCAGCGGTAAATGCAACCATAGACTGGGTAAAGACGCGGATC
This sequence comes from Candidatus Obscuribacterales bacterium, assembly GCA_019745505.1. Classification (GTDB taxonomy): domain Bacteria; phylum Cyanobacteriota; class Vampirovibrionia; order Obscuribacterales; family Obscuribacteraceae; genus QKMZ01. The sequence continues at coordinate 161 of JAIETE010000262.1, read as the reverse complement.
AACAACATCGATATATTCGATGAGCATCACCGCGAGGAAGCGAAGACCAACCCCTGGTACTCACTTGGGCCAATCTTCTATCTTGTCTGGTTCATCGTAATGTTCACAGGCTGCGTGCTCATCATGTGGTACGTACCTACGAAAGCGCAGGCATTCGATTC
>JAIETE010000280.1 GCA_019745505.1 Candidatus Obscuribacterales bacterium | reverse complement strand
CGTACCGACTGCTTTTCCAGGTACGCCCTATTATAGAAGGCTGCTTGCCGAAGGGCGTTTGCTTGAACCGAGAGCTTGGAGCAAATGTACACTTTTCGACGTGAATTTCAGACCCACAAACATGACAGCCGAGGAGCTATCTTCCGGTTTCAGGCGACTGGGCGTTGAACTGTACGGCGATGAGATGATGAAACATCGGCGGGATGGCTTCATGAGCCAGTGGAAAGATAATATAATTTGCCGGAGGCGCGCGCACCGAGAGGCAATATGAACGACAAAGAACTGAAGATGATATCTGCTCTCTTCTATTTCAGTTCTGCTTACGATTTTGTCCTCGGAGTCATCTTTCTTTTAGTGGCCCCCTGGTTCTTTCGAGTGTTTGTTGTCGATCCGCCCAATCATTGGGGATACATTCATTTCCCCGCCATGCTGCTCGTGCTGTTCGGGATTATGTTCTTCCAGATTGCGGAAAATCCCAGAGCAAATCGGAATTTGATTCCTTACGGATGTTTATTGAAAGCAGCGTATTGTTCGGTTGTAGCGTTTCACACATTATTTGGCGGCAATATGCCGGATATGTGGAAACCCTTTGCGATAGCTGATTTTCTAATGCTGATTGGATTTATGTTGGCGTACAGAACGCTTGCACCGGAAACAAGTGCGCCTTCGTCCAATGAAACTTAAGGCATTGCACGGCACTAGAGCTAGTTTGTCGGTAGCTCGGTATGCTTGGCCTTGCGCACAATCTCGTCGCGCCACTTACTGACTTGAGTCGTGTCGATTCCAAAAACGCTGCTTATTTCTTGATGCGTAAAGCCTTCACCAATAAGCATTAGGAGATCGATATCGCTGTCCGACAGGATGTCTTCTTCAACATTCTCATCGACTATCGTGAGCGCGAAACATGGAGAAAGTATCTCGTCGCCCCTGGCGCAATCTGTAGGTCCATAGTCGTTCGACTTTTGCGAAGCCTTGCTGATTAGATTGTTGATTTTGACGATATTGTCGATGACGGCGCCAAGGTCACTTTGACTGCCCGTCTTCTTTAGTATGTAGCTCATACATTGTTCGCTTGCGTGACTTGCCCAATACTAAACCCGGGAGTTAAAGTCACGTAAGTGCCTCCCATATGGTCAAAAATAGCTTACTGAAATACACCCGACTATTACCAGAAAGAGTGATTTCCCTTCGGTGATTATTGATTGAATAGACAAAATTGGAACCTTTCAAATTCCTTTCAAACCTGCCAAACTGTGCAGGCATGTCGGGCTTGCGGCGCACGCCCCATACTTTTGGGTGAACGAACTATTCGTTCGGAAGGGGGATGGAATTATTTAGGACTTCAGTAATTCAGTCGATCTTTCTCAGACCGAAGGATGATATTCCATTGCGAGCGCAATGACGGAAAAAGGTTCAGGTTCGTTTCAAGAGTGTTCGAACTGCAGTTGCATCGGCGCGTTTCATGGGTTTTCCGGTGACGGAAGAGAAAAGAGTGACATTTCTCCAGCTCCACGGGTAGACTGTAATCTCAACAGGATAATCACGCTCGTACCACTTCAAATGTACGAATCGTCCTTTGCGATTGTCTACCAGCTCGACGTCTATATCCTCGTATCCCCAGTCGGTCAGCTGGTTTTGAATGCACTCAAAATCATCGCTGTAGGCATGAAGATCAATGTCGGAAGTGCTGTGAATTTGTCCGGTAAGCGTACTGCCGATGAGAAATGGATCTGCATCTTCGATTACCTGCATTATTTCCATAGCAATTTCTCGCATCTCTCTGACGCGCCGTTTTACTTCTTCATGTCCAAGTTGGCTGGCGGTCAACAGTGCGATACATTCTTTTATTTTCTTGTTGGACGGTAAATGGCTGTTGCTGGATAGTCCCAGCATTGAAATTGCTCTCTCTTTCGCGTGCAGATATTCCGCTTCTGCTCCTTCAACGATGAAGCGAGCCGCTTCCTCTGCGACTCTTCGTCTTTCCTTCTTTGGCATGCAGTTTCAAGTCTGATACTTGCTTTCAGGGAATTTCCGTGGCTGATTGCCGGAAATTTTGTGACTTCCGCACTGATCAGTCTAGCACCCTGTCAGCAACTTAACGCAGGGCCGAAAGATGCTTCACTGTTCGTTCGCCCTCTTCCTCCAGGGTGACTGAAGATGGCGAGACTGCAATGACGCTCAGAAAGTCGACCCGGTCGCCGGGAGAGACCGCCAGGGTTTTAGGCAGGCGATATGTCCTGCGTAAGTTCTGGTCGGTGACCGCCATGAAGGCCTTGTCGCCAAGAATACCGACCAGCTTCAGGTGTTTGGCAATCGAAGGCTTTTCCGGCGGGGTCGGTAATTCCGAAAGGGGCAGGCTGTCGCCCTCTGCGCCGGGAAGTATGGGTGGGGGAGGAGGCGGGATCGAGCCCACCGGAGGAGGGGGAATCAAGCCGTTTTTTTCACTCGAATGTCTGTCTTCTGCGGGCTTTGCGACTCTGCGCTCTGCTGAGGATGGAAATGAGCCGTAACCGGATATTGGAGCAAGAGGATCAATTTTCCCTGCGCCTTGCCTTGCAAGCGGGGCCGCTTGTTCTCGCGTGATCGCCGGCACGACATATGCCGACTGGGTTGTGAGCGCCAGCCTGGAGGCTGCAATGTCGGTCGAATCAACCTTCTTCTCTTCTTCGACAGGCATCAGGTGCTTTGGTATTTCTTTCAATGTATCTTGCAATTTGGCTATGCTCGTGTCGATTACATTTGCTTTGTTTGTTGCCTCGATTGCTGTTTTTGTGCTGGTGACATTGACCGGCTCTTTGCGCGCGGCGCGTCTGGGCGGCAGCACGTTGTTTAGCTCTTCGGCCATCCTTGTTTCATCGTTAATGTGATTAATCCAGAGGAAGGCCCCTCCGATCAGGAGCACTCCGGCAGTGACAAGCAGTATTAATCGAAAAAGCATAGTTCTAAGGCAAATAATAAACCGAAAGCAGGAAACACATCACCGGTTGCGTAAGTTTGAGTTTTTTAGCACGTTCTGAGGCTTTGTCCGTGTCGGCTTTCGCCTCTTGCTTGGGTACTGCTATCACCACGTGAGAAACGCCCATAACACGCTCATAAGCTTCGATATTGCGGACGAACTGTACCATCGACGAATAGTTGCCGGTCACGTAGACTTCTTTGTCGATTTGTTTGAGACCGAGTTCGCTGCCAATGTCGGCAGGTTTTGCAGCGGCTATAGGAGCAGGCTGTTTCGCATCTTTGGCTTTTGGCTTGGCGGCTCCCTTGCCATTTATATCCTCGAGCATCTCGTTGATTTCTTTGTGCGTTTCTTTAACATCCTCTGTTCCAGGCGTCTCAAAACCAATCAAATCAACATTGGCTTGTTTGGCTAGTCTTTCTAAATCAATCAGCAACAAGTCTACGTTTGCTTCTTTGGGAACGGCGTTGCGCAATGAAGCAATATCAGCGACAAGGGCTTGCTTCTCTCTGTCGATACGAAGCTTTTCCTTCAGCTTCAGATCGAGCTGGTCCCTCTGATTTCTGTGTTGATTCAAATCGGCTTGCTTGACGGACTCTTCAGTGATTGCCGGATAGACGAGCAAGGCGAAGACTAGAATAGCCAGACCGTAAATAACTGCCAGTGTTGCATACTGAAATCTAGTGAGCATTGCTTTCACCGCCTTCCAGTCCGGCAATCTTCTGTTTATGTCCTGAATTGCCGGTTTTGACCGGCTCGGTCCGTAATTGAGATTGCGAAGGATCGGTTGTCTTTGTTCCAGAAGTATTCGCATCCGAAAGCTTTGCCGAGATGGAAAAATCCAATTTCTCCGGAGTTTTCTCCTGTCTTGTTACCCAGTCGACTTGCGAGTCTTGAAGATATACTGATTCGCCCATGTTGATGGCGAGATTGGAAACACTGTTGAAGTCGATTGCTATACCTTCAACCTTCATTTCTTTTCCACGCAAAGTTATTCTGTCGAGCTGCACGCCTTTAGGTGTATCCACCGTCAATTCTGAAAGCAGCGCCGACCAGCGATTGTGTTTTTTGAGAAGTGCGTCCAGAACTCGCTTTCTGGCGCTCAATACGGTGTTTTCTTGCCGCGTCGTGGCCATGGATTTTAGCTGACGGTTGGCCAACATGATTTCGTTGGCAAGCGTTTCGATCTCTTGCTCCTTTTGCGGAATGTCAACGTAGCGTATAGCTCCATAGGCACCCAGTCCGAGGGCCAACAAGGCTGAGCCGGCGATGAGAACTGGTTTTTGCCAGGGCGGTGGACCGAGTGAGAGGTCCTTGGTCATCGTTTGAGTTGCTCTCTCATCAAAGAGCAGCGGCACTCGCCCTTCCTTGTTCAAGTCCAAATCGACAGTGTAAGAGGGATTCCATGATGGTTCGATGGACGAGCCTACAAGAGCAGCTAAAATCGGCCGCATGCGATCAACGATTTCAGTTTCGTCGTGCCTGATATCACGCATCGGATCACTGATTACACTGCGAATATTCAGTTTGTTCATGAAGAATTGATCCAGCCCCGGAACCATGCAGCCAGGACCGGCAAGAATAATCTGATCCATTTTTACATCGCCAACTTGCGAGCGATAGAATTCCAGCGACTTGGACAGCTCGTCGGCTATGTCACTGAATATGGTGCGCACTACTTGCGCTGCTTGTCCCATCCGTAGATCGGCAGGGTTGGGATTGAAGATGGAAATTTCAGGCAGCATGTCCAGAGCTTGATCGAATGGCATGTCCAGGCTTCTCGATACCGCCTCGGTCATGGTTTCGACGCCCAGCATCACCGAACGACCGAAAAGAGGCATGCAGCTTCTGACGATATTTATGTCAGTGGCATCCTGCCTCATGTTTACGATCATTGAAAGATGTCCGGAGGAACCAAGGTAGCCTGAAAGGGCCATACTGCGAATGACCGCCAGGGACGAAACCTCAACCCTTCCCAGTTTCGCGCCTGCAGCATCGGCCATACGCCAGTAGGCCTCGATTATGCTTCGCTGAATTGCCGCCAGAATGACATCGACTCTGCGTACTCCGTCGAAATCCGTGCGCTCGGTGGCAGGCATGACCGCCCAATCCAGGTTGGCGTCGGATATGGGAAACGGCACGTGGTTAGTCGCTTCTTGCGTTACAACGTCAGCTAATTCATCTTCGGGCATGCCTACCGGCACCGGCATGAGACGAATAACGACTGCTTGCGCTGGCACCACTACATTCAGGATGGGTGTTTGTCCGGAGGGAGGCAGCCCTGCGTCGTTCATCAGGTCGATGACGACCTCGCCGATCAGCTCAGGCTCTGCAACCAATCCTTCGCGCACTGCATTTGCCGGGGTGGGCTGGCACGCAAAGCGAGCGACTTCGATTCCGGCGCGGGTCTTTTCCAACTGCAAAAGCGTAATGCTATCGCTGTTTATATCCAGCCCTAGCGCAGGTCCTTTGCGTTTTCCAAAACCGAACAAGTCTCTATACCCCAATCTATATCTTCAAGTTTAGTCCAAAATCGGTCATATATATGGACCTGTGAGTGGTTCGGCTCACATTCGCTCCGCTGGAAATACCGAGTTCGGCATTATGAACATTGAAACTCCGGCAGCCAGCGCCAGGGCTGGACCAAAAGGAAAGGGTTGCGAAACGCGCTTACCGGCCCAGATAAAGCCTACAAACCCTCCTGCCAAGGCAAAGATGGCGATAGCGACCGCCCACTGAACCTCCCAGATGGACTGACTGGAGATCTTCGCCAAGCTGTAGAAAACGGCAGCGCCAATCACGCCGAAAATGCCGAAGCAAATGAGACCGCGCCTGATGCAATGGTTAAGTATGCCCGCTTTTTTCATTTCGCCGGCAAGATAAAATCCACCCAGCAGAGCACCAAATATGAAACCAAGCATGATGGTTATTACCAGACGCTCCCAGCCCAACCATGCCGATACAAGAGCTGCCAGGACTGCATCGCCGCCTCCCATCACTTCAAATTCTTCATCCTCTCTTTCCGGTCCGACGCCAAACGCATTGTCTATTTCGGTGTCTTCCTCTTCCTCCAGTTCTGCCGCTTCCATCTCCTTTACTTCGGGATGCAGAACCGGATAGAGCTTCAGCCCGTAGAAGGCGATGAAATCAAAGAGAATGTAACTGCCGCCGATACCGGCCATGGTGCCGACCAGGTCATTGCGCACCAGTCCGCTAAACATTATTCCAAGCAAGATTGATGGGTATGTAATCTCGTGCGGTATGAGCTTCTCGCGAAAATCTGTAACTGTCACAGCGATGAGCACGGACGAGAAATAGAGCATGCCGAAGCCTTCGGGCGTCAGACCGAAGCGCCAAACGACAATCATGAACCAGAGGGCGGTAAAAAGTTCTACGGCCGGATACTGCCAGGATATTTTCTTCTTGCAGTGCTTGCATTTTCCGCCTAGCAAAAAATACGAGGCGATCGGAATCAACTCGAATGGCCCCAACCTGGTGTCGCATTCCGGGCACGAAGAAGGCGGCATCAGCAGATTTTTTTCCGCCAGCGAGCGAATGGCCAGAACATTCAGGAAGCTGCCCACACACGCTCCCACAAGAAATGTGAGTGAGTAAAGCGCTGCAGGTGATTCCGAAATAGATACGCTCATGTAAATTCTTTTCTTTCTGTAACTATAGCGGCTAAAACCAGCAGCATGAGCACGTAAGCGAGCAGATATGTGATCAGATATGTGAGAACTTCGGTGCCGGGAACCGTCCCATATAGAAGATGCCCGCGTATCCTGGTTAATCCCGCAAAATCAGGCAGGCAATAAAAAATGACGCTGAGGCACTGCGCGACGAAAGGGTTTTGCGATAGCTTGCCCAATTCCAGAAGCGATTCACCCAGGTGGCCCGCCAGCCAAAGTGAAAGAGTGAATAGAACGCTCATTACCGGTGTTGAAAATGTCGAGAAAAATGTGGCTAATGCAGTAACGAATAGCAGTTCGAGATAGATAAGGGACAATTCCTGGGTAATTTCTTTGAGCTGATCTAAGAATGATGCACCGGCGAATCCGCCTCCTTGAGACGCGACGATTATGGAGAGAAAGGCTCCCATGGCTGCCACCATTACTAAAACGCAAAGGCACAGACCGATATATTTGCCCAGAACAAATTGCCATCCGCTTACTGGTTTTGTGAAAATTATGTAGATAGTGCGCCGCTCGAGTTCTTTATAGACAAGGTTGGTGCCGGCAAATACAGCGATGATTCCACCAATCAGGGAGATTGCGGCCAGCCCGATGTCTTTGAGAATGCGGATATCCTGCCCGACCGATAGAGAGCCAAGAATAATTCCTAATACGGTCACAATGGCGGCAAATAGAATCAGCGCATAAATGATTCGATCACGCACCGTCTCACGAAAAGTATTCAGAGCAATCGCAAGAACAGGTTCAATAGCATTGGCCGGCCCTCTTGAGCTGCTCGGGCTGCTGTCCGTCATGAGACAGCCTCCTCGAAATTGGCAGAACCGCCGGACTCGGCTTTTCCTATCACCTCGAGAAAGAAGTCTTCCAGGTCTTTGTAACTGCCTCCTCCGGAGATATTTTTCACTTGTTCCTGCACCACCATGCGTCCTTTGCACATAACGCCGACCCTGTCGCAGACCTCATTCACGTCCGGCAGCAAGTGGGAGTTGAAAAAGATCGTGGTGCCCTTTTCCTTGAGTTCCAGCAGAATCTGTCGGACATCTCGCCGTCCAATCGGATCAAGTCCGGACATCGGTTCGTCCCAGAAAACCAACTCCGGGGTGTTAATCAGAGACTGGGCTATACCCAGTCTCTGCAGCATGCCTTTGGAATATTTGCGCATCTGCATGTCGGCTGCTTCGGTCAGACCGACGATCTCGATCAGTTCCTTGGCGCGCTCTCGTCTTTGCTTCGATTCAATGCCGAACAATTGACCGGCAAAGTCGAGAAATTCTCTGCCGGTCAAATGAGAGTAGAAATAAGGGTTTTCCGGCAAATAGCCCAATCTTGCCAGCGCCCGCTTATCGCCGGATGGCATGCCCAGGACGACCGCCTTTCCTTCGGTGGGCCGCATCAGCCCGAGCATCAGCTTGATCGATGTGGTTTTGCCTGCACCATTCGGTCCAATCAGCCCGAATGTTTCACCCTTCTGCACGCTTAGATTGAGCCCGCTCAAAATGCGGACTTTGCGGCGTAAAAGACTGCTGGCTAGCTCTTTGGATAAGTTCGTCGTTTGGATGACAACATCCGACATCGACTAACTGCCTTTCTGACCACCAGTCTTTCTGTTCTGCGTGATGATCTTATGAAGTTCGGCAGTTGCGGCTCTCAATCTGCGAGAGACCTGCATTTGCGAAATTCCTAATCGACGCGCTACTTCCGTCTGGCTCAAATCTTCGTAGAAAGTCAGTTGCACGACTTCGCGCAGACCGTCTCTCAACTGCTTGATTGCTTCAGCCAGCATGAAGCGGTCTTCTTTTGCCATCTGGTTGGTCTGGTATTTACCATCCACCAGAGTGTCGATAAGAGACTGCTCGGAGCCTGCATCGTTGGACAGCGCCTGATCCAGAGAGATCAGAGTGCGTCTGCGATCGACTTCGTATGCCTCATTGACGCGGCTGACCGGAATTTCCAGCTCATGCGCGATTTCCACGTCTGAAGGCTCGCGGCCCAGACGGGCGGTAAGACTTTGCACCAGTCGGTTGATGCGGAAGGACAATTCCTGCAATTCACGCGGCGCGCGAATCATGGCAGTTTTGTCCCTGAGATAATGTCGAATTTCGCCGGTAATCAAGTGAGTGGCGTAAGTTTGAAACTTGGCGCCAGCATCGGGCTTGAACTGGTCGACTGCCTTGATGAGCCCGATGGAACCCACCTGGATCAGATCTTCGACAGGGTCGGTCGAGCGTCGCGCCAGACCGTAGGCAATTCGTTTCACAAGCGGCAACGACGCTTGGATGATCGAGTCCCGCAAAGCCGGATCACGAGATTCGGAATAGACGGAAAGCCAGTGGTGTATCTGGTCAGTTCCTTTTCCTGTTGCGTCCATTTTGGCTGTTGTGCCGCTCGATATAGATGACTTTTGTACGTGCAAGCTCTTGCTCACTTGATATATTTTCACAGACCCGCCAGACATATTGTAGAACCCTAAGGCAGATTAGCAAACAAAAAGATTAATCGCCAGTGCTTGGAAATATGAATTGCTATCTAAGTTGTTCGATAACCGAGAAAATCGGCAGGTACATGCCCACTACAACCGACCCGACAATTCCCCCAATCCCAACAACCATAATGGGTTCGAGCAATGAGGTCAGTGACTCGACCGAGTTGTCCACTTCCATATCGTAAAATTCAGCGACCTTTGTCAACATCTCGTCGAGATTGCCGGTTTCTTCTCCAACCGCAACCATCTGGGTGACCATCGCCGGGAAAAGGGAAATTCTTGCCATCGGTTTTGAAATCGACCCCCCCTGACGCACTTCGTTGTAGATTTTTTCGACAGAGCGGGCGATGCTGGCATTTCCTGCCGTGTCTTTGACAACGTCAAGGGCCGAAAGCATCGGTACCCCCGCCTTGATCAATGTCCCGAAAGTCCGGCAGAATCGGGCGATAGCAACTTTTCGTGATAAATCACCGAATAGAGGCAGGGAGAGAAAAATGCCGTCGATATGCTCGCGCCCCTTTTCGGTCCGGTAATAGCGCTTGAGAAAATAGAGCGAAATCAGAGAGCAAACGACAAATACCGCCATCCAGATTGAGCGCATGTAGTCGGACAGGCTCATCAAAAATCGGGTGTAGGCTGGAAGCTCCGTACCTATGTTGCGGAAAAGTCCCTCGAAAATTGGCAGTATAAAAGTAAGCATTACCCAGAAAACCAGAACTGCGATTGCCAGAACTACCGAAGGGTAGACCATGGCCGAGCGAACTTTTTGATTCAACTTCTGTCGAGCCTCGAGAAAGTCCGCCAAACGGGTCAAGACTTCCGCCAAGAAGCCACCTGCTTCTCCTGCTCGGACCATCGATACATATAATTTGTCGAAAACGCCCCGTTGACGCACCAGAGCGTCCGAGAGCGAAAGACCGGATTCGACGGAGCGCCTTACTTCCTCGAGGCAGCCTCTCAATTTTCGGTTTTTGCACTGGTCGACAATAATCGAAAGTGTTCTCAAAAGAGGCACCCCGGCACTAATCATGGCGGCGAACTGGCGGCTGAACACCACCATGTCTCGCAGGCTTATAGGCTCCAGCCTGGCAATTGCTGCGTCCATCTCGGCATAGTAGGGAATTTGCGCGAGCGAAAAGCCGCGCTCTTTGATTTCCAGTACTTCATAGCCACGTGCAGTCAATCGGGCGTGAAGCAATTGAGCGTTGTCGGCCTTGGCTGAAGACTCCCTGACCTCTCCGCTCATATCTTTTACTTTGTAGACGAAGTCCATCTTTGCCTGCAGTCAAGTTTACGAACTAACCGAAACTACCATAGCCGAATCCCTGGCTGCCGCCGGCACCGGACCTGGTAGGCGCTTTAGAGGTTGAAGCGAGCAACTGCTCTAGTTCATCCGGTCTGGACGTTTTGGACAGTGCATCGGAGGCACTCACTGCTCCCTGCTTCACCAGACTTGCCAGCGCCGCTTCCAATGTCTGCATTCCCAAATTGCCCCCCATCTGGATGGAAGAGTAAATCTGAGCCGTTTTGGATTCTCTTATGAGGTTGGATATTGCCGTTGTGTTCACCAGGACTTCTGCAGCCAGGACTCGACCCTTGGTCACGGGGCTGCCCCCTGCCGATTCCTGTTGCCTGGGTAAAAGCGTCTGGCTGACAATTCCAACCAGCCCGTTCGACAACATAATGCGAATCTGCTGCTGCTGTGCCGGCGGAAACGCGTCGATAATCCGGTCGATAGTTTGAGGCGCCGAGCTTGTGTGTACTGTGCCGAAAACGAGGTGCCCGGTTTCGGCCGCCGTTAGCGCCAGGTGGATAGTTTCTAAATCGCGCATCTCCCCAACCAAGATGACGTCCGGATCTTCGCGAAGCGCAGAGCGTAGCGCGTTGGAGAAACTTCTTGTGTCGGCGCCCAGTTCTCGTTGCGAGACGACTGATTTCTTGCTCGAGTGCAAAAACTCAATCGGATCTTCGATTGTGAGGATGTGCTCGGAGCGATTTTCATTGATCCAATCGATCATCGATGCCAGGGTCGTCGATTTCCCCGAGCCGGTCGGTCCGGTGATGAGAATAAGTCCTCTGGGCTTCTGGGTGATTTCCTTGCAAATTTTCGGCAAGCAGAGATCGTCGAGCGACGGTATTGTCGATGGTACTACGCGAAATGCCGCTGCATAATTGCCGCGTTCTTTGAATACATTGATTCGGAAGCGACCGACGCCGTCTATTCCAAAACTGGCATCCAGCTCGAAATTGGTTTCAACCTGATGGCGCTGTTCCGTTGTGAGGATCTCGAAGACCAGTCTTTCCACATCGGCCGAGGTAAGTGAAGGCAATTGGCTGCGCAGAAGTCTGCCGGACACCCTTATGACTGGTGGTTGACCAGCCTTAAGATGCAGGTCCGATGCTGACCTGTCTTGGACCAGCTGGAGAATCTCCTGCATTTCGATTTTCATTGACTGCCCCCCGGATCTTTCGTAGTGGCGACACTTTCGCTTATTTCTTTTTCTGCTTTCTGGGTTCCTGACAGTAAGGGCAGCGCGTCCACTCGCCCATGATTTCCGCATTGCATCCAGTGCATTCTGTTTCTCTCTGGGCTTCCTCTTCCGTGAGTCCGCATTTCGGGCAGCTCGTCCATCCTTCTTGTTGCAATGTTCCGCATCGCATGCAGGTAGTCTTTAGATCATGCTGGCAGAACGGACATTTGATGAAATCATCGCTAATCGGAGTTCTGCATTTCGGGCACAGTTTGTCATCACCTTCGGTATCAGCCAAAGTTACACGCACAACTTCGTCGGCGGTGGTAAAACCCTGTCCGACCAATCGAATGCTGTAGTCTTTCAGCGTCACCATGCCTGATTGCTTGCCGGCGAATCTGATCATTGCCGTGCTCGACCCTTTAGAAATCAGGTCGCGCAACTCGTCATTCATACGCATCACTTCAAAAACGCCGATACGATTTTTGTAGCCGGTCTGATTGCAGCCATCGCATCCGACACCACGCTGAAATATCGGCCAACCATTTTCGTCTGTCTTGAAGCGGAAATACTGGATTGTTGATTCGGCCGGTTTTTCTTGCAAACGGTCGAGAACACCCAGATATTCGAGGGCCGATCTTTCCGGTTTGTACTCTTGCGTGCAATCAGGACAAATGCGCCTGACCAATCTTTGTGCAACTACTCCTATCGTCGCCGATGCCACAAGATATGGGTCGACTTCCATTTCCGCAAGGCGAGTGATGGCGCCGGGAGCGTCGTTAGTGTGAAGGGTAGTGAAAACCAGGTGACCGGTAAGAGCCGCCTCGACGGCGATTTTTGCGGTTTCGCGGTCACGCGTTTCTCCAACCAGCATGATGTCCGGATCTTGTCGCAAGAATGAGCGCAGTATGCGCGCAAAGTCGAGACCCTTTTCACGCAGGACTTGAACTTGTGTGATGCCCGTCATCTCGTACTCAATCGGGTCCTCGGCGGTGACGATATTTACTTCCGGTGAATTGCGCTCGGCAAGCGCCGAATAGAGAGTGGTGGTTTTACCTGAGCCAGTCGGTCCTGTGACGAAAATGATTCCGTAAGGCTTGCTTACCATTTCGCGGATGACATCGAGAGTTCCTTCGTCACTGATAAGCTTGTCCAAGCCGAGCATGGTGCCTGATTTGTCCAGCATTCTCATAACGATCTTCTCGCCGTGTTTCGACGGCAGGGAGGATACCCGGAAATCTATGTCACGTCCTGAGAAGCGCACTCTAATCCGACCGTCTTGCGGAAGCCGTCTTTCAGCGATATCCATGTCGGCCATAATTTTGTATCGCGATATGAGCGCTGCTAGAATAGCGCGCGGCAACTTGCGATCAACGAAGAGAACACCGTCCAGCCTGTAGCGGATGACTACGGAATTGACGGTCGGTTCTATGTGAATATCCGAGCAGTGTCTCTTTATCGCTTTAGCCAGCACTTGGTTGGCGAGGTGCACAATCGGTGCGTCCTGAGCCTGTTTTGCCAGATCGAGATCGTTTATGTGATCTTCGGCGCTGCTGATCAAATCGAGCGTAGAGAGATCAACTTCTGCCTCGATGAATGTCTGGTCCGCTTCCTCGTAAGATTCTTCCTGAAGCAGGTCTTGTCGAGACGCGTAGATGTTTTCCATGAAGTGCTGGAAGTCATCTTCCGTACAGACCATGGTCTTGATTTGCATGCCCTTCAGGCGATACTTGATGTCATCCAGGGCGAGCAGATTGTTTGGATTGACCATCGCCACCATCAGGCAATTTCCTTCGCTGCTCACAGGAACAATCTGGTGCTGGCGCATCAGTGTTTCCGGCAATAATTCCAGCGCACCCAATTCCGGCTGTGATTTTGCCAGGGATATGTACTTAACGCCAAACTGCATTTCCAGGGCGTTTTGCAAGTGAGTTTCATTAGCCAGACCCAGTCTGGAAAGAATGAGGCTGATCGGCTCACCTGTGCGCAGACGCTCTTGCTGAACCAACTTCAATTCTTCGGCAGTAATTAGCCCGTTGTCGACGAGCAGTTCTCCAAAGTCTTTCTTGATTAATGCCATAGGTCACCGAGTCCAGAAGAGAGGAAAAAAACCGGCCAGCGGTTGATTTTCGGTTTAGATTACAAAGCTAACTTTCCACTTTCTTTCTCATAAATACCGGTTTCCAGCCCTTCCGGATATTTCGCTTCGCGGAGTTTTGCCGAATACCGGTTGGTCTTATTCGATCCAGACAAGAATATGCTCACCGCCCGCTGTGTGTGGAATAACTGTCAACCTCAAGTTGAAATCCTTGCCCGACATTCTCACTTTGACCCGCCCATCCTGAGGTAAGCGTCTGTCCTGCTGGTCGACACGTGCCATCTTGCGGAAGCGCTGGGTAAGGGCAGGCATTAACATTTTTGGCAATTTTCTTACGATCATCAATTGCCCCTGAATGCGGTAGTGCACCAGAACCTGTTTATCCACGGTTTCTACGTGAATAGTGGAGGCCCCTTTGGCAATACCGTTAGCCAAAATTTGATTGCAAAGCATGATAACGGCGGCATCGTCACCTTCTTTTTCAAGCGCATCCTGCTGCTTGGGATCGGTGGCTGAGGGGCGGGCGACCGACTCGCTTGCCACTGGCTCGCACTCTCCTAGAGCGCCTTCGCCACTTGTTTTTGGTGTGATCGCCTTGAATTCTTCGCCGGTTTGATCGAGCTTTACCTCTGTTGTCTTTTCCTGCGGTTCTTGTTTGTTGTCTTCTTTTTTAGATTGCTCGGGCTCAGGCTGAGGCTCTGATGCCGGTGCCGGCTCCGATTGAGGCTTCTTCTCTTCTTCGGCTTCTTGCTTGACTTCGGTTTTCGACTCTGCAACCGGTTGCTTCTTCTCAACAGTCGGACTGACCAGCGCGTCGAATTCACCCGTCGCTTCGTCGTCTTTTTCGCCGGGCTTGCGCGTCTCTTCAGCAAGCTCTTTGGCTAATTCTCTTGCCACGTCCCGAGCGTCCGGGCGAGAAGGCTTGGTCTCCGCCTTCGGTTCTGCTGCTTTCTCGTCTGCCTGCGCTGGTTTTGATTCGATTTCCGGCTCAGGCTTCTTCTCTTCTAGTGCTTTGATTTCATCCTTGACCGGCTCCGGTTTTGTTTCCGGAGTCTGCATCTCAGTCTTTGTTTCTTCCTGCTTTTCCTCAGGCTTTTCCGCTGCTTGAGCTTCCTCGCTCGGCAATTTAGCCTCGCTTTCTGCAGGCTTCTTGTTGGCCTTGTTGCGTGTCTCTTCGATGTGCTTTTGCAGCATATTCAAATCAAATTTGCCGGTCTCGTCGTTTGTCGGCATTTCCGGCTCAGACTTGAACATATTGTCGAGTTGATTTTTGTAAGCCGTATCGAGATCCGACTTAACCACGATTTCCGGCTCGGCTTTAATTGCAGCCTGGGCTTTCTCCTTCTCGGCTTTTTCTTTTTCAGCTTTTTCTTGCTCAGCCTTTTCTCGTGCCTCGGCCTCGGCCTTGGCTGCCGCTTCAGACTCTGCTTTGGCTTTTGCTGCGGCTTCGGCTTCCGCTTTAGCTGCGGCTTCAGCATCGGCTTTTGCTTTGGCGGCCGCGTCCGCTTCCGCCTTTGAAGCAGCCTCGGCATCAGCTTTAGAGGCTTCCGCCAGAGCGAGGGCATCTTGCTCTGCCTTGCCCTTAGCCAGGAACGCCGCCAGAGGCGAAAGAGCCGGTTTGGCTTCGGCTTTCGCTTCAGCTGGGGTTTCGGCTTTTACAGCAGCGGCCGGTGCCTCTTGCTGCTTGGAAGTCCCTTCTTTGGTGCCGTTTGTTTCATTGGCCGTAGTTTTTGCATCCAACTGCTCGCGATAATGGTTGCTCATGAAGAGCACGAAATCGTCTTCAGTGCAGACGACCGGTGTGAATTGCCGGTCTCCAAAATACGTTTTCAGAGCCGCCAGACCGGAAGTGTGCTCCGGATTGACCATTACCACCGTTATGCGAGAGCCCTTTTCGTTGACCGGAACCATCATGTGTTCGCGGATCTTGGCTTCAGGCACAATCTTCAGAATTTCAGGTTGTATCTCTGTGCGAGTCAGGCTGACGTAAGTCACCCCGTACTTGAGTTCCAGTGCGTTTTTAAAATGGTGTTCGTAGGCAAGTCCAAGTCTCGACAATATCAGGCTGAGCGGCTCTCCGGTGCTTTTTGCCTCTCTTTCGGCAAGTCGCAATTCATCGGCGCTTATTTGACCGTTGTCTACCAACAGTTCGCCGATGGATTTTTCCACTACAGACATTAAGACCGCCTTTTTCTGTAAATTCGCCGTGGAGCCGACCGCTTTGAAGGCTCGGGCATTGGCCGATTTGGTCGCCAAGAGCTGCCGCCTCAATGCCGTCCCAAATTTTGTGCCCGTTGCATTTTTCTATTAAACAGAGTGTATACATATCAGAATACGAGGACTTTAATTTCTCGTGTGCAAGAATAGCTATCAAGGGTTTCGCCACAATGTCTCTGAGTTTCTGGGCTTTTCGAGCGATTTATTATCTGCACAATCATGAAAGAAAATGCCGAAACGATGACTGAGGAAAAGCAGAAGAACCCAGAGCATGCCAATGTGGCAAATAATATGGACAAGCCGATCCCGACTGCCTGGGGATATCGCGGTTTCGTTCTGGTCAGCGCCACATTCATTATCTTCGAGCTGATATTCGTTACCCTCTATTCGAGTACGTCGTGGTTCGATACGGATATCCGATATCTGGGGATTCCCGTAGTTATTCTGTTGCTTCCGATTACGCATCAGATTTTGCTCTCGTTTGAGAGAAAACTTCTGTTGAAAATCGCGTCGCCTTTGCGCAACGGACTTCCGCTCGTCTTATATTGGAATTGGCTGAAACTCGAAGAAAAATGTCTTTCAATTGGTCTGAGAAAAGTTGCATACTCGACCATCGATGAGTTGAAACTGACAATCTGGGGTAACCTGCATATTCGTACACGCGCTTTGCGGGTTGGCGCTGAAAAAGCGGACGAGCTCGGTGCTTCCAGAGAGCAGACGAGAATAGAGCCCACCGATTTGATTTTCAAGTTGCCACTGGGCGTGGTATCGCCGCACTTTCAAAAGCTTTTTGTTGAAACTGTCCAGAAGGCAAATCCTGAGGTTATGCTCAATAAGCGTTTGAAAAAACGTCTTGCTCAGCAAGATATCTCAGCCAGTCAGATGGTGGGGGTGATGGGAGCGGCCTTTCTGTTGATTGTCCTGCTTGATTTGGGCCAGGCCTCTTACACTTCTCTGGAGGTTTTGAAAAATTATTATCTTGCTGATTTGCATGCCCGAAAGCATGAGAACGCCGAAGCCGAGCGATGCTTGCAGCAGGGCGACCGACTGATTGCCGGCGCCTTGCCGATGTCCTGGATCAAGACCAAGTTTTTCGACGAAGGAAACGGAGCTGCGGGGGTAAAGATTGCACGAGCTGAGGCTTTGTGGCAGATGGATCGTCGTGAAGACGCGATAAGCGAGTGTCGCAATGCATTGAAGCTTTCACCCAAAGGTTTTCGGATTAATTTGAGGCTCGCTCGCATGCTGTCGGCTATGGGCTCCGCTCAAGAAGCGAAAGCTGAAATCGAGAAAGCCATGGAGGCTAACAAGGACTCCTTCCTGCCCAATGAGTACATGATGGCCTTGGAGCTCGATGCCTCCGGCGCAGACAAGGCGCGGAAGCTCTACGATACATATCTTAAGGAGCTGGACGAGGAAGTTTTCGGCGAAGAGCCTGTATGGCCTCCGGGCGGCGAGCGTATGATTCATAATGTCTGGTATCGCGAGGACTTGACATTCCTGTTCCAGCGGCTTTTCAAACAGCTCAAGCGCTCTTGATTTCTTAGACTTAGTCAAGGTAGAAAGGGCTCCGAAAGAGGTATTATCGTCTTTCGAAAAAGTACGCTGAGCCGGATTTGAAGGTTTTCCCGAGTTTCTAGATGACTTTAGCCAAGGGATCAATCGGAGTTGTCGTAACCGCCCTCTGTCTCTGCATTGCAGTTGAAGGCTGGCTTGCTTTTGCTCATCCTTTGGCTCGCCTGCCTGTTGCCACTATGGAGCAAGGCGAGCTGTTCAACTCGATGAGAAGCATCAAGAAAGAAACTACATCCGGAAAGCGTCAACCATATATGGTGCTTCTCGGCAGTTCTCTTGTGGTGGCGCCGGTGGTGCAAGCCGAGTCACAATTTAGAAAACGGGCGATCAAACGTTTTTATGAAAGAAGAGCAACTGCATGCGAAGAGCAGCTCAGGCAGTGCATTCCTCACGCCGACGCCGGCTTTGAAGTCTTCAATGCAGCGGTCGGGGGCGGCATGGCCTCGGACGACTTTTTCGTAGCTCGAGATTTGCTTGCCTCAGATAACAAACCTGTGGCGCTGGTCTGTGGTGTGGCACCTCGTGATTTTCAAGATAATCTCGTCCCTGGAACCTATTCCACGAGCGCTTTTCAGGTGCTTTCCAATCTATCGGACATAAGGGGCATTCTGGACGATACATCGCTCAGCCTCGACAAGAAATTCGACATTGCTCTGGGTCGCGTTTCCAACCTCTGGCGCAACCGCGCTGAGGTGAAATCGTATTTCGGTCTCATTTCCAAGAAGGTGATTGAAAAGATTTGCCCTTTCATACTCTTCGAAAAGTATGGCGGAACGGCAATGGTTTTGGCTCCTCAAAAAGAAGGCATTTTCCCCGAGGAAGTTAAAGGGACGCCCTTTGCCTACCCGGGCTATGCAATCGACCACTATGACTCAGCCAAGACTTCCGAGCAGTATATGCGCAGCTACAACCCCGTCAGCAAATCCATGGTTGACGAACAGTTTGCCTATTTCGACCGGACATTGGATTTAGCCAGAAAGCAAGGCGTCGAGGTCCTGGTCGTAAACATGCCGCTCAGTTGTACTAACAAGAAATTGCTCGAGAAGGGCTTCTATGATGCTTATATGCAACGGTTGAAGGCGACTTGCGCAAGTCACGACGTGCAGCTTGCCGACTTTAATAATTCTGCCTGGGATGCAGACGAGAATTTTATCGACACTGTTCACTTGAGTGCCGAGAAGAGCAATGCTTTTATTCGCGCAATGATGGAAGCTGTTTCCCAATCCCCGCTCTCGCTTGCTCTTTTAGGTTCGCCACCGCGGCAGATTGGCGCCAAATCGCTCCAGGGTCCGCAATAAGTATTTTTCTCCAGTATTAAATAATCTCGCATGTGGAATACATCCAGTGGAGTCCGGTTTGTAGTTTCGCGAGGTTAACTGACGTGTTGCGTGCCAGCCTGCTGCCAGCTGTGCTTTCATTTGTCTGGGCCGCCAATTGCTCGATACTGATGCATTCGACAATGGCGCAAGGCGCTGCAACCACCACCAGCTCAGGCAGCGGAGCGGAGCAAGTCAATCAGCCGCTAGATGCCAGGCGACCTATTCGTGATAAATGGGCGCTTGTCGTAGGGATCAGCAATTTCGAAAATTCGAAAGTGCCTGCGCTCAAGTATTCAACGAAAGATGCGCGCGATTTCTACAACTATCTGATTAAGGATGCCAAT
>JAIETE010000022.1 GCA_019745505.1 Candidatus Obscuribacterales bacterium | reverse complement strand
GGCAATGGCTTGCCGTTGCCTGGTCGCTGGAAGCGATTCTGCTGCTCACAGTCGGCGTCAAACTCAACGACAAGGTCTTCCGCTACAGCGCGCACGCGGTGTTCGCACTGATGCTCGCCAAGCTCGTACTCTGGGACCTCCGCGGTGCCGAGCAGTATGTGCGCGTGATTATCTTCGTCGTGGCCGGCATCGTCTCCATCGCCGCAGCATTCATCTTCGCCCGCTTCGAGAAGAAGCTGACTGAAGAAAAGGATGCCGCGCAGAGACAAACGGAAGACAAATAACCACATCCTTGCAGGATGAAGCCGAACAGTGAAGGCAGGTTGCAAGCCTGCCTTCGCTCGTTCAACAACTAGGAGAGTGCAAAATGCCTGGACAAAAACGCGCCAAGGTCAAACGCAGCATTCCGAACATGTTCACGCTGGGCAACGCCGTCTGCGGCTTCTCGGCGATCATCTGCGCGATTCTCAGCAGCACGCAGCCGCACTTGCTGGCTGTCAGCGGCGGCTTGATCTTCCTGGCCATGGTCTTCGACGCTTTCGACGGCCGGGTCGCTCGCACCATCGGCGTCACCAGCGACCTGGGTGCCAATCTGGATTCGCTCTGCGACGCCATCAGCTTCGGCATTGCACCAGCAGTGGTGCTGTTCCAGTTGCTCAACGGTGCCGTCCTAACGCCTCTGCTCTGGATTGCCGGCGTGTTGTACGTCGGCTGCGCGGTCTACCGGCTGGCGCGATTCAACGTGGAGACGGGCGATCATTCCGAAGATGCGCACCTGTGGTTCAGCGGACTACCCTCCACAGGCGCGGCAACCGTGGTAGCCCTGGGTGTATTCGCCTACGGAGCCGTCGCTTCCGCCGCTGCGGCTTATGCCATTCTGGGATTGGCCGCCGTTGCCTCGGTTCTTATGGTGTCGCGCATCCGTTTCCCGCACCTCAATTACTTCGTCCGGCTGCTCAAGCGGACCAAGTGAGGCGCAGTTCTTGAAAGAAACAAGGAGTGGCTGTCTCACAAGGACAGTCGCTCTCTTGTTTTTGCCAGTTTCTATTATATAGGCTAGTTATTCGAGTGCAAAACAAGCAAAGGGCGGCAGCGTTCTGTCATTAGACCTTTGCTAAAAGCGCCTTTGCTTTCGCAGCAATCAATTTTCGCAGAGGCGTTTCTACAAAACGATAGAGAATTAGAGCAAAAGACAGGGAAACAAGAAAAGAAACAGCAAAGAGAATCGGCACCGCACTTGGTGGCACAACAGGCATGGCGCTGCGGCAAACAGTAATGACGGCATAATGCACGAGGAAGAATGCAAAGCTCGCCTCACCCAAAAGAACGAAAGCGCGATGCTTCAGCAAACGGCTGAGCAAACCTCTCTCACCGGCAAAAACATAGAGGACGAAACAGAAGGATATTGCCAGCGCGATTGGATAGATTGCCGAGCAATCCACACTTATCGACGAGACTGTAAAGACAAGCTCGTCCGCCGGAGGATAAGTAGCTTTTATAGCCAGGGGAATGACGGCAATCAGGCTGGCGATTTCGGCTGCTGTCGAGAGCATTGTCCCGCCACCCGCGCAGCGCCGCTTCGCTGCGGACTGCGAGCGCTTGAAGCGCAGACAGGCCAGAATACCGGCAACAAAGAAAATCAGACCAAAAACAGGAGTGCATGCCGTACTGCCTGTGCTGCGGTAGAAGCTCCAGGCGACCATCGCCAGAACCACCGACGATACGGCAGCAATCGGGAGCCAGCGCTTGTGCGAAATCATGAACAGTGGAAAAAGCGCGTAGAAGAACACTTCCGAAGAGATGCTGTGAGCCGGAGGATTGATGGGCGTCTGAGCAGCAAGATTGCTGCCCCAGTCCTGCAATGCAAAAGCGTAAGCGAGCATTTCTTTCCAGGGCTTTGCGCCAAAATGCTGCAAAGACGGCAGCGCGATAAAGGGAATTGCCGTGAGGTAATAGAGAGGAGCTATTCTGGCAAAACGATTGCTGTAAAAAAGGGCAATCTGCTTCCAGCCGCTCACAGACTCGTAACGCAGAGTGAGGACGAAACCGGACAACACAAAGAAGAAGGCCACGCCCTGTACAAGCGAGTACCAGATGCGAACATCCGCAGACAGGATGATCAACTCGTGGACTTGTGCATGCAGCAGAAAAATACTGAGAGCAGCAAAAAATCTGAGCGAAGTGAGGGCTTCGAAATTGACGGGCTGGTCTGAAGACGCATCCGTCAGCCCGACCCTATCCAGCGATGGAGAACTTTCGAGCCCTATAACCATTGCCAATTCTCGAGGAGACGTGGGCTGTGAAACTGGAGAGTTTCGCAGGCGAATAGAATGCCGAATTTTGCCGACCTCTGCCAGTGGGCGCAGTTAATGCTGGAAAACGCTGAAAATACTATCAAGTCTAATAGCAATTTACTGAAAAGGAAAACGCCGAGAGACGACTGCAGCACAATCAAGCGTGCAGCCGCTCCCGACGTTTTCACAGTGACCTTCAGACGCTGGCGGTCCCGACTAGGTCAGGCGCCGACGTTGTCCTCCCCCGAAGCGGTCTCTTCGGTCTTCATGCTCGCTTCTTCGAGCGCCTTGGCGACGTCCCAGGGCTCGACGAGAGCGTTGCTCTCGAGTCCCCAGTAGCCGACCTCCTCGTGGCTGTAGCTGAGCGCGTTGTCGTCGCGCCAAGCCTTTTCGCCGCGGGCGAGGAAGTCGCGGATGAAGGCGTTGATGGCGTCAACGGTGAGGAAGGGCACGTCGATGGTGGCATGCAGACCGATGCCGTGAGCGTAGTCACGGTCGAGCTCCACACGCGCGTGCACCTTGACGGTGCGGGCATCGGCGATGCGAGCCTCCTCGCCACGGATCCAGTCCCAGCGGGTCAGGCCGCCGAACGCGTCGAGCGCGCCCTCGGGCTTGGGATTGGACACCCAGTGGCCGGTGACCGGGTCCTTCTTCGCGTCCTCGAAGAGGTTGAAGCGATGAGGAACGAGCGCATCCGCAGCGTCCCAGGCGGCCTGGCTGACCTCTTCCTTGTACTCGTAACGAGCGGTCTGGAGAGTGACGTTGTAGAAAACGCCCTTCGCCTTGCCGAGGAAGTAGATGTCGACCCAGCCGTTCTGTCCGTGCACGTAGTCGTGGGTGTAGAAGAGCCCACCGAGCAGCGGAGCGGCGCGACGGATGTTGTTCTTCATCCGGATGTAAGCGAGCTTGCGCGCCTTGCAGGAGCGCTTGTGGAAGGGAGTGCGGTTCTTGCGATTGATCATGATAGTCCTCCATTGTTGGCAGAGGACGGCTTATCGAACCCAGGCAAAACGAAACACCGCCTGAATTCTCCAAGACTTCCTCTACTTATAATCGCTTCATGCTGACCTCCTTTTGGGTTGTGGTCTGCGTTGCGTCAGGCGAGACTACTGCTGCTCTGCACCGCCGCCGGTGGCGACAATGTCGGCGGTCAGACGAGCGACGTCGTCGCCCGTCAATTCACCTTTGAAGAGCAGCATTGCAGCCACGCTTTCGATGGCGGCACGATTGGCGGCGACGAAGGCTTCGGCCTCTTTCCAGGTCGTATCGAGCAGCTCGCGGGCGGCTTGGTCGGGGTTCTTGTCCCAACCTGGCACCATCCCGCAAGTCACGATGCGCCGAGCCAAATGCATGGCCTGTGTCATCACGCTTGCCGAGCCTGTCGTCGAACTGCAAAGCGCATTCTCAGCGGCTCTGCCCGTCAAAAGAACGACGAGCTGCCGCTTCAGATCGTCCACACGCAAGAGCTGCTCTTCGCTCGGCTGGAAGGAGACATAGCCATTGTGCTGACGGCCCGGCACAATGGTGAGCTTCACAGGCGATTCGCTAGAACCCAGCCGATGAGCCGTAGCGGCCATCGCCGAAAGATAGAAGGCGGTCTGACGGGCTTCGTCGAGCAGGCGCGGGCGCACATCGGTGATACCGGTGCACTTCGAGCATTTGATCTGTCCGTCTTTGGCGAGACACTTGCCGCACTTGCAGCGCAGGTCGTTGGAATCGGAAGCAGGGGTTTCTGATGTTCTGGACATTCTGAACCTCTCTTTCTGGTTAATGCTGCCGCAAGCAGCAATGCCTTGCGGCAACGGCTTTGGCATCGTCTGAGACGACACCGGCGAAGCATTGCTGCAGGTGGAAATCCACAGCAACGACGCTTCAAAGCCACGCATACGCACACGTCTACCTTCGCTTGTGGCGAAGCAGAAAGTACTGGCCTGGTGTTGGAAGTGATCGGGATTTTGTGCGGATACAGAGCTTTGAAGAAATCGGAAATAGAATTCCAGTCAAACCTTTTTCGTGCATATAAGTACAGAGCTCATGAGCTCAAAAGAAATACTATGAAGAGGATCTAATAAACGCTTAGCGCGAAGATTTGCCGATCGAAACATCTGCCAATTTGGCGAAAAGCTCGCCCATTCTGGCTCATGCCCAGAATTTCGATTGCGCTATGTTCGCGCAATGAGCGGCAGCCGAAAATGTTACGCCGTGTGACTCGAAGACGTTGAGATTACGTTACTCAGATCCACTATGCCACCACACTTAGTACCACCTCAAAACTCGAACCACGATCGGTTAACAACGGGTTAAGAGTATAGGCGATCCATATCAAAGAAGAGATAAAACCGCTCCAAACCTTGACTTGCGCAAAAACATTTATGTTCGCGACAGGCAGATCGAACGCGATTCTTAACCTCGCCTTAGTAAGCGCAGTTAAGAATGGACGCAAACAAAAGCAATCACGACAAAGACCCGTTTCTACAAAAACAAGCTGATCATAAGCATTTCAGCACACGTACAGGAGAATAAAAAATGGCTGTAGTGATTGGAGATTATTCCTTTAATGGGCCCTTTTCCAGACCGGAAGAAGTGGAAGAAACCCAGGGTTTGTATGTAGTCCTGGCTGAGGATCTTGGTGATGAAGAAAGCGAACCGTCCAGCGAATTGGAAGTAGTGGAAGTTGGTTTTGCAAATAACTTGAGACGCGAATTGATCGATCACGAGAACCAAGATCAGTGGAACGTACTTTACGAAGGTCGCCTGTACGCAGCGGTGATGTATGCCGACGAGAATCCCAGCGTGTCGGTGAAGAATGTGTTTGCCGGCATTCAACCGGGCATGTTTGCTCAATCAACGGCATTGTTCGATCCCGACAAAGAAGAAGATGATGATGACGAAAACAACGATGACTACGAAGATTCGGTCATTTGCCAACTCTCGCTCCTTCAATCGGCGATTGAAAAAGTAGCGGTGTAGCCGCGTGCTTCCCTCGCGCTAGCCACGCTACTACCTCCCTCTTGCAGCAAAAGCACAAGGCAGCCGACCTGATCAGTCGAGCTGCCTTTCGCCTCTAAAGGACGGCATATTAAGCAACTTATTCTCGGCGCTCATATTGAGGTTTTCCAGGGAATTTAATACCCAATTTTGTCGAAACGAGAACATACCGAGGTATATCCCAAAAGGGGTGCGTGGGAGTCCTTGGATGAGCGAAGCAAGCGGTCAAGAGAGCTTGGGGCAAAACCTCAATGATCGAACTTTGGGTCTTACTTACGGTCCTGCTGCCGATCTGTTTGCGGGTCAGGTAGTAGCCGAGAAATATAAGGTTTTGGGCGAGCTTGGTCGCGGCGGCATGGGTGTTGTTTACCGCGTCGAACAGTTAACCCTTGGTCGCATTCTGGCCATGAAAACTCTGCACACGCACGAGGTCACGGATTTGACCTGGCGCAGGTTTCAGGTAGAAGCAAAAACCGCTGCCATGCTCGACCATCCCAACTTGATCACGGTTCACGATTGCGGACTTATCGATGGCGATATCCCCTTCTTCGTGATGGACTACATCGAAGGAACCACCCTGGCGAAACTACTCAAAGACAAGGGAGCGCTCAGCCTGGAAGAGGCGCTCACGGTGTTCATCCAAGTTTGCTTCGCGCTGTCCTACGCCCACACGATGGGAGTCATTCACCGAGACCTCAAACCGAGCAATATTATGCTGGTACCGCCACAGTCCGACAGCAGCGGTCTGAGTGTAAAAGTGGTGGACTTCGGCATCGCCAAGCTGACAGACGAGGAAATACAGCCGACTCAAGCCCTCACCCGCACCGGCGAAATCTTCGGCAGTCCTCTCTACATGAGCCCGGAGCAATGCCTGGGCAAGCCGGTCGATCACCGAAGCGACATCTATTCGCTCGGTTGCGTTCTATTCGAAAGTCTCACCGGCGTACCACCATTCATGGGCAGCACAGCCCTTTCCACGATGATGCAGCACCAGTCCGGCGAAGTACCTTCCTTGAAAGAAGCCACGCTGGGAAAAGAGTTTCCCGCAGCAATCGAAAACATTCTCAGGCTCATGCTCGAGAAGAATCCTGAATCTCGATATCAGGACATGAAGTCCATTGCCCGAGATCTAAGCCTTCTGCAACAGGGTATTTCACATCATCCGCAAATACTGCCACCAACAAAGTCAGAAATTTCAGCGCGCAAGGGCTACAGGCATGTTCTGCAAATAGCGGCCGCAGCACTGATCGGCGCGCTGGCCGCAGGCACTTTTGTTTACAGTTCTATGAGTCAGCAATTGGCGGCCACTTATCAGGCCGGTTTTGACAAAGCAAAAAGTGAAACCAAGCCGGATGGGCTTCCTGGCGAAGATCTCGACTCCGTGAGTTACGGACCGATCAGCTCCATATCAATAGACAAAGAGGGGCATTCGGTGCGTACTTTCAATTTCGGCTCTGCAAAGAACTTCGGCTTGGGCTACATCTTCACGATGGACACCCAAAAATCCTATCCCGCCAAGGGCGTGCTTTCCTTTCCAATCGAGCAGCCCCTGCGCCTCGATGTAGAAGACAAATTGATAGTCACACATCCGAAATTTTTGTTGCGCTTCAATGCAAACGAATTCACAGGCATGAGATTTCGGTTCAATTTTGGAGTTGGCAATAAAACCTTCAAATATCTCGACCGCCAGAAAAGTCTGCAATTTCTGGACCTTACCGGGTGCGAAGTCGACGACTCGCTAATCGAAACTTTAAACAAACTACCTAATCTCAACGGGCTTAAACTGGGCAAAACAGCCATTACAGGCGACGGACTGATCAAACTCAAACGCCTCAAACAGCTCAAGACGCTCAGTCTTTCAGGATTGTCCAATCAGACTGCGGTGCTCAGAAAGTTGAAGGGCTCGACGGAATTAGAGGAATTGCGATTGAGCGCCGATGACGTCTCACCTCAGGACTTGAGTATAATCGGCACTTTCAAAAACCTGCGAAAGCTGTGGATAGAAAAAAACAGAATCAGCGATCGCGATCTTTCGTGGATTTGCAACCTGAAAAACCTGCAAGAATTCTGTGCGCCGGAATCAAAAATCAGCTTCCAGAAAGCGTCCAAGACCATTCTCCAGCTGCCCAATCTCAATCTTTTCCGCATCAATTCCAAATCCTGGACGAAAAAGGATTTTGTGCTCCTGAGGCGAGATTTTCCCAAATTTGCAAAGCCGAATGACAATCGTCCGGACTGAAACGGCTACAATCTTGTAGAACCGAGCAAGGAAAGCGTCTCTCTTTTACATGAAGGTCCGCCTCACATTAGCGAATAAGCTAATCGCCATTCTCTCCTTTATTCTGGCGCTGCAGCTTTTGCTACTGGGCTCGCTCAACTACTGCCGGCAGGAATATCAGGACGAAGTAAAAAGATTCAACGTGGCAAAACGCGTCAACGACATCGTCACAGTCATCCTGGCTGAACTGGACGAACTCGATGTGATGATGACGATGCGAACCTTCACGCCTCAATTCATTGGAGGCTTGAACCTGACAGCGGTTGAAAGATGGCGCACTTATTACGACGCGCTCGCGGAGTCTGCCAGAGGCAATCCAAAAGACGAGAAAGCCGTCGAAGAATCACACCAAGCAATCAGACTCGCCTTCGACAAACTGACGAGCTTGCAAGCCCATTCACAGATCCTGGAAGTGGAGGCGAATCGCCAATATTGGCTGAAACATCTGGGGGCAATTGCCGCAAAAGTCAGGTCGCCTGAATTGCTCGACATAAACAGCAGGGCCAAAGATGTTGTGGAGAACAGTCCAGCCAGGCAAGAAGCAATTCAGGCGAAGGAAAAGACTGTTTTGCTGCTGGGAGTTCTTCTTAACGTCGGCATTTCACTGATCAGTGCGGTGATTTTCATGCGTGAGATTTCCGGTCGGCTCAACGTTGTTGCCGACAACTCGCGCCGCCTGGCTGCAGGACAACCTCTGCACGAGGCGCTCAAAGGCGATGATGAGATCAGTTCGCTGGACAGAGTGTTTCGAAAAATGGCATCTGCAATCGGCGAATCAGCCCGTAAGGAGCGAGCGATCGTAGAAAATGCCAGGGACATCATTTGCTCGATTGACGAAGACGGCAAATTCATTGCCTGTAATGCCGCTTCTGTTAGGGTTCTCGGAATAAAGTCCGAGGACATTCTGGGTGTGCGATATATCTCGCTGGTCGACAAAGACGATGTTCACCGGCTGCTCGCCAGTGTAGAAAACGTGATGAAAGAGCAGGAAGTACAACCTTTCGAAGTGCGCATGCTGCGAGCCGACGGCGAAATCGTCGACACACTCTGGACTGCGCACTGGTCGAAATACGACAAGACTATGTTTTGCGTCATTCACGACGACAGTGAAAGAAAGCAGGCTGAGCGGATGAAACAGGAAGTCGTCGCCATGATCACGCACGACCTGCGCACGCCCGTTGCCACCTTGAGAAATGTGCTCGAGATGTTGCAAGCCGATATGTTCGGTCAACTGGACGAAAGAGGCAAGAACATGCTCAGAGTCGCGGACACGAGTACCGCTCAGATGCTCTCACTAATCAATGACTTGCTGGATATCGAAAAAATCAAAGCTGGCATGATGGAATTGGTTCTGAGCGAAGTCGATCTGGGCGCTTTGCTGGAAACTTCCGTTTCCGCCCTCCGACCGGCTGCCGAAGAAAGAAAGATCGAGATAGACGTAGCGCCGACATCCGCAATAGTACTGGCGGACGAAGAGAGACTGGCGCGGGTGATAACCAATTTGGTGTCGAACGCTCTGAAATTCTCTGCCCCAAATACGAAGATTTCAGTCTTTGCAGAAGGAGAAAATTCCTTTGTCAAAATATCGGTGAAAGACCAGGGACGCGGCATTCCGGAAGAGCTACTGCCATCTATTTTCGATCGTTTCACGCAAGTAAAAGCGTCTGACTCTAGACTCAAAGGCGGCTCCGGACTTGGGTTATCGATATGCAAAGCCCTGGTCGAACTGCACGGCGGCGAGATTAGCGCTGCCAGCACGGAGGCGCAGGGCAGCACGTTTGCATTCACAGTACCGCTGGCACCCGCTCAGTCATAGGGATCTGGAAAAAGAGCTGTTTCACAGAGGCTACTAATGCTTATAATATAAAATCAAGAAAAAAAAATGCGTGTTGCAGAGCGATTCTGCAACACGCATGAGAAGTCACGACTTATCGATTGTGAAGCTGTCGACCTCATCACCAGCGGTGTCGACCTGGCGCAGCAAAAGTGTTTTGCCCTCCAGTGTCATGACGGTGAAAGAGTTCTTCCTCTCGCCAATCTTGAAGCTTGATTCGCTCTTTCCGTGCGCGGACGGGCGCATGTCGTGGGTTACGAGCAATCCGCCGGCGCCGGAAACGATGTAGATGACCCCCTGAGGCTTCTTGTTAGTGACGCCGTCAAAGGCTTTGTCCAACACCATTTTGCCTTCCGGATTGAGCTTGCGTCCGGCGTTGCCGGATTTCAGCTTGAACTTGAGCGGATAGCTCCTCTCATAGAAGTGGCAGTGTCCGCTGAAAACGATGTCCACGCCGAATTCCTCGAAAGTCGGCGAAAGAACACGCATGCGCGTATCGGTCTTGTATTTGGCGTCGCTGTTGAATCCCGGCTGATGGAAACAAACGAATTTCCATGTGCAGTCAGCGCCTTTGGCAAGAGCTTTCTCCAGCCACTTCTGAAGATCGCGGTTGCGCCAGTCCATGTATTCGTTGGCGTCGAGCATGACCCAGAAGCTATCGCCCTGCCGGAAATAGTAATTCGACAGACCGATGAATTCCGGACCGAACAGCTTGAGCAACTTCTTTCCTTCACGATCGCGTTCCACCATTTTGCGCACCGCATCCGAATCCAGCTTGGGTCCGTTGCTCGGGTGGCGAAAAATGCGGAAAAAGGCGAAGAGATCTTCGTCCGATGCGTGTTGAATAAAGTCGAAACGGTCCGGCACGCGCACGTCATGATTGCCGGGAACGGCGGCAGTTGCACGAGAACGACCGATCGGTGCGCCTCGCTCTCCATCACCGTTGTAGACAGGGTCGAAGTGGCGGCGATACTCTCCGTAAAGACCATTGTTGTACACAATGTCGCCCAGAAGAATCATCATGTCCGCATCGGCGCCATGAGCGCCTTGAGCCACTTTGGTCGCCTCCGCATCGCCATCGGCGAAATCGCCGAATAGAGCAATCTTTGCTCTGGCGCCTTTGCCGGGAGGAGTCCTGGCGCAAGCGGCAAACACTTGCTGACCGGAGATGAGGACTCGATATTCAAAGGCGCAGCCGGGTTGCAGTCCGGCAAGAAGGGCCCGGAAACGTTTGAACTCGTTGTCTTTGATAGTAACGCCGTCCACCTTCTCGACAGTGCAAGCGGTCCAGGTAGTGGCACCTTCCTGAAGGTACTCGACTTTCCAGAGACTGCGCTTGACGTGAGCGATCCAGACGAGTTCGACAGCCACCAATCCATCGCTCTGCGCTTCCGGGGCGAATTGCAGTAGAGGCTTGATGACAAATGGAGATTCACCGCGCAGCGAGTTGACGCGCGCTTTGTCTCTACCCACCGGTCTGACGCCGGAAGGCAGTTTAGATTTCCTTTTCATGACAGGACTCCAAAAGTCTCTTCCGCGCTTGATTGCCGGAAGGGCAGTGTGTGAGTGAACAGCGCCTGGTGCAAAACCTGCATCAAAGCCGCTTTTCCACCGCGACAAATCAAGTCGAACGATTCCCAAACAGCTTTAGCTGCTTAGATACTTGCGGGATTCATGAGCTTGTGTTCTTTTAAGAGCTGTTTGAGGATTGGAGAAAAAAAATAGAGGCTTAGAAAGTAAAACTACGCAGCCTGCCAGAGGAAGAGCCCCTTGCCAAGCACGCCCCGCTTGCAAAGCACTGTTTTCTTTCATCAGAGTCAGTAAAAGACAAGATGAAAAGAGAGCAGCCCCATCTTGAATTTGTACTCACCAGCCAAACACGCAGTTAGCAGACCTCGCAAACTTGGCGAAACTGCAACATCCTGACTACTCGAGCGACACCGACTGGCACCACAAACGGTATCAGATCGATATGCGCTCATCAAAACGACTTTCTACGACATCACCTAGTATAAAATCAGAAAAAATGAAAAATCGAAGAGGTGCAGTCGCCCGCCCCGATTTTTCAAGTTTTGACATGGTGGAGCGCCCCTGATGGGAGTCGAACCCATCCACCTGGCGAGACACTTTTCGCCAGGTGACCTCCGAAGATAGGGGCTTGCTTGGCCTTACGGCTAGTCACGTCATCACCGGATTTTCTCGGCCCCTAGAAGCCGATATCCTTCAGCAGCATGCGCACGAATTGCTCGGGCGTCTGCTCGGTGATGTTCACGATCTTGGTGGTGTTGTAGTCTTCGGGACTGATACGCGGTCCCAGGTCTTCGCCCAGAGACTGGGTCAGGAAGTCCTTCTTCTGCGACCAATAACCGTCGCGCTCCAGGAAGTAGACGGGCGCACCGGCCAGAAGTCCGTGCTTGAGCCGATTGAGCAAATCGTACAGCTCATGGATCGTGCCCAGCCGCCCCCAGAGGACGCCATGGAACATCGACCCGAAGAAGAGCGCGTCATGCCGGGAATTGAAATCCGGCATCTTGAACACATGCCCTCCCTGGACCACATAGGGATTGATGTCTTCTTCGGTGGCCAGGAAATCCGCGCAAACGGCAATAGCCCGGTCGAGACGGTTGGCTTCCAGACAGCCCTTGTGAGGCGCTTCCATGAGACCGGGTCCACCACCAGTCTTCATGGCAATGCCAATCAAAGCCAGAAGCCTGGAGGCTTCAGCCAACCAGCGATACTCGAGCGACTCGGGCCCGAGTTTGCGTGAGCCGAGGAAAGTGCCCTGCGGCCCGATGCCCTTCAACGTGCTCAGCACGCGCTGCAAATGCTGCGCATTGAGCATCACGCGATCGAGATGAGCATCCATCTTCGACGCGTGAGCAATATCCAAAAGTTTGGACATACTAACTCCGATTCAGTTTTTTGGCAGGCAGCAAGCTCCTTTCGGTATTCACTGCGTGCAATTTTCAGGAGGTGCCGCCAAAAGTCGCAGCACCATTCTTGGTGGCATGTCCGCCGGTCAGTCCTTGAGGCCGGCCAGCAAATCACGCAGCTTGGCGCGCAGGGCGCGGAAGTCCGCGAAGTCGCTGATACCGACAGGGCGGCCCGAAAGCCAGAGGCGATAGACCATGAGGATGAGGTCGTGCTGAGCGCCGTAGCGGCTCTCGGCCTCGGTCGCGGTCCAGGGAACGTCGCGCACGTCGATGAACTTGCACGACTTGGCTTCGCCGTCGAACGGGAAGGGCTCGCCTTCCACCTTGGCCAGGTAGATGTAGTCGGGGCAGCCGTAGTGGCCGGTGACCGCAGTGGCGCGCAACGCCTCGGCACAGAGGTCGTGGGTGAGCTTGCCGAGCGTAGCCGGACGAACATCCGAATGCGCGTCGGTCTTGATCGCCCACAGCGAAAGGTCGAGGAGCTTGGCATTCTTGCCGCCGGCTTCCTGGTCCCATTCCTCGAGCGCGCACTGTTCGTGCGTCTGCTCGGGCATGATCACCTTTCCACCGACCAGCGTGAGCCGGCCCTTGTGCTTGCCGTTCTGCTCGATGACGCACACCTTGTAAGGGTCGCCCGGCAGGACAGCAATCACGCTCGAGGTAGGAACTACGATTGAAAACGTCATAGCGTCTTTCTCCATTTCAGATTTTGGTCTGTTTGACATAACCGCCCGGCGAACCCATTTCCGCCAGACGTCCTACACATCGCGCTAACCGCTACAGCGAACCGAAACAAACCAATTTCACGCCGCACAGCTGTTGCTGTGAGATAGAGGCATGAAGAAGCAGCTTTATGCTTATTGTCTGGTTGTTTGGATCGAAGATTGGAAAGTGCAATAGAAGATACTTTTTGCTATCAGAACCTTCGCTCTAAACATATAAACTTGCGCTTTACACAACCTCTTTACAACCACTTACAAGCGCCACTGCTCGAGGCTTTCCATGTCTATAACGCAAACCGGCTGCCGCTCTCGAAAGCACACACCGACTATTCGCTCCGGCTTGCAGAAAGAAACGCTCTGAGCTGTGACAAAATTGCGCCGCAAAAGACGGTTCATGCGGCTTCGCGAGCACCGCTTTCTCGACAGAAACAGAGAAGTCCATGGGTCGGAGGCGCTTGCCAAAAAAATAGGCAGAAAATCCAGTCCACTACAGTTGCCATTTCAAAAACCATTGAGAGCGAGCTAATAGCCATAATTTCCGAAGAATTGGCTAATGTAGCGCATCTAGCAAACCCTACCGTGGTGCCTATTGAAGCTCACTTTTACAGTGAATTGTTTCCGCAGGCACCCATATACGGGCCGGCGCGCGGAATATTTGGAAATCCTAAACCCATCCCACACAAAGGTTTTAAGCGAAGTAAAGCAATGTTGTAAACCGACACTTTACTATTTAGGCTCTCTTTTTCTGTGTTAACCCGGAAGTATCACTTCACTTCCCCTGTCCTTCTTCTCGCAAAACACGCACCCACATTCGGCAATTTCCACAGAATTTACTCGCGGCTATGAGCCGAAAGCAGAAGCACCTTCGCCGGAGCTGCAGGGCAGACGACGAGAAGGATTAGGGCAAAATCGCCTCCCGATGTCTATCACCGCTCGCGGTTGATATCCGGCGTCGCGCCTATGTTCGCGCCATCTCGCGAACCGGAGCGCCGGCGCAATCCACGAAACATAAACCGAGAGGACCAAATGGATCCAATCACCATGCTGATCGCATTCGCAGCAGCATCCGCCGTCACGTTCCTCCTGCTCCTGCTGGACCGAACGAATTGGGGACGCTCCAAGCGCGCGGTCATCTACATCATCATCTTGCTGGCTCTGGTTGCCGTGGGCGCGTACTCGTGGTTCGTGCTCAAGGAACTGTCCATCGCCGCCGCCGTATTCCTCGGCGCCTGGCTCGGACAGACGCTGGCCAAGTTGCTCGATGATTTCATCGACCACTACAAGCAGTCGAGCTATCTCGGAAAGTCCGTGCAAGCGCTTCTGACAGACGCCGGCGACGAGCCGATTTCGGTCGACGTGACAGCTTACAAGCGCAACGTCGTTGACTCGGTGGTTGCCGGTGCTCTGCGCAAGGGTCACGAAGTCGGCACGCTCACCGACCAGGGCAAGCGCGTCACGCTCACGGTGCGTGCTACCAAGCCTGTCGGCGACGCGCAGGCGAAGGCTACGGAATGAAACGGAGCTGAAAAGCTCTCTATGACAAAAACCGAAAGGAGACTCCCATGCGGGACGCAAAGAAAATCGTTGTGTTCTCCGGCGCGGGCATCTCCGCCGCAGCCGGACTGAGAACATACAGAGGGCCTGACGGGCTGTGGAATGACGCAGCCATCGTCAAAGCCGCAGAAGCACTGACCCTGAAGACTGATCCTCGCTTCAGCTGGGATCACTGGGGCGGCATGCGCAGGCAAATCGCCGGCGCAGAGCCCACTCTCGCCCACCTGGCGCTGGCACAGTTCGAGGCCGGTTTGCCGGAAGGCTACAGCCTGAGTATCGTCACTCAGAACGTCGATGGACTGCACACGCGAGCAGGAAGTTCAGGCGTCATCGAGTTTCACGGCAATGTCATGAAAACGCGGTGCAGCAATCCCAAGTGCACGCTCCTTCCTTTCGCCGACAGCGAACCGCATGCAGACTCGCTGCCGGTCTGCACCATGTGCGGGCACGGTCTGCGCCCCGACGTGGTTCTTTTCGGTGAAACTGTCGATAGCAACAATGTCGCTGCCGCCAAAAAGCTCATGAAAGAGTGCGGAGTGCTGATCGTGGTGGGGACGACCTTGGAGGTCCAACCGGCCAAAAGCATCGTCGACATCAAGAAGCGCTTCTACTCGGGCGTCAAGACAATCTGGGTGAATATCACCCCGGCCGGTGCATTCCACTGGTCGTTCAGAGAGGTTCATACCAGCGGCGCCGACAAGGCTCTGCCGGATATCCTCGCCCGCCTCACCGGCGGTCACAAGTAAAACCCTCCGACCTGGCTGTTTTGCAGCAGGCAGTGGACGAATGGCACTGCCTGCGACGACACGGTCAAACCACAGCAAGCACAGAACCTTCAAAAAGGATGGATTAATGACCTCAACTTCCCAGCAGTCCGCCAAGGTAGTCAACCTCGCCGATTCGCACGTTCTTCTTCTGTCCAACGCCTCGGACCTGTTCAAGTGGTTCCAGGGCGCTGTGGCAGGCAACGCTGCCGAAGGCGACTTTGAAGCGGCAGTCGCGCCGCTCGATGCCACCATCGCCGCCGACCCCTTCATGAACCCGACTCTGGTCAATGAATGGGCTGCCTATGTGCGTTCGCTGCGCGACGCCTACAGCACATTCGGACGCGACGTGGTCCATCGCTACGCGGCGGAACACCCCGAACACGCGCGCAACCTGGCGCTCAGCACCGCCAAGTCCAATTTCGAGCGCATCCGCAGCGCCGCGCGCAACTTCCTGGTCAACCAGATCGAAGCCACTGCTGGCACCCGAGCCTAGCTCGGCAACCATCCTGATTTCGACTACGCACAGGCGAAAGTGTCTGTGCGTAGTCGTCCTCACTGCGAACTCATCGAAACCAAGAAACAACAGGAGTTTCCGCAAATGGAAATGCTCCTCTGGATTGGCACCGCCTTCATCGTGGAGGTTGTGCTCTTCTCTTACCTGGGCAGACGACTGTTCCAGGTGCCGCATCACTCGCAATTCGTGTCTCATCGCGCCTATCGCGAATTCTCCGAAAAGCTGAGCCTGCGCTGTCGCGAATCACACCTCCTGGAAGCCGGCTTTGTCGGTCTCACAGGCGGGCTGATCGCTTGCTACTTCATGGGCGTCTACTTCCTGCCCACCGTAGCAGCAGCCGTCATTTTCGAATCTGTATGGGTGGTAATGACCTATGAGTTCCGCCCGCAACTGAGACAGAATTACGTGATCAAGTCGAACTTGTTCACTGCCAGCGGTGTCGCTCTGGTCATGGGCATCGCCATCTCTCTTTTGGCAGGCGCTTCGCTGTTGCCCGTCATCATCACCGTGGCGCTCTTCTGGGCGGCCTGGTTGTTGCTCATGCCGATGTAATCTCACCCGGCATACAAACAGCGGGATGGGGACAATTTCCCATCCCGTATTCACGCCATTCTTCGGCAGTTTTTGTTCTGGAGGAGATTCTATTACTTCTTTTAGTAAAAACCAGGCTTTAAGCCGGTTTCATTCGCTTCAGGTGAAAATCAAGCTTTCAAGAAGCCTCGCGCGAGGTTCGCAACGGTGAGCTTTTCTCATAATCTCGAAGATTTGAGGGTATTTAGCGACAAATCGAGAAATGACGAACTGCCGATCGCTTAGGCTGGCTCTAGTCTTTCTTGTCCTTTCTCCAACGAATTCAAACACTTCCGAGCTCGTCGCGCGCATATCCCATCAGAAGCTTGTGAGGAAACTCACCAGTTGAGCACCGCGCTGCGTGTTTGGCGAAGAAGCTCGAATTCATTCGAAAAGAACGAGAAGCTCCGCACTATTCCGGTTCAGGCAAGAGCAGTCAGGGGGCTGAGTCTTGCACCGGTTGAAACGTGTTCAGCAAACACAAGGGAAAAACATGACCAAGCGAAAAAACACTGCGCTCGTTCCTCAAGAGCTGCCGATCATGGCCGCTATCGAAGCAATCGCCAGCGAAATGAAGGAGAGCTACGGCGAAGATGCCGAAGGCAGCCTGCTCGACTTCTACGGCGAGGCCTACATGGAGAACCTCAGCGAGGCCGGCTACTCCGAGACCCGCCCGAACGACCGCCTCTCCATCCGTGCATTCGCCCACCTCATCCGCGTGAAGCGTGCCGATTTGAAGGTCATCAAGGACACGCTGGGCTACGACGGCAACATTTATCGCGACTTCGCCGTCAGCGACAACATCATCAGCGCTCTGAGCCGCAACGCCGAACTGGCGCCGGCCCTCAAGCTGATCGCTCCGCACGAAGGCGCCCGCTCGGAAGGTCCCTTCTATCCGTCGCGCCGCTCTTTCGATGTCGCTGCCGCGCTGAAATCGCGCGCCGGTTATATCGACGAGGTGAAGGCCGTCGTCGGCAAGGACGCTGCGGTTGATGCAGCCGCCGTCAAGCTTGCCGCCGTCTTCAAGTTCGACAGGATCGACTTGGTCGCCCACCGGCTCGAGACATCCGGCGTCACCGGCGTGGCTGCTGTCGCCCACGCGGCCCTCATCGCCCTGCGCAACGACGCCCGTCTTGTCGCCGGTCTGCGCGGCGCTCAGCCGAGCTAAACATCTCTCGAGCGCGTCCACTTTTACTTGCAGCATCAGAACACTCGAGCGATTGCCATGGCAGTCGCTCCACACCGCACCAGGAATCAAAGCAATGCCAAAGCGCAAAATCCCCACGCCCGCCGACATCGAAGGCAAGAATCCCAACGACGAGAAGAAGGACAAGGTCCTCGATCTCCTCGTTGCTGAGCTCACCAAGCGCAAGAAGGGCGACAAGGGAGACAAACCGATCTTCTCCGACCATGTAGAGCCCGCGGTTCGCGAACTCGTGGTAGCCGAACTCGAAGGTCAGGGATGGACCGTGCGGGTCCAGAAGATCTACGGCGGCAAGCTGCACTGGTATATCCAGCCGGCGTAAATCAGTGGCTGAGCGCCTGCCCCGTCTGCGGGTGCTCCTACTGAGCTTTGAAGACAGCGAAATTGCTCAATCGGCAATCTTCGCTGTCTTCTATTTTTGCCGGCTCTATTATCTCTGTTAGTACTAGCCAAGAACAGCGCTCGAACCCAACGAAGGACTGTCAACCAACCGCGCAGTTGCGCTATCTTGGCATCACGAGAGGCAGAGAAAGCCTCAATTCACTGAGCGTACAGCTCTTCTATCTTGAGAACTGAGCTTTTTGATTAACGTAGTAATAGCTGTTAATTCGCGGTTTTTAAGAGGCCTTATTGATTGCGTAAAAGCCACTGTGTTAGCCAGAGATGTTTCTTTTCTGCCCATCGCCCGCTTTTCATCCCTCAGCACCCAATCTAGATTTTCACTTTCAGACATCGAACGACTGCTCTTGCAGCCGCGAATTCGAACAACGGTTCGGGTCTGAATCTGAGCGGGTGATTGAGCGAGGCCTGCAGAAAAGAGCACTCAGTCTCGCTTCCGTTTGCAAGTTTGTTTCTTACGCAGAAACTCCAAGGAGCTATAACATGAACACCCCGTCGACTACCTTCTCCGCTGGATTGGAAGGTGTCATCGCCTGCGCAACGCGCCTGAGCCATGTGGATGGTTCAGCAGGTCGACTGATCTTCTCCGGACACAACGCCGTCAAGCTCGCAGAGAGCAAGACGGTGGAGGAAGTCTGGTTTCTTCTTCACGAAGGGCGTCTGCCCACCGCCGAGGAGCTGGCTGCTTTTCGCGCCAAGGTAGAGACTCTGGGCAAGCTTTCGCGTGCCGAAATCAACCTGGTCAAGAAAGCCCGCGGCACGGAGCCTCTTTCGGCTTTCCGCACCGCCATCTCCGCCATCGCCTGCCATCGCGGCTTCAAGCCCTGGCTGAATCGCGAAGTCGCCGAAGTGGAACAGGAAGTGCTGCAGTTGCAGGCACTGGCGCCGTCCATTGTGGAAATCATCCACACCGGCAAGGCTCCTGTGCGCAAGCGTCAGAACAAGGGCTATGCGGAGCGCTACCTCTGGGGCGTCACCGGCAAGCGCCCTTCGACCGAAAACCTGCGCGCCGTCGAAACCTACCTCATCCTCACCATCGACCACGGTCTGAACGCCTCCACGTTCTCCGGACGCGTCACTGCCTCTACCGGCGCCGACGTCGGTGCTGCCATAACGGCGGCAGTCGGCACCCTCTCGGGCCCTCTGCACGGCGGTGCACCGGGTCCGGTTCTGGACATGCTCGATTCCATCGGCGCCCCCGAGAAAGCCGCCTCCTGGGTCCAGGCAGAC
>JAIETE010000034.1 GCA_019745505.1 Candidatus Obscuribacterales bacterium | reverse complement strand
CCGGGGGTTTTGAAATCGGGGGATTTCCCACCACCATGGGAAGATCCCCCCCTTTTTCCAGCCATGGGCTAGAAATTCGTCAAGACAGCAGTCGGAAGTTGGTGTTGACCAGTCTTCTGATAGTTGATGTTGGCTGGATCGAAGATTGTGTAAGGGAAGCCAAAATCAGTGGTCTTCGAGCTGTAGAGCGGCATGCGGCGGAAGCCTTGACCGAATTCAGTCGATTGCCATGCATTCAGAGCTCCGATTCCATTCATACGGGTGGCAGATGTGCCGTAGTCGAGAAGGGTCGATCCGGTTGGGATTTTGCAATCTCCGACTTTGAAGCGCTGACCGCCGCCCAATTCAATGGCGCTGGTTCTCAAACTGTCGTTGGTTCCAGCCGGTCCCTTGTTGTAGCCGTTGCCTGTAGGCACGCCGTACGGCATACCCCAGCCGGCAAGAGAGCCGAACTCTGTGATGATGTCCTGGGTTGGTCCGCCGCCGCCAAGAATAGATTGATTTTCGCGGATACCCCACTGGTGGGTTTCTTGTCCGCCACGGCGAATCTTATTGATTGTGGTGTTGTATCCTCCGGTTCCGGGCAATCCGCCGGTCGGGATGATATTCAATTGATCGGCTGGATTGATGAATCCTAGAGGTGCCGTCATCGATCCGGGATCAGCTCCAGGGGTGGATGGCGACTTCGGTATAAAAGGAGTCAATGCAGGTCCAAGTACGCCTGGAGGCATTTCGACGGGCGGTCCAAAAGGAAGTGGAACTCCGGACGACCCTTGGTCAATCTGGTTGGCAGGAATTGCCGGAACCCACGGGAGCAACTCAGGCGCATTCAAGTGACCCGGGGTCACTGGCGCTGGGGTGGGTCCGTCGCCGACTGCCGGCGGTTGACCTTCAGGTGGGCACACGAAAGGAGGCGAAGGAATCGCTCCCGGTATGAGTGGCGTGCGGAGCGTGGTGGTTCCCTGTGCAAACACAGGAACATTCAGTGAACACAGCGCGGCTGCTGCGATTACTGCTTTTAATGTCCTCGAATTAAGCATGGCGTGTGGCCTCCTGAAAGCCTTCTGTCTAATAGGGCGCGATTGTTAGGCGTGAACGGGTTTGACCTTTATATAGAGTACGGTTGCCGTGCAGGTCGGTTGCGGCTTGCGCGCCATTAACGGACGCGCGGACTCCTCCACTCCCCATCGAACCTTGACCCTGAGGGCGCGGTCCGTCTTGCGAAAATTGGGGCTGTGCTTGTAAATCAGGTTTTTGGCTCAGCTTCTCGCCGAAATCGGTGAGCTGCGAACCGTGGCATCTCGGCAGTCCAAGATCTCTGGTTGTTTGTCCGCCCCATCTTTGTATAGGAGCTTGATCTCCAGGCATTCCGCCTTGCGGGCAAATGTTGACCACAGCGGCGGGAGGCTGATAGAAGTTCATCGGACCAGGGATTTGACCGTAGTCATCACCAGGTGTAGATGGCGGGTGAGGGACTTGCAGTTGCGAACCCAATGTGTAGGGCGCCGCCTCGATACGCGAGGAAGGGAGACCTACATAGGAATTCGGTTGGTCGATTTGAGTGGCAGGGATGTTTCTCACCCAGGGCATGGACTCTGGAGCGCCATAGTGTCCCTGAGTTACCGGCGGCGGTGCATACCCGGAGCCAGGCGGCGGTGGGCAGCCTTCAGCCGGACAGGTATAAGGCGAAGAGTACATAGCGCCCGGAATAAGAGGATTGCGCAGAGTTTCTGACTGCGCTTGAGCGGAAGCTATCAAACCAAAGGAAACAAAGATCGCAAAAGCAGCGGCAGTGAGGCATTTAATCGCCTTTCTCGTTGTCGCAGTGCTTGTGGTTTTCATTGTTTTCACTGGTCTTTTTGAGCTCTTGCTCGTTCGTTTTGTCGGACTGGGTTTGGATTTCAGGGCTGCGGCACGACTGGTGACACTGCACCTGGCTACTCAAACTTACGCTTAATGTACGAAAATCCGCCCCTGTCTGTCGTTGGTGGTCTTACGCACAGCGTTGCGGTTTCTCCCACTAAGACCGGCAAAAGACGTCTCGAGAATCAAACGCCCTATATAAAGGAATG
The DNA here is from genome assembly GCA_019745505.1 of Candidatus Obscuribacterales bacterium. Lineage (GTDB taxonomy): Bacteria > Cyanobacteriota > Vampirovibrionia > Obscuribacterales > Obscuribacteraceae > QKMZ01. Next base: position 17,402 of record JAIETE010000034.1, on the reverse strand, counting down.
AAAGCCGGTTGCCAAGCGAGTCCGTAGCCGCACTCACATAAGAAAAGCAAGCTTGACGCCTGATGCCCGCCCTAATACTGTCAATCATGTAATTGCAGCTGGGTCTGGGATAGCGTGGACGGGATTCATATCATTCTAATTAGCGGCGCGATACTCGTTGCCATCCTCTGCATCGCCGCGATTAGCACATCACTGAAACATCGCAGGGCTAAAGCATCAAGGCTTGCCGAAGAGCTAGAGATGGAACTCTTAGCTTCAGACAACCCAAACACTTTGATCGTTGCCGGAGAGGTCAATAACAGGCCCAGCACGATCAGGTATCAGCACGAAAATAGCTCTCTTGACCTATTGCGCATGGGTCTGGCAAAAAATCCTGCATCCGCTCAAGAAGAATTGTTGGTCAGTGTTGAGTGTGCTTGCCAGATAGACTTCAAGATCGCAAAATCAGATACGCAGCAAAGTGCCGGTGTCGACCAAATATCAGTGGCGCTTCTGAATTCGAGCGGACTGGCTCTCGAATCAAAACAAAAGGAAAAAGCGGCTTTCATTTTCGAAGAACCGGAAACAGTGCAGAGCCTGATCGATCTGTTCAACAGATCTGGTGCACGCAGTCTTTCTGTATGCGAAAACAAGGTCAGCGCGCTGATTTATGAAGAATCAGACGCTGGTCGATCGCCGGCCAGAGTCGCCGGAATTTTGGAAAGCCTAGACAGATTTGCAAGACTTTTGGAATTTGTGTCAGAAGAACATCACGCAACCGAAAATTAGAAATCGTTTTCTTTTGCGTGTAAAGACAGACCAACGGGCGGCAGATCGGACGCCCGGAAGTCAAGATCTGATCACTCCGTATATGGTATCAGCCACCAGATATGACCCTAGTTTCACATGCGGTGGCAGCTCTACCCACGGTGGCAAAATTTCTTTTGCACAAACGGATCTTTTATCGGTATGATATGAACGAGAAAGGGGGGAGCACGTGACCATTCAGCAATCTAACGCCGTACAACAATTCAACCCTGCAGCTCCAGATGCACATGAGGACGCCGTAGCACTTGAGGGTCTCGACCATATATTCAAGTGGGCATCAGAAGTGGTGGCGGAAGGAGACGACAATCGCGCCAAACTCGCCCGAGAAAAACGTATTCGCCGTCAAGTTCTGGAAATGGTCCAGAAATACCGCGAACAACAAATTCTCGCCAAGGCAAACGAAGAGAATGCCTATTTACAACGCCGTGTAATTGCTTTACTACAAAAGCTGCAAGAAACCATCGAAGAGAATGCTCAAATCAAGCAGATTGTAGTCAATCAATATTGGCAGCTCAGCAAAATGCCGGCGATGGAGCGAGAGCTCAGAGAATACAAAGGCAGAGAATGCGAGCGCGATGCTGCAGTGACAGAGCGCAAGTATCTGATGTCTGCATTGGCGAAACTCAAGGTTGAACGCGATTATCTCGAAGATATCGCAAACGTCAACGAAACGGAAAACGCACGCTTGTCGAGGCTTTTGAACGAAGCAAAAACAGAAGTCGATACGCTCAAAGCACGCAAGTGGTACAGCCCGATTCTCAATATGTTCAAGGTTCGGTAACCCGGAGTCCCGGAATCACGAGTACAAAGGTATCCCCGGCAACAATCAGTTGGCTTGGCAATCAGGAAGGCGGCTTCGAAAGTAGCCGCCTTCCTATTTCAGCGATCGCGCCTGATCGTGGGGGCGCGTTGCTCGTGGGGGCGCGTTGCTCGTGGGGGCGCGTTGCACGCGCCCTTTCCCCACCTCAAGACTTCGAGTCCAGAGCCTTCTTGAGTTTTCCTTCAAAGCCTCGAACAGTCGGGCTGTAGTATTTCCGCCCTTTCAACTGATCCGGCAGGCAAGTCATTTCGTTCGCCTTTCCGCCCTCGAAATCGTGCGCATACTGATAGCCCTTCGAATATCCGATTTCCTTCATCAGCTTTGTCGGTGCATTGCGCAGATGAAGAGGAACGGGATATTGCTCCTGGTTCAAAACATCAGTTTTGGCATCACCATAGGCTCGATAGACTGCATTTGACTTGGGCGCCAAAGCCAGATAAACGACGGCTTGCGCCAGTGCCGTGCTAGCCTCCGGCATGCCGATTAGTTGCACTGCCTGCATAGCGGCAACAGCTTGGGTCAACCCCTGCGGTGCTGCAAGACCGACATCTTCAGAGGCAAAGCGAACAACGCGTCGAGCAACGTACATCGGGTCTTCGCCGGCTTCCAGCATGCGTGCAAGCCAATACAGACTGGCATCGACATCGGAGTTGCGCATCGATTTATGCAAAGCGGAGATCAAATTAAAGTGATTTTCTCCGTTTTTGTCATAGCGCAGCATGCTTTGCTGAACTGCGCTCTTCAAATCGGAATCGCTCACTTCGTCGGACTTTCGACGCTTAGCCATCATCACCGCAAGCTCTAAGGTGTTCAGCGTGGTGCGGGCATCTCCTGATGCGTAAGTTCCAATGAGAGAAAGCTTCTCATCGGAAATCGCTACACCTTCGCTCGCCAACCCGCGTTCCCGATCCGCCAGAGCACGCTTTTGAATTGTGACAAGGTGCTCATTGGAGAGTTCTTCAAGCACGAGAACTTTCAAGCGGGACAGAAGTGCAGAATTGATTTCGAACGACGGATTTTCCGTGGTCGCACCGACGAGCACGATTACTCCGTTTTCCACATACGGCAAGAATGCATCCTGCTGCGCTTTGTTAAAACGGTGAATCTCATCGACGAATAAAACCGTTTGCCGTGCTTCTATATTCATGAACGCTTCGGCTTCGGCCATCAGCGCTTTGATTTCTTTGATGCCGGAAACAACTGCTGAAAATGCGACGAATTTGCTGTCGGTGGTAGATGCAACCATACGCGCCAGGGTCGTCTTTCCAACCCCGGGAGGGCCCCAAAGAATGAAGGATGATAGCCGTCCGGACTCCACCATCTGGCGCAGAATCCCTTCTTCGGAAAGCAGCTTTTCCTGCCCCACAACCTCATCCAGTGAGCGTGGGCGCATTCTGTCTGCAAGCGGCTGTATAGTCAACTTTTGCATCAGCTCTGAATTATCGCACGTCGGCGTCGGCGATTGAGGTTGCCAATCACTAATGACGGAATTAGAAAGGCCAAAACTGCAACCAGCGTGCCGGCGGCTATGTACAGCCCATTGATGTACGACTTCGGCTTGTATTGAAAAACGACGGTATGTTTACCGGGTTTAAGCAAAACAGCCTTCAGAAGACCGTCGGCAATAAACAGGTGCGTCGGCTCGCCATTATCAGTAGCGGTCCAACCACTGTAATAACTGTCCGCAAAGACAAGCACAGAAGGCACTTCGGCACTAACATCGACAACTACGGTCTCGTGCGAATCGGTTTTAACCGTGGCGGTACCAGGATGATTAATGGTTTGTCCTGCCAAAATTTCGCTCAAAAGTTTTTCGTCCAAAGCCGGTCGCTTCGATTCGAAACTGCAGGCGCTAGCCGGCTCCGGCACGGACAAAAGGCACTCGAAGAGCGGATCGTATTGCTCAGTGTCAGAGCGATTGATTGTTTTCAAAGCTTCGATGCGAGAATCTTTTTTGACAGCACGAGCAAAAAGTTGAAGCCTTTTTCTAATGGGCGAAACCTCATAAATTCGCACATTCAACTTCTTATCCTCGGCAGCAATCTTGAAATAGTGAGGATCTAGCCCTTTTGCCTGGCGGACATTCAGATCCTCTTCAGATTGAGCGTTAATTGGACACAATATGTATTTTGTAGCAGTTGCTTGGCACCACTTATAGAGAGGCACATCAGACTTGCCGGCATCGTGCGTCAAATCCGTGCGGATCATCGAGCGAGGCAGAATGCCGGTTTCCATAAATACAGTGGCCCAATCCGGCAATACAGGCATTCCACTAAGCATAGGTATGGCGCGATCAATGTTTGTATTCGGCGCCAGGATGTAACGGGCATACGCCATGAAGGCTTTGTCCATGGTGCTTTCCGGAGATTCGAGAACCCTCTCTGGAACTGCAATCGGGTGGCGAAATAGGGATAAAACTTTGAAATCGCGTGGCGCATCAGGGTAGTCGACCAGAGAAAGTACATTCGAAGCGTCATCGAAAAACTTCGCGTCTACTGTGTGCCAGAGCTGCTTTGTCCCATTCAACGCCAGCGAAGAAACGATAAGAAGTACAAAGCTGAAGCGAATCAGTTTTTCCCAGCGCCCCTTCAAATTCGCCAGGCCAAGACAAGCGGCAAAACCGGTCAGACCTGCAACAGCGGCATGAGCAGACAATTTAAGCGCTGCGTCCTTTGCCATGACTAAGTCATCACAGCCGGAACTCATAGACATGACTACACCAAGCGGCTGCATATTTCCCAAAAGAAGGCTGACAAAAACTGCTGCGCCGAACACGCAAATCAAGCCCCAGAAAACACTTCCAAAGGTGTAATCGCCACGATTTACACTGCCTTTCAGAACCGTACACCAGCCTCTTGCGGCTAGAGCGACAATCGCCAGTTCAATGAAGATCGTCATTTTCACTGGAAACCGCAATAGATTTATTGCAGGTATGGCTTCAAAAAGCGGCTTCCAGATGGGTACGAATTCGCCCAACGAAACAATCGTGAAAATCAAAATAGTCCACAGCCAGAACGGTTTTTGCTTCCAAGATTGGTCCCCGGCTCCGATATAGGCAAGCACCGCAATCGGTGCACCAAGAAAGAGGCTTGTCACATACGCCATCGAATTCGGATAGGTCGGATAGAGCGAGTAGTGCGCCATATTCAGCACCCCTAAAGGCTGCATGAGAATGATTCCGAGAAACTCGAACCAGCCCGCGCTCCAGTTAAGTGCATCGGATGGATCAAATTTAGGCAAGCGTGGAGAATTTTGCACCGCTTCGATCATCGGAAGAATGTTGGCAGCATTGAAAGAAAGCGAGAGCAGGAGCGCTATAAACAGCCCAGACATAAAGCGAACGACGGTATTTCGTTCTGCCTCGCTAGGAGCAATTTCAGCGATTTTCAATAGCGCATACCCGGCATAAAGTATGCACTCACCGAGATACATTTCCGGACGCCCGGCACCAAATTGCTGCGCCAGAACCAGTGCAAGCAAGGCCGTGGACGGCACCAAGGACGAGCGAGCAATTGCCATTTTGTCGATTAGATGCAACGCCAATGGAGTCCAACAAACCGAAAACATCAAAGACAGGTTTATGCTGGAGCCGAGCATGTATCCGCACAGCATGAACATAAAACCGAAAAGGGCTGCCGGGCTCGTCAGATCATCGAAAATGACTGAGAGAAATCCGCGCTTTGTGCCCGTGGCGTCAGTCTCGAAAAAGTGTCGATCATCATTTTTGGAAAACCAGACGAAGCCGCCCACGCCTGCGATCAATAAATGAAAGAAGATAAGGAAAGCCTGTCCTTGTGCCGCATTCATCAGGCAGGCCGCATAGCCGGGCAAATATGAAAGAGGCCAAGCAACAGAAACTTCAGGGGCGCCGCAAAGCAGATAAGGATTCCAAAGAGGCTTGAGCAGCGTAAAGCCGCCGGTTTCTTTGAAAATTTGCTCTATATAGCGGCCGGCTGGAACAAAATTGTAAGTGACATCAGCTAAGTAGAGACTTTGATTGCGCAGCAAGAAGGGCGACACGATGTACGCGAGCACAGCGCCATAGGCTGCTAAAACTACAGCCAGACCTGGCCAACCGGCACTGAAGTATAAGCCGGGGTTGCCGTCGCCCCTGGCGTTTTTTTCGCCGCTAGGCTCGGCGCTCCCTATTTGCGACATCTGGTCGGAAATGCTGGCAACGCCTTTACTTCAAGAGGAACATGAACTGGGGCACAAGTGACGCCAGGAAGGTAAATACCATGATGACAATGATGACACTCATTACTTGCTTCTTGCGTTTAATGAAAAAGCTAATCATCCGTTTTCGACCTCACTCTCTAAATCCTTTGATTCCTTCTGACTCTACTCGGCGACCTTCAAGCTTGTTTCATCGCCATTATCGTAAGCAGCTGAATCCTCTTCATCCCCTACTGATTCGTCGTCTTCGACGCCGGCCACCTCGTCCCCTTCATCGTCGAAACCTTCACCGGCGACGTCCTCGCTATCGCCTATTGTCTCATCTTCCTCGCCATTCTCCGAGCCTTTGTCACTAGCGTTTTTCTTATCTTCCTTGCCGGCGCGCAGGGCCGCAAATATTGACGCGGCAACGTTCTTCGGCAATCCAGGCACCGCCTGCAGCTCTTCAAGAGACGCTTGCTTGATTTTCTCAAACGTTCCCAAATGCTGAATCAAAAGCTTGCGCCTCGACTCGCCCACCCCGGGCAGAAGGTCCAGACCAGACATTAAAGAGCGCTTCGCCCTGAGTTTTCTGTGAAAAGTGATGGCAAATCGGTGGGCTTCATCTCTCGTTCTCTGTAGAACATGCAACGCCTCACTTCGCCTTGAGATAAGCAATGGTCGAGGATTTCCGGGTTTGTAGACCTCTTCTTGCTTCTTAGCAAGCCCGATGATATCAATCTCTTTTATGTTCAGCTCAGTAAGAGCCTCTACAGCTGCATTCAGTTGTCCTTTACCCCCGTCGATGATAATCAAGTCAGGGAAAGGTTTCTCCTCCTTCTGCAAACGGGAGTACCGGCGTCCCACGACCTCTTTCATGGACGCAAAGTCATTGGCCACCCCTTCGACACCGCGAATTTTGAATCGCCTGTAGTCGGATTTCTTCGGCTGGCCGTCTTCGAAAACAACCATACTGGCTACGTTGTCGGTACCCTGGATATTCGATATGTCAAAACACTCGATGCGCCTGGGAGGCTTGGAAGTGCCGAGCTCTTCTTGCATGTGCGAGAGCAAGCGAACCACTTTTGCGTCAGCCTCCTGCTTCTCCGTAATCTCCTTTTCCAGCGCCAGCTCTGCGTTCTTCTTAGCCATGTCGATCATCTTAACTTTGCCGCCGCGCTGCGGTATGCCAACCTTCACGACATGCTTGGACTTGGCCTGAAGCACTTCAGACAACGCAGCTTCGTCATCCAACTGGTGCTGAAGCAGGACTTCATGGGGCACTCCAATATCTTCGATGGAAGTGTAATAGAGATCGATAAACGACTGGTATGCCTCATCCCAGGAAGTACGATCCATTAGCGGCAAACAAACAGTCTCCGATGAAATCAATTTCCCCTCTCGCACGCGCATCATGCATATGGCAATAAGCTTGTTGGCATGGGCTTCTGCGACGATATCCTGGTTGACCTTCTTGTCTTTGAACATGACGGTCTGCTTTTCGATGACCGTCTCCAGCGCTCTCAGGCGGTCACGAACCTTTGCAGCCTTCTCGTATTCCATCAATTCGGAAGCAGATTCCATTTCTTGCTTCAGGCGCGAAATGACCTCAGTCTGACGTCCGGCAAGAAACATCTCGACTTGCTCGACCATCTGCAAATACTCTGGTTCTGCCACCAGTTTTTGACACGGACCCAAACACAAACCAATGTAGTAATTCATGCACGGTCTGTCTTTGAAAAGCGGACTCTTGCGCTGCCGCATCGGAAATACTTTACGCAAAACTCGCACGGTATCCCACATCATGCCGGTTTCAACATACGGGCCAAAGACACGGGACTTGGGGTTTTCTTTCTTATACTTCTGTGGATCGCGAATCATGACCAGACGAGGAAAGGCGACATCGTACGTTATCGCCAGCCACGGATAACGTTTATCATCCTTCAAAGTGACGTTGTAGCGCGGCATATGCTGCCGCACCAGATTCGCCTCCAGAAGGAGCGCTTCCTTCTCCGAGTTGGTGACGATGATATTTACGTCTGCTACCTTCGGCATCAAGACTGCCAACTTCGGCCGCTCTCGCACTGAATTTTCCAGCCAGTACGATTTAACGCGGCTCCGCAAGCTAAGCGCTTTTCCGATATAAATTATCGTCCCTTCGTCATCTTTGAAAAGATAGACTCCAGGAGAATCTGGCAAAGTAGAAAGAGCGTTTTGAACCTTTTCGTTCTGCCCTTTTATCTTCGATTCGCGCATGCCCTAGTCCTGAAAAGCGCCTTCTAAATCGCGCCTCTCCCCTTGAGCATAACGTCTTTTGCCCGCATTCATAGCCTCGTCGGAGCCACCGGATCCTTTCTTCTCGCCGCTGGTGCTCGGCGCTCTTTTCTTGGCGGTCTCGAATCCCGGAATGGCTTGCGCCAGGGCATCAGCCAGCGTCTCGACGCCGACGACCTCCATGGGGTCGAGATTGCCGTCCAGCGGCAGATTGGCCTTTGGAACAATGGCCCGCTTAAAGCCTAATTTCTGGGCTTCTTTCAATCGATGCAAAACTGCCTTTACTGGGCGCACTTCGCCTGTAAGCCCGATTTCACCAAGGAAAAGCAAACCTGGATCGATCGATCTGTCCAACAAAGAAGTCCCTATGGCAACAGCGATACCCAGATCACCAGACGGATCGGTAAACTCCATGCCGCCCACTACATTCACGTACACATCGCAATGCGAAAGAAAGAGACCGGCCTTTTTCTCCAGAACTGCAATGATCTGCAAAAGCCGATTGTAGTCGAAGCCATTGGCTACACGCCGCGCATTCGAGAAAGCAGTGTTTGACACCAATGCCTGAACTTCGAGCAGCAGAGAACGTCGCCCCTCTCCGCCGGCAATAACAGCAGTACCAGGAGGTGATTGCTTCTTGCCCAGATGATTGAGACGGTCGCCCAGGAAAAGCGCGCTGGGATTATCCACTTCCTGAAGCCCCTTATCCGTCATGGAAAAAACAGCAATCTCGTGCGTGGCGCCAAAGCGGTTTTTCACGCCGCGCAAAATCCTCAGCTCCCGTGCTCTATCGCCTTCAAATTGAATAACAACGTCAACCATGTGCTCCAACACACGAGGACCGGCGATGGCCCCCTCTTTGGTCACGTGACCGACAAGAATAGTTGCTATGCCGTGCTCTTTGGCAGCAGCGATTAGAGCCTGTGCGGACTCGCGAACTTGACTGACGGAACCCGGAGCGCTTTCCACATCCGGATGAAATACGGACTGGATGCTGTCCACGATAGTGACACGCGTGCCTCCGGACATCATCGTCTGAGCGATAGATACGACATTCTGTCCGGCATCGACCAAAATATTGTTCGAAGTCACGCCCAGACGCTCGGCACGCAGGCGCACTTGATGCGCCGATTCTTCGCCCGCCACATAAAGCAGAGTATTGCCTTTGCTGAGATGCCTGGCAACCTGCAAGAGAAGTGTCGACTTACCTATGCCGGGGTCTCCCGCCAGCAAGACCACGCTGCCGGGCACCAGGCCACCGCCTAGGACTTCATCCACGCCGGCCAATCCGGTAGGCATACGCTGGCTGTCCGAAGCCTCGATTTCCGAAAGCGGCATAGCCGGGGCTCTCTCGCCTTCATAAACCCTTCCGCTCTTGCCGAAAGAGGCGTGAGACCGGCTCAACACGGTTTGAGCAGCGGCTCCGGCGGCATCGCCAACCAATTCTTCCACAAGCGATCCCCAAGACCCGCACTCCGTACAGCGTCCCAGAAAACCGTTTGCCTGAAATCCACACTGCTGGCAAATCCAGCGCGTTTTTGTCTTCGCCATACAACTTCCAAAAATTGGTGCAATGGCTTATTCTAAAGCCGCTGACAAACAATGTTGCGGCATTGTTCTAGTTTTAAGGAAAACTGCGCTCAGCCTGCCCCTTTCATGTATACTTTCGGGGTTGTCAATCGGCAAAACAATGTACTTCTCCACCCTGCCGGAGGTTGACTATGTTGGATATCCTCTTGTCCGTCGCTATTTCTCACACGCCGACATTGGATGTGAAAAACGTTTCTATCAACCCGCTGACAAAGTGCAAAATTCAGGGGCAGTACGTTATCGCCCAAAAGTACGGCGGCACCGATCCTCATGGTCCGGACCCGCATGGCGATGATCCGCACGACGAAAACCATGACAGCAAATTGCCCGCCAACCAGGACAGAAGCAAAGGAAAGGCGCCCAAAGACGTATATGGCGGCCGCTATCCCAACGACCAAGCTCCGTATTAAGCAGTCCCAGCAATCTGCCAATGACAGCCGGGTAGACGGCACTCAATCCTACTTTGCGTGTAGGATAGACGCGTGCAGGGCTGCAAGCATGGCGCCCGCAAGACGGCTGGAAAGGCAGACCCTGTATTGAATTTAGAATCTCCCGGTGCCATCTTATTCAAAATCGGTCCGGTTACCGTTCGCTGGTACGGACTGATGTTCGTGCTGGGATTTTTCTCGGCAGCCGCCCTGGCTATGCGCCTTGGTAAAAAATGGCAGATGGATACCGAGGAGCTCCTCAACACTGCTTTCTGGGCCTTTGGCGGGGGAGTGGTTGGAGCGCGCGCCTATTTTGTCCTCTTGAACTACAAGCATTTTCTAGAAGAACCGGCTCAAGCATTCATGATTTGGACGGGCGGACTTTCCATTCACGGAGGCTTGCTGGGTGGAATTCTTGCCGGGTTTATCTACTGCAAAGTGAGAAAGCTGCCTTTTTTGAGAACCACTGATTTGCTGTTGGCGGCAATGCCGCTTGCCCAATCAATTGGCAGATGGGGAAATTTTTTCAACTCGGAAGCATTCGGAAAACCAGTGGGCAGCGACTTTCCGCTCAAATTATTCATACCGGAAGAAAGTCGCCCATTTCAATTCCGCGATCAGCTCTACTTTCAACCGACATTCCTCTACGAATCCATCTATGACTTGTTGCTTTTCTTCGTCCTTTACTTCGGTATTGCAGAGCGTGTGAAAAGATATCCGGGTCTGCTCTCATGCATCTACATTGCCGGTTATTCCATCGGACGATTGATAATCGAGCCGATGAGAACCGACAGCCTTCTGGCTTTTGGAATGCCTGCTGCAATATTGACCAGCAGCATTATGCTTGGGCTTTCAATAATTCTTGCTTTAGTAGTTGTGAACTGCCATCGCACACATCAAAGTTCGTGATGCGAATTACTTTCGCAACAAATCGCCCTTGACGGCAGTTTTTACAGTTGACGAGGAAGTTCCTGCCCCTGTAGCAGCAGCCGAAGAACTGAGTTGCGGATAGGATGCCGTCTTTGCAGCTGCGTCACCAACCGGCATCAGTCTTGTCGGCAAAGATACGGTTTGAACCGGCGACTTAGGTTCTCCCCACATTCTTCCGGCTAATCTGTTGGTCGTATTGCCATTCGGCAATGCTCTGGCCGGAGCCATGCCACCAGCCGGTATGTTACTGCCAAACCTGGCAGGCGCCGGATGGCTCGGATCGACTACCGCATATCCGGGCGGCGCGACCATGCCACCGCCGGCACCACCAGTCTGTCCAGGTCCAGGAAGCACCACAACTGGTGCCGCCTTAGCTTTCGGCAGCCCTGTGGGAATGAGATAAACAGGCTCCGGCTCAGGGGGAATATCATATTTTACGATTGGTGTTGTGTTTTCAACTCGAATCTCGCGACGCGCTTTGAACCAGGTAGCCGGCTGCAATTCATCTTTGGCAAAGCGAGAATGATTGTCCGCCAGCGCTGGTTGTGCACTCAGTAACATCGAGACTGAAGCAGTAACGAGCGAAGCGATCGACACAGAAAGAGACAACTTGTTCATTTCTTGTTCTCCGAAAAGCAGGAGCCAACCCCGATCGCTGCACGCGATTCGGAGACAACACGACCTTAGTGGCTTGATGTTTGATGAGCCAGTCTATTGTGCATCTGACCAGATCGAATTTATACCGGATAAACCCCAGGCAGCAGGGGACGTAATACCGGGGCTCAGTTCTTCACCGGCAATTCAGCCTTGTGCATCTGTTCTAGTCTGTCTTTGACGCTCAAGGTAAAGGGATGAGATGCACCTAGAGTCTTTTCGGCAATCTTCAGTGACCGCTCTCTCAGCTTGCGGCCTTCCTCATCGCGTCCTTGCTTTTGATAAACCTCACAAAGATTGTCGAGCGTGATTGCCATATCAGGATGCTCTGCACCAACGGTTTTCTCGTAAATTGCTATTGCCCGAAGTTCGAGCGTCTCAGCTTTGTCGAAGATTTTTTGATCCGCATAGAAGCAAGCCAGATTATCCAGGGCTGTAGCAACACTTGGATGTTCATCTCCGTATACCTTTTCCATTATCTTTAGAGAGCGCTCGAGAAGCGCTATCGCTTCCTTCTCTTTCTTTGTCCTCTTATAGCTCTCAGCCAGATTACCTAGAGCGATTGCAACGTCAGGGTGGTCCGGTCCAAGAACCTTCTCGTAAGTAATCAAAGCCTTCTCCTGCAAGGGCATTGCTCTTTCGAACTGTCCCTGTCGCATATACAGCAGAGCAAGATTATCCGTAACGGTTGCAAATTCTGAACTCTCGGTTCCGCGCAGCTTCTCGATGATCGCCAAAGCGCCTTCATACATCGGCTCGGCATCGGCGAATTTCGCTTGATCTTTGAGAATTCCGGCAAGGTTGCTCAGTGCAACCGCAAAAGAAAAATCGTCTCGCTTCTCCAGCTTGCGCATCAGATCCACAGACTGCCTGGCACAAAGCTCAGCATTGGGATAGTCGCCTTTAGCCTTATAGACGAGCGACAAATTACCAAGAGTGATCGCCTTGTGAGAAGTGTTGTTGGAGATGCCTTCCGTTTCTTTGTCGGCCTTCTTCAAAAGGTCTTCCGCTTCGTTATAGTTTGCAGCCGCCATTGCGCGTTTGGCACCAAGCGAATAGCGAATCCATTCCGGTTCTCCAGCCAATGCGGACATTGGAAAAGCCAGTCCAAAAGCAAGAACTATTAGTAAGCTCGGTGTCCTTTGTTTCCACATGTGCCTAGACATGCCTCAGAAGCCCATGTCAATAGCATACACGAAGATTCAAGAAGCGAGAAGTCTGAGTATGTCTAGGTTTTCGCGATCGGGCCCCTTCCCCGAAAATCCGGGCACTTCCAGAATCCAGGGCACATGCCGTAAAGCCTTGTGCCGCAACATTCTCCGGAAGCCGTCTTCGCCGATGCAACCCTGTCCGATATTCTCATGGCGATCTTTTCTGGCGCCTAAAGGAGTTTTTGAATCGTTTGCGTGAATAGCAATCAGGCGGTCAAAGCCCACCTCTTTCTCGAATTCAGCCATTGTCGACTGCAGTCCGGAGGCAGAACTGACGTCATAGCCGGCAGCAAATAGGTGGCAGGTGTCAAGACAAACAGCAAGTCTTTCGTCCCCATTCAAGGCATCGATAATAGTACTGAGGTCGGAAAACCTGTCCCCGATGGTGGTTCCAGCCCCAGCACAAACCTCGAGCGCGAGCTTGCAATCGCCCTTGTACCCTTTCAAAATTTCCTTCAAAGACGCCACTACTTTTTTCAAGGCATCCGGCTTGGATGTTTGACCAGCTGCACCCGGGTGAAAAATGACAGCCTGAGCGCGAATTCGATCGGCGAGAAAAAGCGTATGACGCAATTTATTCTTTGACTTAACTAAGTTAGCAGCATCGTTGGAAGCAAGATTGACCAGGTAATTGCCGTGGACAAACACAGGACCGAGCTTTTTTTCAGCTACTTGAGAGACAAAGAGTTCAACGTCTTTCTCCAGCGGAGCCGCATCAGCCCATGACTGAGGTGACCCAAGAAAGATCTGCATCACCTGGGCGCCAATCTCTTCGGCCTTGCTGACGGAACCTTTGACGCCACCATTGACGTGCCCACCAAGGAGCAATCGATCGACTTTAGTCTTGGGCATAGCAAATGGTTCCAAACTCGAGGCGGGCGACGGCTGGCGTCGCCCTTGCAACAACTGAAGCGAGAACTATCTCTTGCCGGCAGGCGCGAGAATCTTAATACGCTCGCGGACTGGTCCAGCGCTCTGACCGGTTGGAGCCGCACGCAGATACGCTTGGTAGTCCTTGATCGCGTTGGGAATATTCTTCAGCGCTTCCCAGAGAGTGCCACGATAGTAGTAGCACTCGACGCAAGTGCGGGCATCCATTTGCAGAGCAGTGTTGTATTCCTGCATTGCTCTGTTCAAATTGTTCGCGGCTTGATACGCAGTACCCAAGTTCATGTGGGTAGATGGATCGTTCCACAGTTTGAGCGCCGCTTCGTAGTCAGCAATTGCCCCCGGCAGATCCGGCTTTGCAGCATCAGTCTGCTTCTTGATTGCAGAGTCGATGAGCGGAGCAGCTTTGATCTGCTGAGCGCCACTCAGGGTCTGCTTGTATGTGGGATTATTCGGAGCGAGGCTAATCGCTTTCTTGTACGCTTCAATCGCCAGGTCGATATCATTCTTCGCCTGATAGCAAGTTCCCATACCGTAGTAGAAGGAATCGCTGTTTGGCAGAAGTGAAATTGCTTCCTTGTACTTAGCAATCGACTCGTCATATTTCTGATCTGTTTGCAGTTTTACTGCTGCATCGTAAGCAGCAGCTGCATCGCCTTGAGCCTTGACCTGACCGGATGTTTGCAGTTTTACAACATCATTCACGTTCTTGCCGAGTCTGGCAATTCGTGACTGCGCGTCTGAAACGTAAGCACCACGAGGATCTTTAGCGACATAATCGCGATACTCGTTCCACGCCTGATTTCCTTTGCTGAAGTTCTCGTCGAGAATTCCCATGAAGTAGAGATTTCCGACTTGGCCTTTGGGATCAATGTCATAGCCCTTTTTGTAAGCGTCATACGCTTTCTGGAAGGCATCAGTGGCTTGATACGCAGCCGCCAAACTCGTCCAACCTGCGGCGTTGTTTGGATATTGTTGCAAACCTTTCTCGTATAGAGGAATCGCACCAGCATTATCGCCAGCGGTTTGCTTTTGATAGCCCTCTTGCATGACTGGTCCGACAGCACTCGCTTTTGCTGCAGCCAGGGCATCCGAATACTGCTTATTCTTCGGATCCATGCTGACGGCTTGTTGGAAATATTTGACTGCGTTGTCCCAATCTTCTTTGCTCTGATAAATTGCGCCCAGCGAGAACGGCACAGAAGGCTCTTTCGGCTTGATTTGCGCAATCTGTTGGTACAAACCAATGGCTACATCGTAATTCTTTTGATTGTAAGCGTCTGTCGCTTGTTGAATTAGTTTTTCAACTTCGGCGGCAGCTTTCGCCTCAGCTTGCGTCGTCATCTGCACAGTTGCGTTGACGTTTGCTCCGAGAGCGGCAATACGAGCGCTCGCTTCTTTGATGAACTGCCCAGCCGGTGCTTCACGCTTATATTGATTGTACTTATCGAACGCTGCTTGACCACGCTTGTAATTTTCATCGATAACAGCCATGAAGTACAGGCTATTCACTTCGCCCTTAGGATCAACGGCATACGCTTTCTTGTAGCTGTTAAATGCATTGTTGAAGTCGTCGTTCGCCTGATAGGCGCTGCCCATGTTTCTCCACAAGGGTCCGTTGTTGGGCAGAATTGCCAACGCTTCCTGATACTTCGCAATCGCTTCCAGATACTTACCATCTTGCTGCAGTTTTACAGCAGCGTCTGCAATCGGAGCGACTTTGTCACCTTGCGCATCATTGATCGCATTCAAATACTCTTTGTTCTTCGGATTATTCGGGTCGATAGATGCGGCTTGCTTGTACTGAGCCATTGCATCATCGAACTTGCCTTGAGCCTGCAAGAACGAACCATATACGGCGTAATAGTCCGGCTCTTTTGGTTGTGATGCAATCGCTTTTTGAATTTGCGCAATCGCATCATCTAGCTTGCCGGCATTCTTCAAATTTAAAGCAGCCTGGTATGCATCGTCTGCCGCTTTTTCTGCCGCGAGCTCAGCTGCACCTTTGATCTTTTGCGTGTCGTTAGGATTCTTGTTTAACGCCGCAAGACGTTCTTTGGCTTGTTGATAGTATTTGCCGTTGGGCGCTTGAGAAACATACTTCAAGTATTCACCCTGTGCTTGCGGTCCCTTTCCGTAGTGTTCGTCGATAACTGCCATCAAGTAGAGATCGTCAACCTGCCCCTTCGGATCAACTTCCAATGCTTTTTGATATGCATCGCGCGCACGCGAATAATTTTCCATCGCGTATTGAGCGCTGGCCAAGTTGAACCATAACGGAGCGTTGGCAGGTTGGATAGCGAGCGCAGCCTGATAACCATCGATTGCACCGGCGTAATCTTTGGCCTGGTGTTTCGCAACTGCCGCATCGATAATCGGCTTAACTTTGGCTTCCTTGGCGGATTCCATCGCATTCGAATAAGTCTTATTCTTCGGATCAATACTCATGGCTTGATTGTAGTCAGCCATTGCTTGATCGTACTGTTTCAACATCTGCTCTGCGGCACCACGGTTATAGTAGTACGCAGCGTTTTTCGGATCTTTTTGAACCAGTGCAGTGTAGAGACGAACTGCATCGTCATATTTGCCTTGCTTGTATGCATCGCCGGCAGCGCTTTCAGCCTGCGCAACTTGCTTCTCTTGCAAGGACTCGTTGCAGCTCTTGAAGCCCTCGGCGGCTGCACTGTTTTTCGGATCCAATTGCAACGCTTTTTGATAAGCGCCAATTGCATTTTGATAGTCTTCTTGCGCTTGATACACAGTACCCATGTTCACCCAAGCATCAGAGCTGGTAGGATCGATGGCGATTGCTTGTTTGTATTCTTCAAGGGCTGGACCGTAAAGCTTCTTGCCCTGCAAATCGACACCGTTGTTGATGTGTTTATCAAAGGTGGCCTTCTTTATAGCGGCCGGCAAAGCAGCCAGCAAGCGTTGCGCGGTGGGGTTGTTGCCTTTCGACAATTGAATTGCCTGCTTATATTCAGCAGTCGCGCCCCCGAAGTCGCCGCGAAATTGCAATGCTTGCCCCAAACCAATGTGATTATCCGGAGCCAGGGGATCTTTCTTGAGAGCGTCTTCCCATGCGGCTTGCAATGCATCGAGCGTATCGCTATCGGAAGGGTTGAATTGCAATGCTTTGCCGAAGGCAGCAACAGCATTCGGCAGATCGCCTTTTGCTTGCAGTGCTTGGCCGAGTTTCACTTCAACCTCTGCACTATCGCCGGAACGCGCTGCAGCTTGATACTCCTTAATCGCGTCATCGACGTTATCGCGAACGCGATACACATCTCCGAGCTTTACGTGAATCTTCGGATCATCTTTGATCTTTAGAGCTTCGGCATACTCAACAATGGCACCAATAAAATCGCCGGACATGCGCGCTTGATCCGCCATCGTGATGCGGGTTTTGAAATCACGCGGATCTTTGCCAAGCATGCGAATGATGCCTTCCACGTTTTGAGCGGTGGTGGCATTTGTCTTGTTTAGATAGTACGCCTGGTGAAATTGCTTCAGTGCTTCTTGCGGATTGCTCTTCGCGAGCTGCAAGCCATAATTGTTGTGAGCAATGGCCAGGTTCTCGCGCGCCAGTTGATACGACTTGTCCATCTGCAACGCCGCTTCGAATTTCTGAATAGCCAAGGCGAA
>JAIETE010000054.1 GCA_019745505.1 Candidatus Obscuribacterales bacterium | reverse complement strand
TAATTCGCATAACCATTTTTACCGCGCCTCTCGAGATCGCTTATTGATAACACTTTCGCCCCGAATCGAAGACGGGCGTGGCGGGTGATTTTCTCAAGCGGCGGAGCCCCCTCATGCATGAATAGAATTGTCTTTCCCTCACATTCTTCGACCGTGTAGCGCCCCCTACTCCCCAGGGCTGCGCCTTTGACCGTACAGACGAATCGCGCATTTTTTCCGTTGCGCATCGGCATGGCAGATAGAACGGAGGCCTCAATACATACATGCCTGCCGGCGAAACGAGACAGATCACTCTTCGACTCGTGCGGTAGCCTCATACTTGTATAGATGAAAACCAGCAAGGGCATAAGAAAGAGACAAATAGACAAAAGAATTACCGGTCCGGAGATCCGTCCCGGCAAAAACACACAATCGTCGTCGATCAAAAGCAACAGGCATACGAGAGGGCCTAGAATGGAGGGAAAAAGAAGCAGTGTCGGAGGCTGAAAGCATGAAGCAATAAGAGCACCGGCAGCAACCTGCAGTGAGGCAAGCAAGAGAAATACGGGGGGTGTGAGCATCTTGACTCCCCTCTCCACTGCAGAAGTTTTTAGCCAACCGGCTCTACTATTAGAAAACGTCCGCAGGAGACAAAAAGTTCAATTCATCACCTTAAAATTGAAAATGTCGCCAAATGATAGGCGACAATGCAACGGAAAGAAAGAAAAAAAGAAAGCGCTAAGACGGCAAGAGAGGCAGCGTTATGACGGCAAGAAAAACGATGACGTTGATTCTCGGTACAGCGGCAATCTCTTTGGCGGCATCCGCAGCTCTCGCCAAGGCTTACTATCCTTCTGCGCGAGAGATGATAAAGGGCGCCGAGTTTATTGCCGTAGTTACCCTAGCAGAGCCCGTCAAAACTGAGACCCATGGTCAGTGGACTTACCTGGAATCTACGGATGCGCACTTGAAAAAACAGATCAAGGGCAAGTTGCCGGAGAATTTCAAAATTCAGGGCAGCGAGAATTTCAGGTGCGCACAGTGCCACTTTCCGAAAGGGGAAAGCATCGTATTCCTGAAAAAAGATCATGATTTGTACGTCGGACAGGCCTGGAACATATCATGCTTGCCTATAAAATCAGGCAAGGTCGCATGGTTTAGCGACCTAAACCTGAGAATTAGCGATAAGCAGTCCGACCTGAGCGCATGCATCAAACAAATCCAGTCCGAACAGAAAGACTGATTGCCTGCGCTGACACCAAAGCGTAGTTAGGCTATTGGCGAATTTGCAGCGGATTGTACTTGCCGTCATTCATTTGCTTGCGGATATTTCCGGGCAATTTCGCGTTGATTTCCTGGGCGACTTTATACAGCTGAGCTACATCAGGATTGTTTGGATCCAGTTGATGGGCTCTGGCGATGCAATCAAGCGCGCCGTCGAAACCACGTTGCTGACCAGTCATGTCTAATGCCTGGCGTCCAGTATACGTATCTCCGCCGAGCAATTTGGATGCAGACTGCGGGTCACCGTCTTGCTTGGCGTATGCGCCGGACAGATAGATTGTGGCAAGATCGCGGAACAACTTGGCTTTGTAGCGATTGTCAGAGGAGTTTTGATTGGCCGCAATGGTGTTTCTGAGATCGACTTCGAGTTTAGCCATGTGCGTTGCATTCAGACCTTGCCCCCAATGTGCTAATTCCTTGACCGCGGCGGTCATGTCATGTTCGCCGTAAATCTTCGCTTCACTGGCTTCGACACGCTTCTTGACGTTGTCGATATCAGCGATTTCGGATTGATCGACTGTCTTTCCGGCGATTTCTTTTCCGAGATTGTCTTGTACTTGTTTCTTGGCGTTTTCCAGGTTGATGCGAGCGATAATCAGGTCGCGCGCAGCTTTGCCGCCAAGGTCGATATTTTTGCCTTCCAATAGATACGTAGGAGTATCGGTGATGGTCGGCACATGGGTTCCGTGCGCTAAGCGCGATTCTGCAAAGGCGGTAGTCAAAATCGCCGCGCCGCGATTGGCCTCGAGCATGCTGCCGAACTGGCTGGTTGGCTTTGTCAGCCACTCGGTGCGATAGACCTGAAGTGCTGCTTCGCCTCTTGCTCCCTTGGTCTTACCATTACCTTCTTTGAAAACGTTGGTCCAGGCCATGATACCGTGCGATTCATCGCCGGCTCCCAGAGCGCCGAACTTATTGATTGCATCATTCATCGAACCGTCGGTGCGACGTTTCGCATCTTCACCGAGCAAAGCGAATGCTTGGTCCTTGGTTTCCGACTGCGGTGCCGGGTCAAGAATGGCGTTCTTAAGCCTGAACGCAGCCCAAGTTCCGGCCATGATGGCTCCTCGCTTCCAGTTCAGGCCCGACTCAGTGGCAGCCTTCATCGGCAACAAGAATTCAGCACCGAGCAAGAGCGATTCGCCGGTGCTCTGACGGAAGTAACGGCTGTATTTTGCTTGTTCGCCTTCCGGCAAGGAGGCACCTATTGTCTTACCGACAACCAGTGCACCGACGCTGGTAGCAATCAGTGGCATTGTTTTCTTGGGTCCGGCCAAAAATGCCATTGGAACAAGCACCGAGTTGATGCTATCGCCGATTCCATTGCCGTGGTTCTTGCCAAACAGCCACTTATCAGCATAGTGGTCGGCAATCATTACGGTACCGGCGATTCCTGCTCCTTTGAGGAAACTCGAACCGTAACGTCCGGCCGTTTCTTTGAACTTGCTCATAGCCGCAACATCGGCGACTCCGACGGAGGCAGCCTTGGCCGCAGTTTGATATTGCTCCAGAGCAGCCATTTCGGAAGCGGTGAAAAGTCCCTTTCCACCAGCTTCGGTCAAGCCCTTCTGAGCATTGATTGCATCTGTGACAGTGCGCAGTCTGGAAGGCACTGCTTCGCTCGCCGCCGAAATAGGATTCTTCGAATCAGCAAGGAATTGGAATGTGTCATGACGCAGTTTGGCTGCTTGCTGAACGGCGGAGTTGGCATTGAAAGCATCAACGACACCGGTTTGCAATTTGCCGCTCTTGACCGTTTCTTCCAGCAATTCCATTTCTGCTGCGGTAAAGAACGGCTTTGAGCCTGCGGTATTTGCACCTTTGACTGTCTCCAGCGCTTCGGCGATTGCAGTTTTGTTGCCGACAGTTGATGCCTTCGTGAAAGGCTCCATCAATTTAGCTCTTTCGGTTGCCGTCTCGAGAGCCTCAATCGTCGGAGCATGGAAATCCTTCATCCGATTCGCGAGACCTTCAGCGCCATCAAGCGACTTTCTCGCGAATTCCAAATCGGATCTATTCCAACGAGCCGAATCGTGATTGTCTTGCCAGTAACGAACTACTCTTTCTCTGAAATTGGTCGGCTCTGCTTTGGCGTCCAACTTGACCGTGCTGCCTACCTTATCCATGATCCAGGGCACAGTGTGACGACCGACGATACCGCCCAAGCCGCCGGCGACAAGGTTGCCTCCCCAGCCGACTGTGTTGTAATCGAGAGCTTGATCGACAATCTTGCGCTTTTGCGCGATATCGGCTTGTTGCGGAGTCAGGTTCTGCTGACGTCCGTCGCCGGTTTGCTGTTGCTGACCGGGTACATTCGCCGGTCTGTCCCATGGATTGCCTTGAACTTGTCCTGGTCTTCTCAGTGGCTGACCGGTAAGAGGATCGACTTCTCCACCATTGTTTTGCCCACCGGGCTGTACAACAGGGCGCTCTGGCGGTCTTTGCTGATTGCCGTTTGGCGGAACTACAAGAGGCGAATCGGCACCATATGGTTTTCTCCACTGGCCCTGATTCTGTGTCTGGCTCTGATCTTGGGGGGTGCCCGGTCTATACGTGGTGCCTACATCACCGCCGTAGACAGCTCTCCACTGCCCGTTATTGGTCGGGCGTTGCGGGTTCTGATTGCCCTGGTTATAAGTCTGTTGAACGTCGCCGCCGTAGACAGCGCGACCTTGATTGCCATATGGCTTCTCAACCTGCCCTGCTTGGTACTGAGCTCGTTGATAATCGCTCGGCTGCATATTGGCATCAGCCTGCAAAGACGCATTGCGGGCTTGTGTCGCCGCGTCGTCCTGACCTGCAGCTGGTTGCAGCTCGTAAGGGTTGTACTCAAGTCCGCCACCCATGTGCGAAACCTCCAGAAATCTCTCCAATCTTGCGCTGGGGGGGCGACTCGGCTCGCCCTGACACTGCAGACATATTAGAGGCGCCTCACCGCCGGAACAATGCGTGTAATCCCCTCGGGCATGGGAGGATTCCCATCGCCATATTAACATTCGTTAATCAAGCCGGCAAAGCCAGGCGGGGCTTGGAGTCCCAACCGGGCGAACGTGCACGGTCGGGGCAGAATGTAGATAAAAAATCGGCAGAAAATGCCCGGCAAATCGATTACCGCCGGGCAATTCCAAAATAGAAATTGAAAACGCTGTTTACGTGGCGCTGTTCAGGTAATAACGACTGTGCGCCGCCGCCGGTTGCCCGTTGTACTTGGCGTTGGGCTTGCGGTGATATGGCGTATTGCAGACTGCCGTGCGCGTGAAAACCATTTGAGCAATAGACATACCGGCATGCAGACGTACAGGACGGTTGCCGACATTGACTATCTCCAGAGTTATTTGAGCCGGAGGATGACTGAAGCCTGCATCGATGAATCCGGCCGTCACGTGGACCATGACGCCCAGACGAGCCAGACTGGACTTGCCGGTCAATTGTCCGACGATGTCATCCGGCAGGCAAAAGGCTTCAAGGGTAGCGCCGAGGATAAATTGCTGGGGCTGGATGACGATGTCGTCATCAGTTACATGAACCAACCCATTGAGCACAGTCTCAGAATCGTATGGATCGATAATTTGATCCGCCGCCTCATGCCATGAGAATTTGTCGGCCAGACGAACATCATAAGAATTCGGCTGGATGAGAGCCTCGGAATAGGGCTCGATGATGAGCTTTCCATCCGCTACTTCTTGCTTAATCTCATGATCAACCAGGATAGACATTATCCGATCCCTCATCACTTGCTTGTGTGTTTCTCTGGCACAAATCCTGTCGTACAACAGTCAGGCCTCGTCAACACATAGTATAACCGCAGGAGAAACAGAGACAGCAGCTCTCCTGATAGGCCATGAATCCGCTTCCATAGCCACACTCCGGACAACCAGATATTGAAGGCATAGCCTTTTGGCGATCATTAGAGTTATTGAACAACTTAGGTTCGTGCGAAGACTCGAAGAAAGTCAGTGAATTTAGGCTTGGATATTTTGTCAGACTGCGCTGCAACCGGGGACTAACCACAGTCCCCTGAATTTTGGCAATTTGCGACTTTTTTGCCGACTTCTCAGGCCTCTCCAAGCTCGGTCTGGGATTGGCAGGCTGAGGACTTTTGGCCGGCTCTGCATGGCAAGCCGGTGAAGTCGCGTCGCAAGAAGACGGAAGCCGGCCAATACCTCCATCAAAATCAACAGCCTCTGAATCCGAATCACAACACTCGCCTCGCCTGGTTCCCCCGCCGGACTTTCTGGTCGATGCGATATTGAGAACCTGCAACGGTCTCGAGTTATCGCGATAAACGGTGATCCCTTTCAAACCGTCTCTCCAAGCGGAAAGATATGCTTCTCTCACTTCATCTACGGTGGCGCTTTCGCGGAAATTGATTGTCTTGGACACGGCATTATCGGTGTGCTTCTGGAAGGCGACCTGCATACGGACATGCTCGGAATAAGAGATATCGTGCGAGCAGACGAACAGCCGGCGGACGTCTTCCGGTACCGACTCGTTACCCGATACGATGCCAGTTTGGGCTATCTCTTGCATGAGAGC
Organism: Candidatus Obscuribacterales bacterium; assembly: GCA_019745505.1. Taxonomy (GTDB): domain Bacteria; phylum Cyanobacteriota; class Vampirovibrionia; order Obscuribacterales; family Obscuribacteraceae; genus QKMZ01. The sequence goes on along the minus strand of JAIETE010000054.1, from coordinate 13,712 downwards.
CTCTGAGTAAAAACCTCGTTGTCTGGCGACCTCTTCAAAGAGAGGATTCACCTCAACCAGCTCTGTACCTTCCATCACACGCCTTATGAAACAGACGGCAAAGAGAGGCTCGATACCAGATGTAGTACCAGCGATAATTGATATCGTGCCGGTCGGAGCAATAGTGGTAACGGTCGCATTGCGCATTGGTCGATCGATTGATTTCCAGCGGCTGTACTGCCAATTGGGAAACACCCCTCTTTCCAATGCCAATTTTTCCGATGCATCATGGGCGGTATCATTCATAAACCGCATCAACTCGTCCGCTTTTTTCTCAGATGCCTCTTCGCCATAAACAATGCCCATCAAAATAAGTGCCTCGGCCCAGCCCATAATGCCGAGACCAATACGCCTGTTGTTGAGAGTAGCTTCCTCGATAAATTTCAGTGGATAACTATTGGCCGATATGACATCGTCGAGGAAGCGCACAGAAAGCTCGATTTGCTCTCTAAGTCGTGAATAGTCAAAATCTTTTTTCTGGCGATCGACAAATTGCGCCAGGTTGATAGAGGCCAGGTTGCAAGCATCACCGGGTCCGAGAGGCTGCTCCCCACAAGGATTTGTAGCCTCAATCTCCTCCGTTCCGGGAATCGCGTTGCCTCTCACATCGAAAGCTTCCTCTATCGGATCGCTTTTATTGATCCTGTCGATAAAGATCAGTCCGGGCTCGCCGGTATTGTGCGCGTTTTGCACTATTCGCTCAAAAAGCTCCACTGCTCTGAGCGATCTAATTACATTCTTTGATGAAGGATGAACCAAATCAAATTCCTCATCCTTTTCCACCGCTTGCATAAACTTGTCCGTAGCGGCGACAGAGATGTTGAAATTGTTGAGCCGGTCAGTGTCTTGCTTGCATGAGATAAACGCTTCAATATCCGGGTGATCGACTCTCAGCATTCCCATATTGGCACCACGCCTGGTACCACCCTGACGAATCGCTTCGGTAGCGGCGTCATACACAGTCATAAAGCTGACCGGACCGGAAGCCACTCCGGTAGAGGAAGCAACTCGATCATTGGCAGGACGCAAACGGCTGAAAGAAAAACCGGTACCACCGCCGGTCTTGTGTATAAGTGCTGCATTCTTGCAAGTGTCGAAAATTCCTTCGAGCGAATCCGGCACGGGCAACACAAAACAAGCAGACAATTGGCCGCCCTTCTTTCCGGCATTCATGAGGGTAGGTGAATTGGGCATGAACGAACGGCTATACATAGACTGGAAATAGCGCTCGGACAGCTCTTGAATTTCGGCATCCGACTTGCCCCAGGCCTTTTCAGCGGAAGCGACTGCATTCGCTACCCGCCTGAACAATTGCTCGGGCGTTTCTTTCAAAGATCCGTGCTCGTCACGCAGCAAATATCGTTTTTCAAGAACCTTAAGGGCGTTTTCCGAAAACATACGGACCCTCCAATTCGCCCTACGTCTTTTCTGGTCCAGAGGCGACCAATTCGACAAATTTTGCTGGCGTATCAAACATTATACTACATTTGTATGGCACTACATATAGCGTAGAGCGCATACAGATATACAACATTTAGCGTAGCAGGGTCTTGGGCGACCAGAATCTGGCAATAGGGTGCGGCAATCAAAAATCGCCCACAGAGCCTATCACCTTCGCTGGATTTCAGAATCCAGGCGCAAGAGAAAATGGGCGCCAAAAATTGGACGAAAATTGCAATCCGCTTTCCGGCTCTCTAGATTGGGACAGATGGGGACAAAATTCCCAAGCAATCTCGAACTAGATCGACAAATTGAGGTTTGAGCTGTGTCCAGGGAAGACTTTCGCCGAGGGATTGATGAAAGTAACCGCAAAATTAACTGCAGTCGCCGCTTCCGCCGCACCCGTAGCAATCAGCTTTAGCTTAGCTGTGTGCGCAGCAATATCACCTGCGGAATAGACACCCGGCAAATTTGTTTCCATCTTTTCATTGACGGTAATAGCGTTGCCGTCCATCTTGATGCCCCAGCTTTTCAAGAAGTCCAGATTGATAACGAATCCTATATTGATAAGGATTGCATCGATCTGCATCTGCTCTTCCTTACCGGTGCGATTGTCGAAGATGACCGCGCCGTCGAGTTTGCCGTTCGATACTTGGATTTCCTTCATCTCGTAGAAAGTCTTGATATCGATTTTGTTGCGCTTCATCTCCTCCACTGATGTTTGCACAGCGCGGAATTGATCGCGCCGGTGAATCAGTGTGACATTCTTGGCAATCTGGGAAAACTCGTTAGCCCAGTCCACCGCGGAGTCTCCGCCACCAACAATAAGAACCTTCTTGTCGCGGAATTTCTCTTTGTTCTTAACCGCGTAATAGATCCCGTCGCCCTCAAGATTTTTGTCGTAATCGATATCCAATTTCTTGGGCACGCAAGCGCCGGCTCCCAGAGCCAGCAAAACTGTCTTGGTGTAATGCTCGGCAGTCTTGTCAGTAGTTACCTGCCAAATATCACCTTCAATTTTTTGCATGTTCAGAACTTTCTCGCCCAGGCAGAGAGCAGGCTTGAACAACTGCGATTGAGTGCCAAGGTTCTTCGCCAGGTCTTTAGCAAGAATTTTCGGGTGTCCTGCTACGTCATAAACGTACTTTTCAGGATAGAGTGCAGTCAACTGCCCGCCAAGTTCCGGCAAGACATCGATTACTTTCGTCTTGAGCCCACGGAGACCCGCGTAGAAAGTTCCAAACAAGCCAGTCGGACCACCGCCGACTATGGTTATGTCATAAACATCCATCAGTAAAATTCGGTCTCCAGAGTTCCCGTCAGCCAATCGGCTATTGTAATACACTGATCTTCGAACTTGTGACAGTATTCATGAATAATGAAGCAGTTGTATGAAGACTCATAAGCGCAAAATAGGCGTGAAGCCGTCTATCCATCAAGCTTTTCATACCGCGTGAGCAATTTATTGAAATGACAAACTTCGTAAAGACATCTGACATAGGGGCATGAAATACAGAGATTTCGGCAGTACTGGCATAAAAGTTTCCGAAGTTGGCTTCGGCGGCTGGGGAATTGGCGGCAACGAGCACGGCAACAGCTATGGCTCCACCGATGACAAAGTTTCGTTGGATGCCATTAACAAAGCCCTGGAGCTGGGTTGCAATTTTTTCGATACAGCCGATGTCTATGGTTTCGGGCACAGTGAAACACTTTTAGGAAAAGCCCTCAAAAACAAACGCGACCGCGTAATCGTGGCCACCAAGGTCGGCAGTGATTTTTATCAAGGCGGGGGTTTTCAGACATTTACCGACGAATACATCCGATTTGCACTGGAAAAGAGCCTGGACCGGCTGCAGACCGATTATGTAGACGTCTACCAATTGCATAACCCTCCGGTTCGACTGCTAAAGAAGGAAAGCGCATACAGCACCTTGCAGGAACTCAAGCGCGAAGGAAAGATAAGGGCCTGGGGAATTTCGATTCTGGATCCTATTGAGGGCATGACGGCTCTGGCAGTCAGCCAGCCGGACTGCATTCAGATACCTGTCAACATTTTCAATAGCCGCCCGGTCGAGACACTCTTGCCGTCAGCTTTTGCAGTCGGTTGCGCGATTATCGCAAGAGAGCCTCTGGCCAATGGATTCCTTACCGGCAAGTTCGCACAAGTGAAGGAAACGTCCTTTGAAGATGGCGATGTTCGCCAGAGTTGGCCGCCGGACTATATAAAGGCACGCATAGAAGCTGCCAGAAGATTGGAATTCCTGCAAAAAGAAAAACGCACACTCACCCAGGCAGCCATCAAATTCGTGCTCTCTCTAAAGGAAGTGTCGGTAACGATACCTGGCATGAAAACACCTCAACAGGCCGAAGAAGACCTGTCGGCTTCCGACCTGAAGGCGCTTTCAAGCACGGAATTGAAAGAGATAGAAGCGCTTGCAAAAAGAAATTTCGACTTACCGGAGCGGTAAAGCTCTCCCGTCTCAACGGTTGATCACCGTCTTGTAGCGAGCGGGGGCGAGATTTCCATAGGGCACACCTTGACCGGCAGCGCCGAACTGCTGCGGCGCAACACCCATTCCGTGCGGAGCGGTCATCATCGGTTGCGGCGCGTAGACAGGCTGGCCGCTTGCTGCCTGCTGGGGCATCGGGTAATAAGATCCGGCAGCGGCGATCGTATTGGGATAGGCTCCGGCGTGAGCTGACGGCGAATAAGCGGGATAGGAGTTTCCGGTCGGATACTGTTGTTGCGGCATCGGAGCCTGCGGAAAACCTGATTGCATTTGGGCTTGATTGACGCTTTGATGGACGAACTGATTGGCATACTGGGCTGTGGCAGCGGACATCTGGTAGGGCTGGCGAGCCGCCGTGCTCAGCAATTTTTGCTGCAAAGTCTGTGGTGCGGCGCCCGGCATCGATTGAGCAGGCAGCGGTCTGGCGTTGTTGGCCCGCATCATGAGTTCCTGGTCGATCGGTTTGATTGCCGGAACATGAGGTGAATTGGGAGTGTAAATGTCCCCGAAGGTGGAAGAAGTACGGAACGGCATCGCATCCTTGACGCTGTTCAGAAGCCGTCTGTCATCGACTGTGTGGCGAGTGTTGGCACTGTAAGTACCAAGTACTTGATTGGCCAGAGGCTCATTGTGACGGATCCAGTAGACGACGAACAGCCAGAGTGTGAATCCTGCAAACAGGCATAGATAGAGGAAATTCGGAGTAACGCGAATGCCTTTGAAGGCTTCGGAAAGACTGATACCGGCAAGCGCATTGCTGTACATCACCGACTGAGAAGGAGGAGCGCCCGGCTCACTTGCATGTGAACCGGCTTCACCACCAGATTCACCGCCACCCAGGGCACCGGCATCCTTTTCCAATCCGAGCAGTTTGGCAATCAGGCCCTTGAGCCCCTGGCCTTGACCCTGATGATTGTGGTCGCGATCATGATCTTGATCATGATCGTGGTCGCCGCCATGATCGTCGCCGAAATGGTCATGGCCATGATCGCCATGCCCGTGATCGCCATGCCCGTCATGATGGTCATGGTCAAAACCAAAATCGCTCACATAACCGAAGTCTTGTCCTCCGGTACTGTTAAATCCGCCGGGTTCGCTGCCGCCAGGCTCCATCGAGTGCTCCTCAAACGGTGCCAGTCACTGCGCGGGCTCCGTCCAGGCAATACTACGATCTTCCTAAACAAAGTAAATACGTATAAAACGCCGGTAGTGGGAGAACCACCACAGAATTTAACCTGAGTGAGCTGCCGCGGCCTGGTTGTACGGCTGAAGGCGGCCGACTATTCGACCTCAACGCCTTCCATTTGCACCAATCTCTGGCGAATGCTCTCGACCGTGCGAGGCAATTCAAAAAGCACCGGCAATTTCTCCTCTATGGAGCTGATATGCCTGGTCAGATCGATAGAGCGCTCCATCAAGCGAATCAGTATCTGCTGAGTGGCAATCAGTTGACGCTGATTATCGATCAGCTGAGTAGCCATTCTGGCGGTCTCTACTCTTTGGTCGACACTGAAAGAAAGCAGCTCCGTCATCCGCTCCAGCAGCTTCTCGACTTGCTGCTGCATAGCTTCACCACTAACTGTGGTATCAACGGGCGCTCCGACTGTGGCCTCTGCGTCACCATCAAAAAACTCTTCAAATCCTTCGAGCGCTACCAGGTCTTCCGATACTGAAGAGTCTTCCTGTTTGCGCATGCTCTCTGCCATCAGTCCGTATCCCCCGCTCTGGATTTAAAAACTTGCCAGGAAACCGTCAGTTCTCATTGCCTGTTGCATCGAACCAACCGTTTTTTCTGAAATGGCCCCGTCCGTGGTGGCGCCTCTAGAATTATAACTAAAGGCGATAATAAGACAAGTAAATCGGGAAAGTTTTTTTCCCGAAAAAAAAATATTACCGGTGGTGGCACAAAGACACCCCAGTGTATCTATCTGCTATAGACAGTCCGCCCCTTCTTTACCACCTGTTTAACAGGGTTCCAACCGATGTTGTAGGGGACTTCTTCCAATTGTTTTACATCGTATATGGTGACGTCGGCCTGATAGCCGGGTCTCAGTTGTCCGATATTCCGACCCAGCCCGATCGCCCAGGCACCATTGACCGTTAAGGCGGTAAGGGCTTCCTCAGGCAACATCTTCAAATGCAGGCACGCCAAGCCCCAAACAAAGGGCAAAGAGGATATGTGACACGAGCCAGGGTTATAGTCGGTAGCAAGTGCTATCGCTACCCCCTCCTCGATCATCTTTCTTGCTGGTGCGTGTTCGGAGAGATTCAGATAGAAAGACGTACCAGGCAACAAAACAGCGACGGTCGAAGACTTAGCCAGCAGGGAAATCTCCTCATCACTGACATTGAGCAGGTGATCGGCGCTGGCGGCACCCAATTCGACTGCCAAAGTAGTGGCGCCCAAATTGACAAATTCATCCGAGTGAACGCGAGGTTTGAGTCCAAGCGCGATCGCTGCCTGGAAGATCTTGCGCGTATCTTCCAAAGTGAAATACCCGCGGTCACAAAAGACGTCTACATAAGGCAGCATGTGTGTTACATGCACACCTTCACGGTCGGCCTGATCTTGTGCCATTGCCACCACGCGCGGCAGCATGTCATTGACGATGTCGTCTACATATCCTTCACGCTCTTTTCCAGGTGGTATCGCATGTGCCGCCATAAAAGTCGGCACAATATCCAGCGCCGACTCAGATTTGAGGCGGTAGATCGCCTCCAGCATACGCAATTCGCTTTCCGCTTCCAGTCCGTAGCCGGTCTTCACCTCCAGGGCTGTGGTTCCCGACTCGAGCATGCGCTCGACTCTCTTTCTGCCTAAAGAGATAAGCCGCTCCACATCAGCATTTTGCGTGGCGCGCATACTCTTTACGATGCCACCACCGGCGGCTGCTATTTCCGTGTAAGTCTTGCCCTGACTACGCATCACAAATTCGTCCGCCCGATTACCGTCGAAGATCAAATGCGTATGGGCATCAACCAGACCCGGACTGACTAAATTCTCGCGGGCATCGATGATTTCGGTGTTCGAATCAGTGACGACGGCATGTTTGATTTCGTCTGCACTGCCGACTGCAATTATTTGGCCGCCGCTGATAGCAATCGCCGCATCCTTAATACGTCTTATGTCACGCATCTCTTCGCCCCGCACAGGCCCATCATGAGACTCGGCGGTGACCAGCTCCGCAATCGGACTAATCAAGAGGTCGACCGGTATTCGACTATCCCTGGAGAGCGACTTTTGAGAGCCCTCGGATGCTTGAGCCGAATTGCCGGGATTTCTGGTCATAGTCCAATTCCTGTCGAGTTGACCTTTGATCATAAGCGACAAGGAGAAGATCGGATATGCGCGCCGCCGCCGGCCGGGAAACAAGCTTAACAACACGTAATCAAAACCGCGGCAGCCGTAAGGATATCCAGTCGGGCAAAAGCAAGCAGAAGTCAGGATAGCTGCTCGCGCTCGGGAACGCGAAAGCCACCCTGACACCGCTTGTGGTGCTGCAGATTGGAGCCTGCTTGCTAAATCTACTTTCCTTTAGGCAGTCTTCGAATATGCTTCGTTGACCGACATTTCATCTCCCTTGCTCTCTGATTCGGCTTCGCAATGGCGACAGCTATCGCTGCATTCGCCCTGAAATTCGGATTCTTCTTTCATAGCTTCGAGGGTCTTAATGAGTTCGGACCAGTGCAAAGCAAAGATGCTCTCATCAAGTGTAAGACTGACAGGTTGATGATCTTTTGTTCCGGCACGTACAAAAGTAAGCGTCACCCTTTCGTACGGAAAACGCATCTTCAGCCTCTCGGCAAGATACTGCTTGACCAGTATGGTTGCCGACGGCCAACGCGGATCGTAGTGTGCAATCGGATTCAATTGATAGTCCACGAGCTCGAGACGTTTTTCGTGCGGGTACCAGAGCATAAGATCCATTGTGTCTTCAACATAAACACGCAAATGGGGAACTCTGACGCGTACTTTCTGCGCCACCCCGACAATCTCTGAACCGTCCGGTCTGTATGGCTTATTCACATAACGAGTGAGCGTCTTGTAAGCAAACAGAAATGCACGCGTATTACTTTCACGCTCTTGAGTGGCAATACCGAGAGGATCAATGGGCCATTGCTGTCCCATGTATTTTTGAACTTGATTCACGCTCTGAAGCTTGCCTCGATTAATCTCCGCAAGTCCGCGCAGAATGAACCGCCGGGTCAAACTCTTCAATCTGCCTTTTACCGAATTGGTTCCTTCGGCATAATGCGCCTGACCGATTCGATATGCCTTTTTGCAGATGCGAAAAGCCTCGACCATAGAAGGCGTGAACAAAGTCCTGTGCATGAAGCACCCCCTTCAACTGATACCTTACGTTTGTATGTCATACCAATATATAGTATGGCAATTTCAGCGGTCAAATGAAATCACATCTTGACTGCCTGGTTTTTATATTCAACAAGTTCTATCTTCCCGATTTGAGGCTAGTAAAACCCGCTCAGCAAGCCGCTCCAAGTCAACATCAGCGGACAAAAACACGCACTATCGCACGCGCATCGGATACGCGCCGGATATACGCAAACAGCAGCACCGCCTATGCGTTCGGGCAATAATCTGCTTTCCAACCCGAAAGAAAGTTCTTATCGACACGCCGGAGGAAGTCAACATCCACATCGCCCTTGCCGGCCGCCAGCTCCAAACATGCCAATGTTTCAAGTTCGACCTTTAGATAGAATATGTTTTTCGATGAACCCTTTCGCTGGAAATTTCGTCTAATAAGACGTGCCTCGAAAATTCATCACTTCACCTTACGAGGATAAGGGCGTTGTTCGTCACCCGCGAAGTTAGCCGAATGCAGCCTGTTTTGACGGTCTCGGAATTGACCGGTCTGATCAAGGACACCCTCGAGGAAACATTCACCTACATTTATGTAGTAGGGGAAGTTTCAAATGCGAAAGTCTATCCCTCGGGGCACTGGTATTTCTCGCTCAAAGATCAAGACGCGACACTGCCTTGCGTATGCTTCAAGAATGCCAATTCATCAATCAAGTTCAAACTGGAAGACGGGCTGATGATGGTGGCTCGAGGCAAACTGAGTGTTTATCCTCCCCGCGGCTCCTATCAAATGATCGTGACAGGACTCGAACCAGTCGGGGTAGGCGAATGGCAGCTGGCTTTCGATCAATTGGCCGCCAAATTGGAAAAAGAAGGTTTCTTCGCGCCGGAACGCAAGCGTGCAATTCCAATGTTTCCCCGCCGAATCGGCGTAGTAACCAGCCCAGCCGGAGCAGCTCTTCGAGATATTCTCCACACGCTGAAAAGACGAAATCGTTCGGTCAACGTGCTTATCTCTCCTTGCAAAGTACAAGGTGAGGGCAGCGTTGATGAGATCGCCAGGGCAATTGCCATATTGTCGGAAATTGAGGATGTCGATGTCATCATCGTTGCCAGAGGCGGCGGCTCGATTGAAGATTTGTGGTCGTTCAACACAGAAGTCGTTGCGCGGGCCGTTTTGTCCGCTGCAGTGCCCGTAATTTCGGGTGTCGGACACGAAACGGACGTCACCATCTGCGACCTGGTTGCAGATATGCGCGCGCCGACTCCTACAGCCGCTGCAGAGCTGGTAGCCAAAGGCACCGTCGAATTGATGGACAAATGGGGTCTGCTGGACCGGCGCTTGCAATCACAAATGAGCGAGAAGCTCGCCGCCGCCCGCCGCCAGGTCGAGCGGCTCAGTCCGCTCAATTCGCTAATCAGATATAGCGAAAGACTTCAGCGATTGAATGAGCGCGTCATTTCGCACAGACAAACTCTCAACGCTCGATTGAAAATGCAGATAGCTTCTGCCCAGCACAAATTAAAGACCAGCCGCGAAAAGCTGATTGCACTGAGCCCTCTAAACGTTCTCAGCAGGGGCTTTTCGGTTTTGAGAAGAGCCGACAAAAGTGTGGTCAGATCATTCAGCGAAGTTGAAGCGGGAGAAACTCTGGAAGCCTTGCTTCACGAGGGCAAGTTGAAGATCAAAATTGAATCCGTTGAAGAAAAATGGTGAGCGCAAAGACAGGTGGTGAGTCATATGGCAAAAACAATTGATTTCGAGAGTTCATTGAAAGAACTCGAACAAGTGGTCGGCGAGCTGGATGGTGAAATCAAATTGGAGCGTGCTCTGAGCTTGTTTGAGCGCGGCATGGAGCTAAGCACTCAACTGGAATCGTTTCTCAAAATCGCCGAACAAAAAGTGGAAATTCTGCGCAAGCAAGCCGACGGCTCACATGCCGCCGAAATTTTCGACGACAAGAATTTGGACGGCGCAGCCGAGTAATCAGGCTTTCTAGGCGGCTTTCTCTTTCTTCCCCTTGCCTTGATTGAGCATCTTGTAAAGAGCGGGCAAGACGATTAGAGTCAGTGCCGTGGCAGTCACAAGTCCACCCAGAATCACAGTTGCAAGTGGACGTTGCACCTCGGTTCCCGTGCCTTGAAAAAACACTTTCGGCAATAGCCCTACGACTGCCACCAGAGCGGTCATAAGCACCGGTCGCAAACGAGTTTGCGCACCGCGAATAACAGCCTCATCTATTGACGCGCCTCTCTGCTCGAGCTGCATTATATAGGTCACCATTATGACGCCGTTTTGAACCGCCACGCCGAAAAGAGCGATGAAACCGATGATGGCGGGCACTGACAGTGTTTGATGAGATAGAAAGAGAGCCAGGATGCCGCCGCTCATGGCAAAAGGAACGTTCAGCATGATGAGACCGGCATTCTTGAATGAATTGAATGAAGCGAAAAGGAGAACAAAAATCAAGACCAGAACTACAGGAACCACGATTGAAAGCCTCTTCATGGCTCGCTCCTGATTTTCGAACTGCCCGCTCCAAATTATTTTGTATCCCTTAGGGATATGGACATGTCTCGCCACGCGGCTCTGCGCCTCCGCGACAAAACTGCCCAGGTCACGACCTCTGACATTAGCCATAACAGCGGTGCGTCGCTGCCCGTCCTCTCGATTTACGGTCACGGCTCCTCTTTCCATCTCAATTTTGGCCAGCTGATCAAGCGGCACACGCGCACCCTTGGGAGTATCGATCATTATGTCGGCGATGCGTGCGGGCGTCTCTCTATAGGTTTTTTCGAATCGAACAAGAAGCCCAAATCGCTTAGTCCCTTCAATTACCTCGGTAACCCTGTCTCCGGCCAGGGCTACTCTTATGATGTCGAGAACGTCATCCGTATTCAGTCCAAATCGAGCCAGAACGGGTCTTTTCAGTTCGATATTCAATTCCGGCAATCCCAGCAAGTGCTCATGCTGCATATCCGCGGCACCTTGCACCTTACTCACTTCCGACTCGATCTTGGCGGCAAGACCGGCCAGAGTTTTTAAATCATCGCCAAAGATTTTTATACCTAGATCGGCTCTAATGCCGGCGATCAGATCGTCTACCATGTCGGCTATCGGCTGGGAAAAACTAAACATCAATCCTGGGATTTCATGCAGCTTGGCGGCCATCATGTCGACCAACTGTTCTTTTGTTCTGGCCGTTGTCCACTTGCTTTTCGGATGAAGACTGATGTAGGTATCGGTGGAATCCACCCCATCCAATCCCGGTCCGGTCACAGCTCGTCCGGTTCGAGAGACCACTACAGCTACTTCAGGGAAGGTCTTGAGCATGCGTTCGATATTGTTCACCGTGCCAATAGAATTAGTATGAGAGATGCTGGCAGGCATCTTCATGCGCACTAGAATCGGGCCTTCATCGAGCGACGGAATGAACTCCGATCCCAGCCAGGGGAAAACAGCCAGGCTGAGCGCCAGAGCAACAACAGCAACGCCAAGAGTTTTCTTCGGATTGGCCACTGCAGTATTGAGAAGCGGCAAATATCGATCTACGACAAAGGTGAGAGCAGGATTTTCTCTCTCTCTAACAGGTCCTCTCATCACCCAAAAGCACAATACCGGAATCACGGTCAGGGAAGCCAAAAGCGATCCGGCCAGTGCATACATGAAAGTCAGAGCCAGAGGGTGAAACATCTTGCCCTCGACACCTTCCAGCGCAAAAAGAGGCAAATAAACAGACATGATAATGCCGATCGAAAATACAATCGGCTTGGCCACGTGCACGGATGCAGTTTTGATTACCTCAAGGCGGTCGAAATTGTCGCCATATTCCTTATGCGCACGCGCCAAGTGGCGAAAGATATTTTCAACAAGCACCACTCCGGCATCAACAATGATGCCGAAATCGACCGCTCCCAGCGTCATAAGGTTGGCAGTCAATCCGGAATACTTCATCAAAATAAAGCTGAACAACAAGGAAAGCGGAATGATGATCGAGACTATGAGCGCGCTGGGGATATGCAACAAGATCGCCGTCAGTACGACAATCACAAGTCCGCCGCTGAATATCAGGATCTCCTTTACCGTTTCGATTGTCTTGTCGACCAGCTCGGTCTGGTCATAATAGGCAACCATACGCACGTCGGAGCCAAGGCTGTGCGAAATTTCTTCTACCTTCTCTTTGACTCTCTCTACGACCGCTTTTGTGTTCACACCTTTGCGCGTATACACAATGCCTGTGACCGCTTCCCCATCTCCATTCATGGATGCCGAGCCGCGCCTGAAGGCCTGGCCAACCACTACCCGCGATACCTGACCGACAGTTACGGGGGTTCCGTTCACTTCTTTGAGAACGATATTGCGAATATCTTCGACCGATTTTATCCGCCCCATGCCGCGAATAATCACTTCTTCTCCTGATTGCTCGATGAAATTGCCGCCCGCGTTGTCGTTGTTCTGTGAAATCGAAGACACTAACTCATTGAGAGTAACCTTGTAACCATGCAGTTCGCGTGGATTGACAATCACTTGATACTGTTTGACGAAACCGCCGAAAGTAGCGACATTGGCAACACCGGGCACGGATCTCAAACGACGGGAGATATCCCAGTCTTGAATCGTTCGCAACTCTGTCAGGTCATGATGCGAACTGGTCAGATAATACATATAGACCTGACTGAAGCTCGAGATCACCGGTCCCAGAGTAGGTTGGGGACAGTGTTCCGGCAGCATTCCGGAAAGAGACGTCAGCCGCTGCTGAATCAGGTTTCGCGCAAAGTATACGTCCGTGTCGTCATCAAAAATCGCAGTTACTACAGATAATCCAAACGAAGAACTGGAGCGGATTTTCTTCACCTTAGGCAGACCGTTGAGAACATTCTCTATCGGGTAGGTGACCAGAGCTTCGACCTCTTCTGTGGCCATGCTTTCCGGCTCGGTAATGATCTGCACCTGGACATTGCTGACGTCGGGAAACGAATCAACGGGCAGATTAAGCATGGCCATGATGCCGGCGGCGATGACTGCCAGAGTGGCGGCGGAGACGAGAAGACGATGAGACAAAGAGAATGCAATCAATTTTTCAATCATATAGATACCTGTCAAAAGTGATGCCGCGCTTGCGCAAGGAAAATGCACAGCAGCGCCATTAGCCGAGCCGCCTGCAGGCTCACAGCTAGAAGGATCAATATTGGCAGGAAGGTCTAAATGCGAAGAACTCTGTTAGAGAGCCACAAATTATCTGGAGGCTCCGCATAGACCATTCGAACAGAGCGCTCTTGCAGAGGCTGCAGCGGTCCCATCCGCAAAACTGCAAGAGGAATTCGTACAAGCGACACCAGACATCCCGCTTTATCCGCCTGAAAAACGATCAACGTTTTGGTGTCGGTATGAGAGCCCAAAA
>JAIETE010000185.1 GCA_019745505.1 Candidatus Obscuribacterales bacterium | reverse complement strand
TCAAACACGTCGACATGGCGCAGTCGCCGAACGATGTTTTCCCAACGGCGATGCGCATCGCCGTACTGCTGTCCGCCAAAGATTTCGAGCCAGTGCTGCTCGACTTGGAGCGCTTGCTGAGACGCAAATCGCTGGAATTCGAACGAGTCACAAAAATGGGTCGTTCGCATTTGCAGGACGCACTGCCAATCACGCTCGGCCAAGAATTCAACGCCTTCGGTTCGTCGATCGAGCGCTGCTTGAAGCGCTTGAAAGAGGCCAGTGCCGGACTGACCGAATTGAATATTGGAGCCACTCATGTAGGCACAGGATTGGGCGCCGATACCCGCTACATACAGGCAGCAGTGGAGCGCCTTTCTCAGTACACGGGCATCCGCCTTAGACAATCCGACGATTTTTTCCGCATCTCCCAATCGATGTCTGATTTCGTGGAATTTTCGTCGGCCCTGAAAGAACTGGCGGTCGAGCTCAACAAAATCGGCAATGATCTGCGCCTTCTGTCTTCCGGCCCGCGCACCGGATTGAATGAAATCACGGCACCCGAATTGATCGTCGAGCGTTCGCTGATTCGTCCGAACACACTGCCCAATCGCCGCATTCCCACCCTGGTCGAATGCATCAACATGGCGTCCAGCCAGGTTTTCGGCAACGATATAGTAGTGGGACTGGCGGCGCAATCAGGCCAGTTCGAGTCAAACGTGATGACGCCGCTTATCATTCACAACATTCTGCAGTCCGTCGACTTGCTGCGCAGCACGATTGAGCCTTTCAACAGCAAGTATTTGCGCGCCATTACCGCCAATCATTCAGCTTGCAATTTGCAAATGGAAGAAGCCGGCGTCGTCCTGGCAGTGGTCAGCAAGCGACTCGGTGACAAACGCGCTCAGGAATTGGCCCGCGAAGCGGAGCAAGCCGATTTGACGCTGAAGGAACTGGTCACGCAACGCGGGCTTATTCCTAAAGAGGAATTGGACCGCATGCTTTCATATAAAGAATTGACCGGCATGAATGCCGCATTTTCGTCCACCGACGATTCTGATACTACTGGCGGTGCAAGCTAAAACGGCGTCCATCGATCGGGCGGCGCATTATTGCACGACTTCCTCATGTTGTCTGCCCAACAAAGCGGCACTGACGTTTACTTCATATGAAGAAATATGAAACTCCGGGGCGCGTTTTCTTCAGGTATTGTCAGCCGGTTATTCGGTAATATTTGAATCTTCGACGCACCCCTTCTGGAAACACTTTCGAGGTAGATCCGAGTTTATGCTGACTGGATATCGATTCGAGATGATCGTCGGTTGCATGAGGTCTGGGAAATCCAGCGAACTCATCCGCAGAATTGAACGCGCCCGCCTGGCGTATCTGCCGACAATCATCGTTCGCCCGGCTACCGACACGCGTTCGAAACCCAATCAAATAGAATCGCGCAATGGTTTGGCTTCAAAAGCGATTGTCGTGGAGACAGCCCGGGACATTCTCAAATATTCGTCGCATGCCGTGGTAATCGGCATGGATGAGTGCCAGTTTTTCTCGGATGACGTGCCTGAAGTAGTGCTGGCGCTCTTGCGTCAGAAGAAAAAAATCATCGCTTCCGGTCTCGATCTCGATTACAGAGGCAAACCTTTCGGTCCGATCCCCGAACTTCTGGCAATTGCCGACCGGGTCGATAAACTGCTGGCGGTCTGCCGCAAATGTGGCTCCGACTTCGCCTGCCGCACCCAGCGCATGGTCAATTCCAACGAACAGATTCTTGTCGGCGACGCTCAGTACGAAGCTCGCTGCCTCTCCTGCTTCGAGCCGCCCAGCGAATATCAGTTGAAGCTGGACCTCGCCAACGAAATCCACCCGGATGTACCGCCCCTGGCCTCTCTTATCGATTGCGACCCGGAGAGTGAGGCGACTATCGGCGAAGTCCTGCCGTTACTGAATATAAACAGTCTTTAATCTTTTTAATTTCCAAGAGCAAGAAGTTACCGCCCGTGTGCCATGGGCATATCTCAGGCAGCCTTATGTACTGAGAGGAGCTTTTTATGTGTACCTGGCGTCAAGCTCTGAGCGATTTTTTCAACTTCAAATGGCTGAAACGGAACTCTCAACCTAATGAAGCAGCGGAAAAGCCCGAGCAACTTAAAACAATCTGGAAGGATACTTTCAACCGTCTAGAGGCTTACCAACCGGAAGAGCCTTTGCACGAGCATCAACCTCAAGTCATTCAAATGGCTGAAGAGGCTCGCGGCAGGATTTCCAGCGAAATGCCCACTCCCACACCGACCCACAAGCTGCCGGCTTCAAAAACCTGCAACGACTTGCAAGTCTGGTTCGGTGAGTCCGTGGCGACATGGGACCCGTCCGTAAATGCTCAAAATGTGGACAGCAGCGACCAGCAAAGCAAGGTTCGCCGCCCCACTCGCTGGACAAGAGAGTCCCACTCGAGATAGCCGACGGACAAATCAGGCGCTGTTTCAAAGTGGCGCAATGAATTGTTTTATCTGCCGGGACCAGGCAGTGCTGTGCTTTGCACCGTTTACACCGGGTTCCAGTCCCACCCTATATACTCTGTCTAGATGGTAAGATTACTTATGGTCTGCTCTTGATGACCGGAGTTATCAGAACTCCGGGTACGGGGGTCTTTTATGGTCTTTAGGAATCCTTCCTTGTACGTCGCTATGCTCGCTCTGGTGGCAACGTCGGTCAATCTCGTGTGCGCTCCGGAAGTTGAGGCGAAAGGCAAGAGAAAAGGTGGCTCTAGAAGCTACTTCGTGCCGCCGCCGCCTGCGTATACCCCATCTCTTACACCGGCCGTCTACGTAAACGGTCAAGCTCAAGTGGCTCAAACCACTAATAAGAAGAAAAAGAAAGAAGAGGTGGAGAAGAAATACGTCTACACCCGCGAAGGCTATGAGCAACCGAAAGCTACTCGCCCCAATCCCTATGTCACCTACTGGGGCAGCTAGGCAGCTCTGAGCGCATAAACCGAATGATATACAAAGCCGTCGCACCGACGGCTTTTTTGCTAGGCATGCGCACTCTTATACTCTTTCCAAAACCATGGCAATACCCATGCCACCACCGATACAGAGACTGACCACTCCGTATCTGGCTTTTCGGCGTCTGAGCTCGAGCGCCATAGAAAGAATCAGTCTGGCGCCTGTCGCTCCAAATGGATGCCCGAGCGCTATTGCTCCACCATTGACATTGACGCGACTGCGATCAAGTTTCAATTCCTTCTCGCAAGCAAGATACTGACCGGCAAAGGCTTCGTTGATTTCAAAAAGATCGATGTCTTCCATCTTCAACCCGGCTTTCTCCAGCGCCATAGGAATAGCCGGCACCGGACCGATACCCATGATTTCCGGAGGAACACCGACTACAGCCCAGGAGAGAACCTTGACCATGGGCTCCAAGCCTTGCTTCTCAGCTATTTTCTCGCGAGTAACGACCAGGGCCGCTGCACCATCTACGATGCCACAGGCATTGCCTGCCGTCACCGAGCCCCCTTTTCTGAAAGCCGGTTTCAATTTAGCCAAGCCCTCCAGAGTAGTCTCGGGACGCATGTGCTCGTCCTTATCGATTACTTTCGTCTTACCTTTTCCTGCCGCAACTTCCATAGCAACGATTTCATCGGCAAACACGCCGGCGTCCTGCGCTTTCTTGGCACGCTGCTGCGATTCGACGGCGAATTGGTCCTGTTCCTCTCTTGTGATTTTGTGGCGCTCCACCAGATTTTCAGCCGTCTCACCCATGGACGCATTCGGCAAGGTGTCTCGAATGTCAAGCCCATCGAACATTTCGGTGGCACCCATGCGAGCCCCCCAGCGCATGCCCCAGCTCATATATGGAGTCATGGAAAGAGAATCGGTCCCGCCGGCAAGTACGACTTCGGCTTGCCCGGCGTCGATCAGCATTTCGGCAGTGGCTACTGCCTTAACACCGGAGCCGCAGAGCAGGTTGAGAATGAGACCCGGGCTCTCTTGCTTGACGCCTGAACGTAGTCCCACGTGCCTGGCCAGGTATATGGCATCTTTGCTGGTCTGTAAAACGTTGCCCATAACAACTTCATCGACCTTTGCAGGATCGATCTTGGCTCTTTCTATTGCTCCTTTTGATGCTGCAACAGCCAGGTCGGTAGCCGTTTGAGAGGCCAAGCCTCCGCCGTATGAACCGAACGCAGTCCGAGCACCCGCCACTACAACGAGTGCGCCCTTACCATTTTTCTCTGCCATTTCTCACGCCTGCCTTGTGGGAACGGGTTGCCAACCCGTAATAACTGACTCTAAAGTCTCGCAATACTCGCAAAAACTAAAACAAGTATCAAGACAATATCCAATAGTCATATTGTCAGGCTAGAATTTACGGGCTTTAGCGACTTTAAGCGTTTTTGTAGGATTCAAAAATCATCAAACCAAATATGGAGGGTTGAACCTTGGCCAAGGTTGGTGTACCGAAAGAGATCAAGAACAACGAGTACCGCGTTGCCCTGACCGTGGCAGGGACGAGCGCCATGGTTGCAGCCGGACATACAGTCTACGTTGAGAAAAATGCTGGTGTCGGCAGTGGTATCAGCGACAAAGAATACGAAAAAGCCGGCGCGAAGATTTTGCCTGATGCGAAGAGCGTCTTCGGCGAATCGGACATGATCATGAAGGTCAAGGAACCCCAAGCAAGTGAAGTAGCGATGCTCAAGAAGGGGCAATTGCTCTTCACATACTTGCACCTGGCCGCAGAGCCCAAACTGGCTCACGACCTGGCAAAAACCGGCGCTACCTGCGTCGCCTACGAAACAGTTCAACTGGCAAACGGCACCCTGCCGCTTCTCACACCGATGAGCGAAATTGCCGGACGTCTGTCCGCGCAAATCGGTGCCAATTACCTCGAGCGTCCGATGGGCGGTCGCGGCATCCTTCTCGGTGGCGTTCCGGGCGTTGAGCCAGGGCGCGTAATCATCATCGGTGGTGGCGTAGTCGGAACCAACGCAGCCAAGATCGCTCTCGGTCTCGGCGCTCGCGTTACACTCTTCGACGTCAACCTCGAGCGTCTGCGTTATCTCGACGATATTTTCAACGGTCAAGTGCGCACCGTATTCTCTGTCGGTCACTACCTCGAAGAAGCTCTTCCGAGCGCAGACCTGGTTATCGGTGCCGTATTGCTTCCGGGCAAAGCCGCTCCGCGCGTGATCACCAAAGACATGATCAAGAAGATGAAAGAAGGCTCCGTCATCGTCGACGTAGCAGTCGACCAGGGCGGTTGCATCGAGACCATCCACGCCACAACCCACTCAGACCCGATCTACGTGGTCGACGGCGTTGTTCACTACGGCGTAGCCAATATCCCCGGTGCCGTACCGTGGACCTCGACCAGAGCGCTCACCAACGCTACGATGCCGTAT
This sequence comes from Candidatus Obscuribacterales bacterium, assembly GCA_019745505.1. Taxonomy (GTDB): domain Bacteria; phylum Cyanobacteriota; class Vampirovibrionia; order Obscuribacterales; family Obscuribacteraceae; genus QKMZ01. The sequence goes on along the minus strand of JAIETE010000185.1, from coordinate 14,128 downwards.
GCATTGAAGCTCGCCAAGCTGGGCTACAAAGCCTGCCTCGACGATCCGGCCCTGGCTCTGGGAGTCAACATTCACGAAGGCGAGATCGTCCATCCGGGCGTCAAAGAAGCTTGCGATTCCCTGGCGACAGCCAAGTAAGAGCGGCAACAGCACCTGATGAGAATTGAAAAGCGTCACGCGTGAGGCGTGGCGCTTTTTCTTATCGTTTAATTGAAGAACAATTTGCAAAGAAGTCCCCATCGAAGCTTTGAGCGCGTTTTAATACTGAGTTGTGTACAGAATCGGTATCTATCGTGAAATTCAGAATTGCATCCTGGAACGTAAACGGCTTGCGAGCAATCGCTAAAAAAGGCTTTTTCGAATGGAAAGAGAAAGAAAAATATGACGTCGTTTGCTTGCAAGAAACCAAAATCGGCGCCGATCAACTGACCAAAGAATTGATGGAGCGCAAAGGCTACACTTCCTACTTCAGCCACGCAGAAAAGAAAGGCTACAGCGGAGTAGCAATTTACACGCGCGAAAAACCGAAGCAGATACTGAACGGTTTCGGCATTGCGAAATTCGATAACGAAGGGCGCACGGTAATTGCGGACTACGGCGATTTTCTATTGGCCAACATCTATTTTCCGAATGGAAAAGCAAGCCCGGAGCGGCTTGCGTACAAGATGGAATTCTACGAAGCTTTTCTCAAGTATTCCCAGAAACTGCAGAAAGAAGGCAAACGCCTGATCGTTTGCGGCGATTTCAATACAGCCCACAAAGAAATCGATTTAGCTCACCCAAAGGATAACCACAAGATATCCGGATTCTTGCCGCAAGAACGCGACTGGATGGACCGTTTCGAAAAAGCCGGACACATCGATACCTTTCGCATATACAACCAGAAAGCAAACAACTACACTTGGTGGCACATGATGACAAACGCCAGAGCAAGGAATGTAGGCTGGCGCATCGATTATTTCTTCATTCACAAGGCACTGGAAAAAATCACCGATCATGCCTCAATCGAGGCTGCTGTACTGGGTTCAGACCATTGCCCTGTGACATTGACGCTGAAAGTTTGAGAGGAAATAAAGCCCACAGTATCGGGACTACGCTAAGATCTCTTTACTGTTCCTCTTAGTTTGGGCAAAAACAGGTAATACGATTTGAGTCAGGTAACAATGGCGAAGGCACGGTCGGTCCAGTCGGGCAAAATCTGGCAGAACAGAAGAACACGCGAAGTCCTCTGGACTCTTCTCAAGCTGCAGAAAGTAGAAAGTGGCATTCTGGTAATCTCCGGAACGAAGCCGCATATCGAAGGTGAAATCGGAGTTTTCCACGGCATTTTTCTGACCGGTGGAAAGATCAACGGTACTAGCGAAAAGGGCTATGCCGCGATCAAGAAATTGCTGGAAGTGGAAGAAGGCAATTTCAACTACTACGACTACACCGAGCACGGACTTGCAGATCTGGATCAAAGTCTGAAGCTGCGTATCACGCAAATCATCAACTTGATGCCCAATCTGCCTGCCAGCATGGAAGCGGCAATGGGCAAAAACACGCTCAACCGCATTCGGGCAATGGACCCCAACCCGGGTGAGAAAGAAGAAGATTACAAAGTGGACCAAGCTGTGGCGGAACAACTGCGCGCTCTCGACGAAAAGACAATGAATTTGCGTGCGCTGATCTTCTGGGGAATTTTCCTGATTGTCTCCTCAGGGCTTGCGGTTCTCTTTTACGTTAAGCACTAGTTCATTCAAGAACATGATTTAAAGCCTCTTTCAACGTCGAGTAACGGAATGGATACTCGATATCGAAAAGCGTTTTGAATTCTTTTGTCGGCGGTTTCTTCTGATTCGCAGACATATGTATCTGCCCGGTTACCGTCTCGTTGAACATACATAGCTCAATTGCCCCAAGCGCATCATCAACGGCAATCCAAGGCAGTGTCTGGCTGCGCCAATTGCGATTTGTCTTCAGGACACCGAAAGCAGGCGAAAGAATCGCACCGGTACGAACATAGAGACAACGCACCGAAGCCTCTCTCAAAGGCCGGCAACGGCGCTCGAAATCTTCATTGGAATTGTCGCCCGCATAAGCATCGTGCACTTCTATGTAGAGATTCAGGCTCCTGTCATTCACCAGATGCTTAGAGATGAGATCTTCGGCAGGCAAGCCCGAAGCTTGGCGGTCGACTATATTGATGCAGACGCTTGCGCCTTCATGGACATTAAGCGCCTCGATTTGCTGCCTTTCAAGACCGCCTGCCACTACAGAATGCCCCTGGGTGGCAAGATAGCTCATGAGGGGCTCCAGCAAGGGAGATTTTTCGCCCAATAAGAGAACCTTTTGCCTCGGCTTCAGCCTGTTGCGCATGAAAGCAGCCAGGTCCTGTTTCAGCACCTCATGGCGATAGCGAAAGAGCCTGCTCATGTCGCGCTCCATAAAGGGCCCCACAAAACCATCGAAAGCGAATCCCATAGGCAACGAGAAATGAATTTCGTCGTCCATCAGACTGCGCTCGTCCGCCAGCGCATGGAATCTGTGCTCGTGTCGCCAATAGGCGAATGGACCTTGCACTTGAACATCGACGAATTTCTTATCAGTCTCTAGTTCGGTGATTTCGAACCGGCAATTGACCGGAACGCCGTATTTGCGGATCGTTAAATCCATTCTCAGGCCAGCCTGGAGAAGTTTCGGCATCCCCTTAACATGAACATCCAACCAAGGCGGGGTCAGGCGCTCAAAAGCCCTTTCCCGCAAATGCCAAGCAAATAGGGCACTGACCGGGCACTCGATTTCGCTTTTGTGGAGAAATTTTCGCAAAGAATCCGTCCTTTTGACGATTTAGTCTACAAACAATGGCATAACGTTGCCCAGGGTGCATAATTGTTATTGAGTCAGCGGATCCTATCTGCTGACATCAGGGAGCTATTGGCACTGCGGCATGAGCGAGAGCTGGACGAAATACGCTGAAAAAGGAGCTGCTGCTTTTCAAGCCGGCGACTTTCCAGAGGCTGAAAAGATGATGCGAGCTGCCTTACTAGAGGCAGAGTCGGCATCTGATCCTCTCACGCTGGCCATTCTTCTCGACAACCTGGCTGAGGTCTATTTCGAGCAGTCCCGGTTTGCCGACGCGGAGCCACTTTATGTTCGTGCTCTGAAATTGCGCGAAGACAACCTCATTCCCGGTCACGAAGACATCGTCTCCAGCCTCAATAATCTCTCCGCACTCTATTTCTTTATGGGCGAGCACAGCAAAGCTGAGCCGATTTGCCGAAAAGTAACCGCCATGTACGCAAAAGCTTTGGGTCCCGACCACCCGGAAGTGGCGACCAGCTTGAACAATCTCGGTCTGCTTTACATGGCTCAGAAAAAGTACACTGATGCCGAATCCATTTTCACCAAGGCATTTCGTATAAGAGAACGCGCTCTTGGTCTCGACGATCCCGAAACCGCCTCCTCGCTGCATCAACTCGGCTTTGCACTGAAAGAGCTGAACAAGCTAGAACAAGCACGCCAGTGCCTTGAAAGAGCTCTGCCCGTGATCGAAAACGCGCTGGGACAGGAATCATCCGAAGTCGAGTCAATCACGAATTATTTGCTCGATATCCTCACCTTGCAAGGACGCACTCAAGAATCGGCGCCTTACCTCGAGCGCAAGCTGGCCAGCAAGCAGATTACTCTCGGTCCGACCCACCCGGAAGTAGTGGCACTGATGAAGCACCTCGCCGACATGTATTTGCAGGAGCGCAAGACGGGCGAGGCGGAAAAACTATACAAACGAATTCTTTCGATGAAAGAGCGCGCGCTGGGAAAACAACATCCGGACGTAGCATCCAGCTTGACCGACCTGGCCAAGGTTTATCAAACGGACGGCAAATTCGCTCAAGCCGAACAACACTACAAAGATTCTCTTGCCATTGCCGAAAAGGTATTCGGCAATGATCACTTCGAGATGGCCAATCATCTGAGCGACCTGGTCAATTTCTATATCAGCTTCTCGCGTTTTGCAGTCGCAGAGCAGCACGCAAAACGTTTGCTGGAGATGAAACGGCGATTACTGGGTGAATTCGACAGCGGAATCGATCCGCCGATGTACGCGCTGGCCACCTGCTTTTACCAGCAGAACAAACTGAAAGAAGCCGAGCCGCTCTTTAGAAAATTGGTCGAGCTTCGCGAACGCAGTTTTGGTACAGACGATCCGCAAGTAGCGTCATGCCTCTATCCGCTCGCCGATATTCTCAAACGCCAACAGCTCTACGAAGATGCCGAACCTCTCTATCAAAGAGCCATGGATATCCGCATGAAGAAGCTCGGACCACAACATCCTGAGGTGGCCATAGTACTGGAAAGTTATGCCGACCTTCTCGCCAAGACTTTCAGAGAAGCGGAAGCAGAACACATGAAGAACTGCGCCAGAGGCATCAACGCCTCGCAAAGAAAGTAGATGCCGTCTCCGTCTCCCAGCAAAGCACCCGCCATAGTCTGGTTCCGGCAAGACTTAAGAATCGACGACAATCCGGCCCTGTCCGCCGCGGCCGACAGTGGTGCGCCGGTGATACCACTCTTCATTTGGTCGCCGGAGGAAGAGGGTGACTGGGAGCCGGGAGGGGCTACTCGCTGGTGGCTGCATCATTCATTGAGCGAGCTGGCCGAAACGCTGGCCAGACTCGGCTCGCCTCTGATCGTAAAGCGCGGCTACAGCCTCTCCGTGCTCAGAGACTTTGCCAAAGAAGTAGGTGCTCATGCCGTTTTCTGGAATCGTCGCTATGAGCCCGCAGCAATCATTCGCGACAAAAATATAAAGGGCGCATTAGTCAAAGACGGAATTGATGCCCGCAGTTTCAATGCCAGCCTGCTGTTCGAGCCATGGCAAGTCCTCAATGGAAAGAACGAGCCGTACAAGGTTTTCACCGCCTACTACAAAGCTGCTACCGCTCTGGTAACGCCGCCTGCGCCTATCGAAAAGCCCAAGCAATTGCTCGCGCCGGCTAAGAAATTAGGGACGGTTTCTATCAGCGATTTGATGCTTCTGCCCAAAATCAACTGGACCGAAGGAATGAAAGAAGCCTGGAAGCCAGGCGAAGGGGGAGCCAAGGAAAACCTGGAAATCTTCCTTTCCGGAGTGATCGACAACTATACCAGCGATCGCGATCGGCCCAGCGTGGTTGGAACATCACGGCTCTCGCCGCACCTTCACTTTGGTGAAATCAGCCCGCGCACGATCTGGCATGCGGTCAAAGAAATAGATAAATCACCGCAAGGACGCGAGGGCAAATCTACTTATTTGAAAGAAATTGTCTGGCGCGAATTCGCCCACCACCTGCTCTATCATTTCCCACTGACGACAAAGGCTCCTCTCAGACCTGAGTTCGAGCGCTTTGCCTGGCGCGACGACAAGCAGTTGTTGAAGCTCTGGCAAAAAGGTCAAACAGGATATCCCCTGGTAGACGCAGGCATGAGAGAACTATGGCATACCGGTTGGATGCACAATCGCGTGCGCATGGTTGTGGCTTCTTTTCTCGTCAAACATTTGCTCCTTTCCTGGCAGGAAGGCTCCCAATGGTTCTGGGATACACTCGTGGATGCCGATCTGGCCAACAACACGCTCGGCTGGCAATGGTCTGCCGGTTGCGGTGCGGACGCCGCCCCTTATTTCAGAATTTTCAATCCGGTTCTGCAGAGCGAGAAATTCGACCCGGACGGAAAATACATTCGCAGATGGGTACCGGAATTGGCCAAGCTTCCCAAACCCTGGATACATAAGCCCTGGGAGGCTCCTGCCGAAGTGCTGAAAGCGCACGGCATAGTGCTGGGAAAAGACTACCCGGAGCCGGTCGTCGACCATTCATTCGCCCGCAATCGAGCGCTCGATGCATTCAAACAATTGAAGGCTGTTCCGGTCAAATAGGCAGTCGAACATCAATGGCTCGTTAGCCAAAGAAGATTCAGACCCTTGCCTAGTGCGGCAGCGGCGTGCCCTTGTTTTTTGGAAAAACATGCAGGTGGTCCACAGATTTGATCGATCTGATGCGATGATTCGCTCTGACGATACTCCAGTTCAAAACCAGAGCAAAGGAAACCCAGAGCAGGTAAGGCAAGAGCATCAAACCGGCTTCAAAGGCAATGCTCGCAAATGACAAACTCGTAAATGCGACCGTAAACCAGAGAAGCACCACAGTTACAAAACCGCCCAGCGGATTTTTCTGTCCGAAAAATATGTAAGACCAGGCCATATTGAGCAGAAGTTGAAGAGCGAAAAGACTGACCGGCAGCCCAATTTGCTCGTGTGTTCCCTGCGTGAGAATAGTGGCGAGCGATATGCCCATGAGAAAGTACAAGACAGACCAGACAACGGGAAACACCCAATCAGGAGGCGTGAAAACCGGCTTGTTCAGAGATGGATACCAGCTATCAACCGATTTCTCCGTATAGTGACTGCCGATAGCCGCGGCAATGAAGCACAAGACCACCGATGCAAAAAATACAAATGGTTCAAGTAAATTCATGACGCAAACCTCTCACGGATGCCAACTCTACTCCTACACAGACGGCTGCTGGTTTGTTATGTTCCGAACTGCACCATGATATTGCCCAGACCAAGCCTGGGCATCACGGTTTCCTCACGCGTGATCGCAGCCTACAGAGTCTTAGCGCAATGACTCCAACTGCGCGATCTGTTCTTCTTCATGCTTAGCTTCTTCAGTCAAAGACAGCTTCTTGAGCGCCTGCAGAAGAGCTCTGTGAGCGTCCAGACTGCCGGGATATAATTCCACGGCTTTGCGGTAGCTGGCACGCGCATCTTTAATCGCGCCCGTTTCTATCAATGCGTCACCCTGAAGCAAATAAGCTCCCGGATAATATGGATTCAAATCGAGAGCGCGTTTTGCATGGCTGAGAGCCGCTTTGCTGTCGCCCTTCAACAAGGCGACTCTTCCCAGCATGCCGTAGGCCTCGGGTGATTTCACATAACTTTCCAATGCTTTGTTCGCGGAAGCTTCAGCGCCGGCCAGATCCTTTTTCATCAATTGCAGTTCGGCAAGAACAAACCAGGCATCAGATTTTTGCTCGTAGTCGATGTCCTTCAGTTCCGTTGCTTTGCTCGCCACCGCGATTGCCTTGTCGAGATCTCCTTTCAGCGCCAGTGCCTTAGCGCGCGTCTGCATCGCATCGGCCAGGTGTTTGGGATATACACCGGAAAGGTCCTCAGGAAGCAGTACGAGAACTTCAGCAACAGCGCCGGTTTTGAGAAGAGCGTCAGCAACCGGAACCGTCTCGCGCGACTTTTGATCTTTGTCCAGTCTTTCAAAAGCCGACTGGAGATTTTTCGCAGCCAGCTTTGTCAAATCACGCATAGCCTTCGACTTTGCCAGCATGAAGGAGTCGAAAACGCCTTGGGGCGTGCCTTTCGTGGAGAGGGCGATACTTTCATATTGAGTTGTAGCATCGGAAAATCGGCCTTCCGCAAACAGCAAACCGGCAAGCGATCTCATCAGGTCTAATTTGCTGGGACCACTCTGCTGATTTGCCGGGGTCAATTGCTGCAAAGCCAGAGCCGTCACGAAAGCTGCTTCAGCCTTCATGTATTCGTCATCTTCTGCATAGCAAAAACCGAGAGCAGACAAATCAGCAACAGAGGTCGGATTGATATTGAGCGCATTGGTGAAAGCGCGCTCCGCCGACGACCAGTCTTTTTTACCTATATATAAAGCACCCAGTCTGCGCCACGGCTCCGGGTCAGTATTGGTCAAACCGGCAGCTTCTTTGTATACCTCGACAGCCTCATCGACGCGCTTCGCCTGGGCAAGCGCGTAGGCGTATTCCATGCGATACCGCACGTCTTTCGGCTTGCGCTCGGCCATGCGCCGGCCTTCAGCCACCATATCATCGTATCTCTTCTCCTGCGAGAGGATGCGGAACAATTTGTCGTGTGCAGTTTGATTTTCAGGCTCGAGTTTCAAAGCTTCCGACAGATTCTCCGCGGCACGATTATTGTTGCCGGCAAGCAAATTCATATTGGACAGCTCGATCAGTTCGAACGACTTATCCTTGCTCAGTTGGACAGCCTTCTGCTGATCGGCGATGGCACCGTTCAAGTTGCCCTGAAAACTCTTTATCGAGGCGCGGCTTCTGAAGAAGCGCGCGTTGGTGGCATCGAGATCAATCGCCTTCTGCAAAATTTCCAGAGCATCTCTCAAGCGCCATTGCTCGGTGTATATCTGAGAGAGCCGATAGTGGTTTGTGGCCACTTTCGGAGCAGATTTGATGGCACTCTTCGCCACGTCAATGGCACCATCAAAATCATTTTTTGAAAGACGCAGATCTACCAGAGCATCCTGGGCTTCCGTCATCCCAGGCTCGATTTCCAGCGCTTTGGCGTAGGCTTCTTCAGCTTTGCCGATATCTTCCAGCCAACGTTGCTGCAAATAACCGAGCGTGCGAAAACCCCAGGCAAATTTAGGATCAAGATCGACGGCAGTCTGGCAGTATTGAGCGGCGACCGATGCCTTGCCCTGTTTTGCAGTTACCAGCGCCAGGGCGAAATTTGCCAGAGGATCGGCACCAAACTGTTTCGGCAGCGTTAGAAAGAGCTTTTCAGCCTCCTCGAATTTGCCGTCCAGTGTCAGGTTGAAACCTTTCACCAGAAGAGTATAGGGGCTCTTAGGTGCCTGTTTGTCGGCATCCTCGGCCAGTTTTTTCAGCTCGTCATTTTTGCCCAGAAACAAGTAAGCAAACGCCAACCAGGCATTATCGCGGTTGACGTCTTTCTCCTTTTTGACTCTTGCTTCCAGCGATTGACTGGCATCGCGCCAGCGTCCCTGATTGATCATGCGAGCAATAGGCGAGGGCAAACCGATCACGCCCAGTGGTTGGTCGGCCTTTCCGCCTTCGATGGCAGGCTGGCTTTTAGAATCGGAAGCACTTGATTTTTGGCTGACCGATTTCTCTTTCTTCTTCGGCTTTTCCGGCTCAGCTGCTGCCGTCGACTTCTCCTTCGACTTCGCTTCGCCCGCCGCAGGGCAGAGAGCAGGCATCAAAAGCGACAGGCTCACAGACAGAGCCAGAGCGCCCAGAAGGCGGCGCTTTTGAACGATAGCACTTTCAATCGATGAGTTTTTCAACATGAGCTCCTCAGCTTCTTTCCGGGCGCTTACGATGCGCCACTCCGTTCTATTCGGACTTAACCTTCAGTGACACTGCCGGCAGTGGCTGCCTCAAAGAGAGACAATTGCATGACTTCGTCAATGGGAATGTTTCTGAACTTCGGTCCATCCAAGATCTTGCTGGCAGCGCTGCGCCGTTCCATCTGCTGCATGAGGTGCTGAGCGCGGGTAATGATCTCGGACGGCAGACCGGCCATTTTCGCCACCTGGATACCAAAGCTGCGGCTGGCACCACCAGGAACGATCGAGCGAATGAATTCGACGTGGCCGTCAATCTCTTTGACCAGAACCTGATAGTTGGATATCTGCGGGAAGAAACCAGCCAGTCCATTCAACTCATGGTAGTGAGTTGCGAAAATGGTTCTCGCCCTGACTTCTTTTGCCAGATACTCGGAAACCGACCAGGCAATCGCCACACCGTCATAGGTACTGGTTCCCCGACCGACTTCGTCAAGCAGAATGAGAGAACGGCTGGTTGCCGACAAACAGCACTGCGTGGTCTCGCTCATTTCGACAAGGAAAGTCGACTGCCCCTGCGCCAGGTCGTCCGCTGCCCCTATTCTCGTGAATATTCTGTCCACAATGCCGACAGTCGCCGATTCGGCCGGAACGAATGAGCCCATTTGAGCCAAGATAACAATATGAGCGGTTTGCTTGAGCAAACTGGACTTACCGGCCATGTTCGGACCGGTCAGAATGATCATTTGATGATCTTCGCTGTCTCCTTCAAGACGGGTATCGTTTGCGACATATCTGCCCTTGGGCAGGATGCGCTCCAAGACTGGGTGACGCCCCTTGGCGATTTTCAATTCCAGAGAATTGTCGACTTGCGGTTTTACATATCTGCCTTCAATCGCGACTTTCGTTAGCGAAAGCAGCGCATCGAGCGTAGCCAGATTATTGGCCACCGACAGCAGGTCACCGCCTGCCGAGGTGAGGCGCTGTCTTAATTGCGTGAACAGCTTGTACTCGACATCGGATTGTCCTTTCTCGGCATTGAGGATTTTCGCTTCGTACTCTTTCAGCTCCGGCGTGATAAAGCGTTCCGCGTTGGTGAGAGTCTGCTTTCTGATGTAATCATCAGGTACCAAGCCTTTCTGGGAGTTTGTCACCTCGATGAAATAGCCGAAATTGCGGTTGAAATTGACCTTCAAACTCTTGATGCCGGTGCGCTCAGCTTCTTTTCTCTGCAGATCTTCTATCCATTGCTTTCCGCCGCCGAGAAGATTGCGAATTTCGTCCAACTCCTCGTCATAGCCTTCTTTGAAGATGCCGCCTTCAGTCAATTCTCTGGGCGGATCAGCACAAAGGGCGCGCGCGATTTCTTCTTTGAGAGTTTCCAAACTGGGCGGAAGATCGGAGAGACATTTAAGGCTGTCGCTCTTCAGTCCTTTGACCGCATTTTTCAACGCAGGCAGTTGCGAAAGAGAATTTTCGACGGCCGCCAGTTCTTTCGGATTGATCGTACCGGAGGAAAGCTTGACTGAGAGCCGCTCCAGGTCAGAAAGGGAGGAGAGGCATTCTTTCAATGTTTCGCGAACTTGATTCTGACCGATCAATTCCTCGATGGCATTTTGACGCTGCTCGATGGCTCCAACATCGAAAAGGGGGCGCATCAACCACTTGCGGATCATGCGGCTGCCCATGCCGGTTTGCGTTTGGTCTATTACCCAGAGCAAACTGCCCTGGAAAACACCGTCGCGGGAAGTTTCAGTCAATTCCAAATTGCGCCGAGTGTTTTCATCCATGGTCATGTGACCATCGACACTGTAGGTCGAGATGCCGTTAAATCGCGGCATCTGCGCACCGGTAGTTTTTTCCAGATACTCTAACGCAGCTCCCGCAGCAGCCGTCGCCAGAGGCATCTTGTGGCAGCCAAAACCTTCGAGAGTAGAAACTTCGAAGAACTGACAAATTCGCCTTTGCGCCGGTTCGAATTGGAAGTACATGGCAGGCCGCCCTGTGACATGGTATTGCTCCAGGATTGCCGGAGGCAAATCTATCACTTCTCGCGCAACAACGTCATCACCTTGCGGTTTGACCACTCGTTTTGCCGCAATAATTTCACGCGGCTGTATGCGACCGATTTCTATTGCAAGAGTGCTTTCAGGAACCTGCGTGACAAAGAATTCTCCACACGAAGCGTCTACAAAAGCCAATCCCCAGAGGTCGTTTCCACCGGTTGCTTTTACTGCAGAAAGCAAATAGTTGTTTTCTCTGACCGGCAAGAGATGAGACTCGAGCACCGTCCCTGGTGTCAAGATACGGGTTACTTGTCGCTCGACAGGTCCTTTCTCGGCACCGACAATGCCGACCTGCTCGCATATGGCAACCGAATATCCTTTTTGAATTAAACGCGCCAAGTAAGCATCGACGGCGCGCACGGGCACACCAGCCATCGGCATGCGCCCGCCGGGATAAGATGACTCGGGTCTGCCTGTCAAAGTGATATCGAGTTCGCGCGACGCAACTTGAGCATCACTGTCAAACATTTCATAGAAATCACCGACTCTGAAAAAGACCAGGAAATCGGGGTATTGGGATTTAATCTCCCAGTATTGACGCATAAGAGGCGTCAGCTCACGGGTTTTCTCGCCTTCGGCAGCGGGGACATCGCCGGCTGCTCCAGCTTCTGTCACTTCGTTTTGCGCGTTCTTCGCTTTTTTCACGTTTTCAAAACACCTTGAGTTCGCTTTCTGTTTCCCGAATGCTCCATTCGAACCTTGGCAGATCCCGCCATATATCTTTTCGATTCACTTTGAGCTTATTTTGTACTCAAAACAATTCGACACATACGCGAATCGTAGGAACGAGTGTAAGTCAGACCAATCTTACATTTCGACACAGGAGTCTGTTCGCATTAGAGGATAAGCTTCTGGTAAGATGAGCCTTTGGTAATATAGACATCTCTAGAGCGGGAGCCTGTGAAGGCGTTTGGTGGGTCCTGCGAATTTGCGAGCCAAAAATAGGGCGGTAACCAGTAAAAGTTATGACAGAAATCAAGCATCAAGAAATTAGCTCAAATCGTTCAACGGATTCGAAGCAAAGACTTATTGCGTTTGCAGTGGCTGCTTCCCTCTCGCTTACGGTCGCAGGTTTGGTGAGCACCCATGAGAGTATCGCGGCGCCCAAAGCGAGCGGCACAACTGCCAAACCCAAAGACAAGAAGGAGCCGGCCGCCGCCGAGAAGGACGCCAAGGACAAAGACGCCAAAGATAAGGACGCCAAGGAGAAAGCCGAAGCCGCCCCTGCACCGGAGCCGCCCCTTGAAAATGTACAAAGCGTCACCACCCAGCAATTGGTGGACAACCCGAATCAGTACTTGCACAAGAACGTCAAATTTACCGCTCCGTTTCACGCCTATTCGAGCCTTGCTCTTGACTACAAGCCGGCTATGCGTCCATCCAAGAGCTACCTGTCATTCCTTATCCTGAGACCAAACAGCAAGGTGCCTTTTTCTGAAATTAAATTGGCTATGCCGATTCCGAAGGACAAAGATCCGAAGAACAAACTTTTGCAAGATCTCAAAGACGGCGACACCATCGAAGTCGCCGGTACAGTGTTTGCGACCGCTCTGGACGAACCCTGGGTCGACGTTAAACAGCTCGTGAAGATCGCCAGCGCGCCCGATCCGAAGAAAGACAAAGAAAAGGATACTGCCAAGAAAGAGGATACGAAGTAATCTTGTGCCATTATGGTGATGCGCTCGTCGCCTAGTTGCCAGAAGTACGACATCTCAGGAGAAAAAAAATGCCCGATACCCAACAACTGATGGCGCTGCTAAACACCCTCAATGGGAAGCACGGCATTTTGGGTTGTCTGCTCATCTCACGCGACGGTCAGGTTGTCGCCACATCGCTGCCGCCCGAAGTCGACGTGGCCATGATTGGAGCCCTATCGGCAACGCTTTTCTCCAACAACGATGTCTCCATTCAAAGAATGAATCGCGGCAACCTAATGCAAATGACGTTGTTGACCGACCAGGGCATTCTGCACTTCTACGAAGTAGCAAATCACTTCCTGGTCGTCTTGACTGCAAAAAACCAGAAAATCAACCTGGAAGGTCTGATTCGCTCCGTCGAAGAGCAGGGTAAAACTCTTCAGGGCTTGATCGGCTAGACAACCGCGTCCAAGCGCCCAAAATTCGATACGAAAGCCCAGCATCCCTGCCGGGCGCCTATTTTGCACGTTTAAAAAACAGTGAATTTACCATATAAGCTATAGTAGTTATCGAGAGCATATCGATAACGAGGCGGGATCATTGCGATTCGCGCCAGATAGGTAGGGTCCGATGCTGGGTGCTTTGATCGAGGAGTGTCTATGCGTCTTTCAAAAGTGAAGCCGGCGATGCTGGCAGCTCTCTTCGCGATAAACACCGTTTTGCCTGCTTATGCGGCGCGATTTATCGACCTGGGCAGCAGCTGGGCGGAAAGATACGTTAACGAGTTATCCGACAAAGGCGTTATTCCTGCCGAATCAGACGGGAAATTCAAGCCGACGGAGCCAGTCACGCGAGCAGTTTTATCCATGTGGATGGTTCGCGCTCTGGGTCTGGAAAACCAGCCTGTATCCGGCACCCCAAGCTTTCCTGACGTCAGGGTTGGCGACCCTTTCTACAAGTACGTCGAAATCATCCGCCAGAATAATTACATAGCCGGATTTGCCGACGGCTTCAGGCCAAATCAATTTATCCAGCAAGGCGAAGTGATAGTGATTGTGGCGCGCGCCCTGCACACCCAGGCGCCCGACGAGGGCACAGTGGAGCGTGTTCTGTCGCGATACGAGGACGGCTCCAAGGTGCCGCAATGGGCTCGCACAGGAGTCGCGCAGGCAGCGGAAAGCGGACTGCTGGACGGCGACGAGAAGCCAAATGTCGTCGACGCGACGACAATCGCTACAAGAGCGGCAGCGGCAGCATTGATTTATCGCTTGCAGCAAAGCCTGGCCAGAAAAGACATTGCCGACTCGACAGCCCAGGC
>JAIETE010000174.1 GCA_019745505.1 Candidatus Obscuribacterales bacterium | reverse complement strand
CCTCCCGCGAAATCACTTCCTCGAATTGCTCGGCTGAAATTTTTGTTGTTTCTTCGTACCAACGATCGAATTCCGGATGCACCGGCAGCCAGAGGAATATCACTGGAATGTGTTCTTTCGCGCAGAACTCAATGGCGGGCTTGATTGACGAGTAAGCCATTTGTTTTCGGTCCAGCGCATTCAAAAAGAGGTCAATGGTCTTTTTTCGCTCAGACTTTGAGAATTCCAATGCTTCGGAGGTTACGAAATTGTAGCCGGGGCCCCAGCCGCTTTTGGAAAATTCGCTATGCGTTGCCGTGTTAACCCAATTTTTTCTGCCGGCATCACCAAAGAGCATATTGAGAGGAATTTCGCTGGTTAGCGACTTGAGATAACTGCGATAGCGGAATGCGTATGACACGGTGTTCAACAGGGAGATGAGCAGCTCGGTTTGATTTTTCGGCTCGGTCAGCAGAAAAGACGAATACGAATCGAGCAACTCCTTTCTGTATGTTTGAGTTACGCTAGCCGGATATAAGAAACCCATCTTCGAAACTTCAATCACTACGGCCTTGCAGCTGGTGCTGTGTTTCAACGCTGTCTTCAGTTGGAACAGCCAGTCCTTGCAAAAGCTTCCGGAGGAAGCCAGATTTGTGATGTTGACGTCGACACCCTCTTTCTTCAGGCGCTCTGTAATCAACTCGGAATAAATGGCGCGCTCAGAAAGGGAAGTTCCCAACACGAACATTTGAGGTGTCTTGGGGTTTTGCACATGCGTAGCGATCTGCCATTTGCTGTCGAATTCGCTGTCGCAAAATTGAACAGGATCACCAAGTGAAACTAGAAATCTGGCAAAGAGTTCGAACATCAAAAGCACAACAAAAATTGACGCCAGTGTGACGCGGATTTGGTAAGACGCGCGTTTCGGCGGAGTCGCGGTGACGACCGAGACTGCAATTCCCTCGTCAGGCTTTTTGACAGGAGGGTCTATCGAAAGTGTCGAAGAGCTATTCTTGCTCATAATAGAAATAGTCTTTATACATTGAGCAACAGTAACACCATCAGTCAGGCACACCATGACAAACAGTTAAGGTTGCCAAGGCCGTCTGGGGCGCCCCTATTTCAGCTTGCTAAGCAGTAATTTAGACAGGCGGTAAGTCAGCGTTTTGCTTCGTTCGATAAGACGCGGATCATCTAGCAGGCGGTTCGCAAGGAATGAAAAGTCCTTGTGATAGCATCTGCCCATACTCCTTTACCGAAACTCGATTGGATGAATACTTCGACTCCGACTTCTTTATTGCGCCAGACACCTTGGGTCGAAGATCCCGATTTCGAGCTTCTTCTTAAGAGCAGAAAGCTTTCTGAGCGTGATAGTTCCATGGCGAGGGAATTTGCCAGGGACGGCTTTCTCATTATCGAATCTGCAGACTTGTTCGACGACGTGGATATCAACGCGTTGAAAGAGTTTGTTATTGCTCATCCTGGCTCAGCTCATAATCGCATCACTGACGGCTGGAAGGATTGTCCTGAAATCAAAAAGATCGCTTGCAATCCGGAGATCTTGAGAGTAATCGAATTCTTGTATGAGCGCGAAGTGATCCCGTTTCAGACACTCAATTTTTTGCGTGGCACAGAACAAAGAACGCACGCAGATTTTATTCATTTCGCCTCATTGCCGGCGAGATACATGTGCGGAGTTTGGGTTGCGCTCGAAGACGTGACTCTGAAAAGCGGACCGCTGCACTACTACGAAGGCTCACACAAACTGCCTGAATTTAGCTATCAGGATCTCGGCATCGAGCTGATCAGCGAAAAAGGTGGATTGAGCTGGGAGAATCCCGAGACGCGACTGCGATACAACCAGTATGAGACGCTCATTGCTGAAAAGGTATCACCGTTTCCTCGGCGTGTGCTCACAGTCAAAATGGGCACCGCACTGATCTGGTCATCGAACTTGTTGCATGGCGGAAATCCGGTCGATGACCGGAGTGTAACTCGCTGGAGTCAAGTAACACACTATTTTTTCGAAAACACCGTATCGATTGTTCCAATGTTCAGCAACATGCAAGAACAGCTTTATGCGATTACTGCACCAACCGAAATCAGAACCGGTAAGCGGAAGGAAAACAAGTTCAATGGTCGGTATACCCACCTTTTGCCGGATGGTGCGCGATTTAGAATCCGTACAAGCGATGAACCACAAGACATTCAATTCGATCCTGAAAGATCCACAGCATATCTTCTGCGATACGCAGATTTAGCCGGTTCTTCATTTGCGACACCGGAAGGTGCCTTCGAGCACTTCCTCAAGCATGGGATAGGCGAAGGCCGCGTTTACTAGCCTTTTGCTATTCAGTGGCGCTCACTAACGACTTGTTCTTCAGTCGTGCTCACTAAGGTCTTGTTGTCGCGCTCACAGGATACCTTCTGGGGCATCTGTCTCATTAGCCGTTCTGCCATCAAGTTATTGCTTGAGGTTGTGGCTATCGTTCTGAAAAGATCGTTCCAATCACTCACATCTTGATTCCATGGAACGATCCACGAATATGGACGTCCCTGAAGCCTTTCCCGGAAGGCTCCGAGATCCGGAGCGACAACTGGAAGTCCGAATTCAATGCATGCACTGAGAGCATAGCAGTATGTCTCAGGACACTGAGCCGGGAACCAGGCAATATGAGGACGAACTTGCCCGAGCAAGTCCAGCAGATCTTCTGCCTTGTATTCACCATATATGGTGAGATTGGTTTTTGGTCGCCCTCTGAGAGGGCGGTATGCATGACCGATCAAGTGAAACTCGATGGGTAAGTTTCTCATTCTTGCATCTAGAGCTGCCAATTCCAGTAAGTCAGCGCCTTTAGCTTCTGTAAGGGCGCCAATGACAGCAACTCTCAGTTTCTCATCGCCGAAAACCGGCCGTAATCTAACTTCCCTGCGAGAGTCAAGATGGCTGTCGATCGGAGGCGCAGCCAAGATTTTCACATTGGGAAAATAACGCTGCATTCTTGTAGCCGCATCATGGCTCGGAGCAAACACTCTGGCAGCCTTCTCCACTAACCATGAATGATCTTGCCGCCAGGTTTGAATCGAAGGAGCGCCTTCGGTGGGTAAAAAGGTAAGACATTTGTTGCAGCCATTTTCATCAGGCTCTCCGCAATAGCCTCCGGAATAATCTGTAAGTGTTACGCGCGGACAAATGACTGAATAATCGTGAATCGTGAAATCGAATGGTAATTCCAGCGCTTCAACAAGCTTACGCGCTTGCTTTGTGAACTGATGAGTATGATGAATGTGTATGCGCTTAAGTCCTACCTGCTTGAGGAATTTAACCAGCTTGTTTGCGTCGCGCTTGCTCTCGTACTCTATAGTCAGACCTTCGCCTTTATCGCGCCATTCCAGACGACCGCCGTCATGATGGCCTTTGAACAGCAACCAATGAACGTCCTTCTCGGTTGCTTTCATGAGGTCGAGAACATGCTTCTCCGTACCTCCTGTGCCATCGTGCATGATGGCGAGATAAACCGGTTTTTTCGAGCGTCGCAAACGCTCCAGATCAATTCGATTTCTCAGAGGCTCTGCCGGATCGCGTGATATGAACGAATGCACCAATCCATCATATTGAGGATAGAGGTGTTGCAGTTTCCTCAAGGCAAGGGCCTTTTTCATTTCCGACTGCGACGCAAAGCTGACGGACCCTTTGTGATAGACAAACACATCGGCAGCCATTAAGTGCTTCCAGCTCTTCAAGCTGGCGCGCATGCAGAAATCGTTTTCTTCGCCATAGCCAGGAAATGTTCTTGCATCGAATTCGCCGACTTCCTTAAGGCACTTTCTGGTGATATACATACAGCATCCGACACCAGTCGGAATTTCGACGCTCATTCCAGCGTTCAGCTCCCTGGCGATATCGTCAATCTCCTTTTGGCGCGTTCCGGCTGGAAGCTCTTCTTCACCTAAAAAGATCGGATAACCGCAAATCGAAGCATTGTTTGAAAACGGTGTTACGGAGCCAACTCTCGATTGTCCATAGGCTTGTCTGGTCAATCGGTCCAGCCAGTCGCCAGAAACCAGCGTGTCACTGTTGAGAAGTAGAACATCACGCTCAGGGTGTAGAGACATTCCGCGCACAACGGTGCCGGTAAATCCAAGATTCTTCTCGTTGTGCAAGAGGGTAATCTTTTCATGCTCGCCGGCCAGCTTCTCGAGCGCTTTTACGAGCTCCGGTTCGGGCGACGCATCATTAATGACGATCAGGTCATAGTCGACAGTTGAAGAGGATGAAAGTACGCTTTCTAGGCAAGCGATAGTCTCGCGAATGCCGCCGTAAACTGGAACGATGACATCAACTTTCAAATCCGGTGGCAGCTTTGGAGATTTAGACTGCTTTATTGTGGTCGACTTGCCTCGCTCGGCAAAGCTTTTAGCGATCCACGAACAGCGCGCGTTTTGCGCTATTTCGCGCAGTGGACGAGTATGTTTCCATGTGTTCGAGTCATAAAACTTTCGCACTGTGCAGGTGAGACTCACGACTTCATTTTCGAGTTCCACAATGCGCCTTATAATCTGTCCTCTGGGAGTGTTTTCATTTTTGTTGCCCAGAAAAGAATCTGTCAGACCTATTCCGCCACTTTCATTGCTTGCAGCCGTTTCGGAAGCTGAAAATTCGCACTCGATAATGAGTTCGCCTCCAGCTTCCAACTTTCTTGCGAACTCATCGGGCAATTCGATTTGAAGACAGTATTCTGTCAGCTCAAAATTTCCCAGTTCGCCTTTTGCCGTCGCTCCGATTGCTCGAATGGACGGTGACCTTCTGGCGCTTGCTTTGATTGAACTCGAGGAAGCGATATACTTCCCACGCCTGTCCCGCAAAATCAAGGACTTAATCGATAAAGTCGTCATGATTGGAGTGAAGCTGAACTTGAGGCTGTGCGGTTTTCCTCTCAGCGCGGGTATGTGGAACTGGAAGTTCAACCTTGAATCGACCGCACGAGTCCAGGAAAGTGCGACATCCGACTCGGAAAAACCATCCGGGGCAAAACTCCAGTTCAGTCTTGACGCCACCAGTTGACCGGCTGAAGGAGACGGAAGATTGCTTTTGTCCGAGCTATTGTCGGAGAATGACTCATTCTTGCTCATAAGCTGACCGCCGAACCCGCCGGGATGTGCGGTGTTGCTGCAAATTCGCCCTCTAAATTGCTTTCGGCACAAGTGGAGTTAGACTTTGAGAAAAGTCCATGGATATACTCAAAGTAATTTCCAAATTCCATTTTCTCAGCGGCAGTTTTACCAGCAGCACCATGAGCAGCACGTTTGTGCTCGTCATACAAATACTGTTTGATTGCCTCTCCCACCGAATCAACATCGCCGTATGGGCAGATAATTCCTCCACCGTTTTGCAGCATTTCTTGCGCTCCGCCGGATCCTGCAAACGATACTACTGGCAGTGCAGAAGCCAGAGATTCTTGTACTACGCAAGGGAACGGATCTTGGCGCGAACACATGAAAAACACGTCGCTGCCTGCAAAGAACAATTCATTCTCTGGTGAGTTCGGCAAAATCTTAACTACGTCCTCAAGCCCGGATTGCTGCACATCCCAGCTGGCAAAATAGTGAAGCGAGAAGTACGCTGCTTTTCCTGCTCCCAACCAGACGAAATACACCGGACGTTCAAACTCGCCCTGAGTGGAAAACTTCCTGGCTGCAGCCAGAAAGAAATCGAAACCCTTGCGTAAATCCAGCGAGCCGACGCCCAAAACAATAAATGCCTCTTGCGGAAGATTCAGCATCTGCCGCAATTCACGCCTGGCTTGCTGCTTGTCCATATTGCCAAAATTCTCTTTCAACAGACCTTGCGCTTTCACATGAATAGGCTGTCCCGAGAATGCCAGTGTCTTATTGCAAAGGTCTCGAATAAACTTGGATGGAAAAACGATTTCGTCAGTTGAGCGATACAGCATTTGCATGTGCTCATTGCTGAATCCGTCCATGAATTCGTGGATCAAGGTTACAGTATGAACGCCCTTTTCCTTCAGCTCATCATACAAACCCGCGATTGTTCCTGTATTGACCAGTGCCCCTCGAACTCTTCCTTTCGCGATGAAAGGCGACAATGCGTCCAGGCACTTTCTCGTCTGCGCTACAAAAGGAATCAAATCTACCAGGACCTGGACAGCAGCGTACTTTTCATAGTCTTCTACGATCGGACCACCTTGAGCGAGAATGACCATGCATTCGTAACCGGCATTACTGAAGTGTCTCACTAGTTCGAGCAAGATCAGGGGAGCACCGGTGCGGGTGGCTTCGTGACCGAAGAAGATCATTATTGGTTTGACTGATGAATGCCACGTCGATAACTTCGCTTCCAGAGACAGATTCGAGGAAAACAAAACGGCCGATACAGGCAATTCTTTACGAGCGTCCGGCTCATGAGCTTTGTCACTTGAGTCTGCAAAAATGGCAGCGAGGGATTGAGCATGCGCAATGCCACCTTTCTTGCTTTCCAGTTGGAAGTGTTCGAGCGGATTGCCAGTGCAATTTGGAAAAACCTTTTTGTACTGCCTTGAATCGAATTGTTTGCAAGGCGAGAGTCCCAGGTTTCCACCTTCCTCTACAAAGTGCTCGAATAGTGAATTGTATTCATTGGTGATTTCGAACGCTTCTGCCTCGTAGAATTTGCGGTCGAAAAGGGGGTGCGGTTGCCTCCCTTCTGCCTGTCCGAAGCGCACAAAGTGTTCCCATGGATTGAGTCCACTTGCGCACACATCTGAATTCAGGCGCAAGTAATACTCCGCATCGAAGAGAGGATGAGGACTGTGAAACATCGCGTCTCTGGTCAAATAGTGCGTGACAGGGTCGCCACCTGCCAGTGCCTCTGGAGCAACAGTCTGGCAATAATATTTGGTATCAAACAGGACAGCTGGCTTTTTGAGATGTACCTTCCAGCCCGTCAGAAAGTCGATCAGCGGACAAATTGAGTTTTTCAGCAGATGCGGATTCTTTCTCAGGTAGTACTTCGTATCGAAAAACGGGCTTGGATTGAGACCTTGCCGCCAGCCCCACAACAGGAAGTGAGACATCGGATCAACAGATTCTCGATTGACTCCGAGCTGGTTGACGTAATATTCGCTACTGAAAAGGAGCGAGGATCCGATAACTGACTTTTGATATTCGACCTGTTCTAAGACCTTTTGCAATGTTTCCAGTGCCGCCGTTGATTCTGAATTCGAAAGATGCAAGCTACGCGATCGATGCGAATCCCTAATTGTCTCCAGCCTCTAGTGCTGGGGCAAGTAGCAAAGTGCTGCTTTAATAGATCCTAATTTAATGAGAATCCAGACTCTGAGAGGAGTCTAATTGTCTTTAAGCGACCGTGCGATTGATTCAGGCAGTTTTTAAGAGCAGAGTATGGCTGGAATAACGGAGACCTTCAGGGATTTTTCGGACATCCGTCGAGGCAAAACACCAGACAGACAACACTTGTGGCGATTTTTACTCGGCTCTGCAGGTTTGTCACAGTTGGCGATTCCCCATTATCTAAAGTCGCTCCTACCTTTCAAATTCCTGACTCCGCCTGTATCTTTAACTAACTTCATCTGTTTCCAGGCAATTCATTACAGCTCTACGCCGCCGAATGACCTTTCATCGACCCCTTAGCTTTTGCAGAGGCACGCAAAACGCTTGGTCGTGGTCGGGATGCTCGGTGACAGAGAAGAGAGCCGAAGTGCACCATAAACAGAATCGAATCCCTGATGAATGCCAGTGTTTTACGATGATTCTTGCATTAGGATGCAGAAAGAAGCAGTTTATGGGTGTTTTGGCACATTGAGTTAGGAGAGAAGCCGTGCCCGATTCAGACGAGTGGCGATTGCAAGGTCAAGAGAGTTATCTCAAAGGAGTTAGTCTCCGCTATAAGCGTTATGTGATGCGAGACGAGAAATGGGATCATGATCATTGCTCGTTTTGTTGGGCAAAATTTATGGATGAACAAAACGTAAATGCGCTACCAGACTGTCTTTACGAAGGCTATGCAACCTTAGCGTGCGACCAATTTGCTGACGACTATTTCTGGATTTGCGCAACTTGTTTCGAAGACTTTAGAGAGCACTTCAATTGGAAGCTGGTTCCAAATGAAACATAAATTTGGTCATCGGACGGAAAGTATTGTGCGGTTAGAGATTCGAACTCCTAACCCCCGGTGTTAGTGAGTACGAGCGCTTGTATCGCTCCATTTGTGAGGATTGGCTGAGATTGACTAAAGTACATGCAGGGGCGCCGGTTACTGTCTATAATTGACGATTACTGTTCCTCAAACGTTTCGCCATTTGTGAAGGGAGTGCGGGAGGATATCTGGAGATCTTTCATCGATTGATTAAATTGTCGCTGGTAGTCTCAGTTGTTCTCGTTTTGGTGTGCTTAACGCAACCCTGGCGATTGAAGAATGCGCGTGCTAAGTTGACGGACACTCGAGATGCGATAAATAATGTCTTTCGCCAGAATCGAGAACCTACAGCAGCAGAACGAGAGGCTGGTTTAGCAGCATTGCGAAGGTGGAAAGCAGCTGATCGGGCAGAGCGTAATTCTTTGGCTGATGAAATCGTTTTGGGGCGAGTGTTGCTTGGCCTAACTCAGAAAGAAATCATCAGTTATTTAGGAAAGCCCGACGGTTTTGGTTCGTCGAATGACGTCGGTCCTAACATTAGGCTGACTGGTTACAACGCTCAATATGGTGAAAGTCAGTGTGATCTAATGATTGAATTGAATGACGAAGGAAAAACTTCTGATGTCTATCTAAACGTCAATTACTGAGCGAATTTGTTGCTGGAAAGAAGTAGCGGGAATTGCAGCAAACTGGCTGGACAATTACCCCCGCGCGAACGAATCGAAAGCCTTAAAATTCAGCACCCTCGTTGAATTGATTCTTGACGGGGAACGACTTGCTGGTACTGGTCTATGGCATGTACAATCGTGCGATAAGTTGTCACGGTGAATCTGCAGCATGGCACTAGACGTATATGTCGGCTCTCTAACTCGTTATTACCTGGGCGATTGGGAGACTCCCATTCAGCGCTATGCCAGGGAAAGTGGAAAACAAGTCCTGCGTGTTGAGGTCGCGAACAAAGGCGAATCCAATTCTGACGATGTGATCAAAGATCCCGAGATAGTGCGTTCTTACGTCATCAGTTGGAGAAATGCTCTGAATACTGCTCTAGGAGAGTATTTATCTTGTCCTCTCGACTGGGATGAGACGAGCACCGCACCGTACTTCTCGGAGCAGTTGAGATGGGACAATCTCTCGTCATTGAAGTTATGGGCAGCCTACCTGGAACATCCCGATCTCATTCGGCCAAATAACTGTGTAGTTGACTGGACAAAGGATGTGGCTTTTAAACGGATAGTCGAAGATCCAAGTAAAACAAAGTACCCGAATTTGCTGAAAGACCCAACCACCTGGCTCCCCGCTGATTTCAAACCGCTCGTGTTTGAGACTGAAGAAGCAAATGGGCACACAACTACCTTTGGTTCAGTTGCAGGTCTTAAGGATGAACTTGATGAGATAAACGAGTTGACCTGGAAAGCGGACAAAGCGACAATCGAAAAGTGGAAACGTGACAGCACCGCACCCTCAGCTCCACTTGAAGAGGGAGCACGGTTCGGTTTCGCATTGCTCTCTGTTCTGTCTTCAATTGCATTGGAGCGTAAGCTCGTTATGAGGCTGGACGGTTAGATCTATCGGTTGTTGTAGTCTCTAACTTAGCGATTCGCTTTTGTCTGTTGTGTTTCTCTTGAAGTAGTCCAAAAAGAAGTGCCATAGATCCCAGCATGAGAAAGAGAGCAGCATTCTCAAATGGCTCTGCCACGCAACTGCTTCTGCTGATAGTCAATCATGTGTTGGCTCTGCTATCCTCCTCTGAACTTTCATGAGGAACGACCATGCAGACGCGCCAGTTGTCAAAGAAACCAATGCTCGCGGGAATCCTGGCTCTCTCATTTGCTCTCCTTGCTGTGCAAGGAATTGCGCCGAGCACAGCCTGCTGCTCAGTCGCCCCGGCTCGTTTCAGCAAGACAAAAGGATGGGTCGGCGAGGCACAAAAGGATGGCAAGCTGGTCCACATTCTGGCGTATGGAAATTCCGTTCAAAACCTAGCGGGCGGAAAGCGGACTAGTAGCGGCAACGCAATGTTCTTACCTATTCCAGCCGTTCCGGGCAGCATGACAGAGAAAAATCTCCTTGATATGTCGAAGGGCAAGCATGTTTTAGCAGACATGGAAAATGCATGCAGGTTTCAAACCAGAGGCGCGTTACGTCCTGGAGCACGCCCTTGGTCATTCGGTTCAGCCCCGCGGATTCAAGTGTTCGAACATGGCGTTTACACAGTAGTCTTGGCGCAGCACGCCAGAGATATTCCGGCTGCGCTGGCGAGAGTTCCGGTCAGCAAGCGCCCGGCATTAAACCAGAAGATCTTTTCCGCATACGAAAAATGGTATCCAAATTGGACATTTGCTCTCTGCTGTTTCGAAAATAAAGATGAGCAAATTGCTGAACCGATGCTCTGGTGGTATCAACCTCAATACCCAAATGTCCTGTTCTTTCCGGCCCTCGATGCGCACACAGGAGATGTTCCTAAGCTGAATGAAGTGGTTGATACTGACCACTCTCTTGCTGCGTCCAGCCCAAAACTTGATGAACTTCGCGCGAGAACTGCTCCAGAGCTTGGCAAAGTCTATTACTCTGACCACGATTTGCCGAGCAACGTCAAAGCATTATTGCCTAAAAATGTGATCGGGCAGCAGTTCAAGGACAAGGCATCCAACGGCGACTTTGTTATGAGCTGCAAGGATGTGCGCTCGGGAAACTTCTATCCTCGTCGAGTTGTACCGCCTGGTACAGACATTGCAGCAAAATTGCCAAACTTGAAAGATCTGGCAGGAAACCCGAAATTCTAGTTGCACTCATCTTTGGCGGGAGTGCAACCACTGGTGATGCTGGCAAGAGTCTCAATGCTGAGGCCGAGAAGTGCCTGAGAAAAATGATCGAAATTGCCCCTCACGGACTACGCCTCTGTCTGAATACCGAATAACTAGGTCCCGCGGTGGTGCCTGCTAAAGGCATCCGGCTGGATCTGTCCTTAGTTGTGGGCTACAGACTCTCGTTCTGTTGATGAGGTTTTTCCCCACCAAGGATTGGTAGTCACAGTCGAATGAGGTTAAACAAAATAGGAATTAGCAGACACTCTGCTCTCATTCGCTCGATTGGGAAAGTAGTTCCAAATTTTTCAAGTGCTGCTTTTGAGCTTCGAGCGTGCGTTCCGCATACCGAATGGTCTCCTCTGTCAGTTCCGGATTGGTTTCTCTACTGCGGCGTTGCCATCTTTCAATACTGGATTTTGTACTCTCTATCAGCTCAGCAAGATGCTCCTTCCTAAGCGCCGGTTCCCGTGATTTAAGAGCGGTCAATTGATGCTTCATCTTGCAGTCATCATAATGCTCTCGGGCGGGGATGGAAGAAGTAGCTGGCTCTTCTGTTCCATAATCGAGCTTGTAGCGGACTTCAAATGCCCAGTTGTTGTCTAAGCCGCATAAACGTTCATGTGCATCAAGATACGCTAGGACAGCCGAAGTTTCCTTTGCTGTGGCAAGATCTTTAGCAAGATCGAGACTTGGTCCAAACGATCTTGTCTGCGGCGTTCCGATATCGACGGAAGACAGATGCAAATGATGTTTTGCTGCGTCTATGTCACCATTATTAAAGGCAATCCGTCCAAGAACTGTATGCGCTTCATTCCACGCGTTGCCATAGTTCCAGTTTTCGCGATATTTCTCGCAAAGCTCAATTAGTCTGTTGGCGTATTTTGCAGCCTTTTCGAAATCTTTAGCGTCAAAGGCTCTTGAAGGCAGATCCGACATTTCATAGAAGAGATCTTCAGAGTCGGGACCTTGGCAGAGTTTTTCTAGTTCGTAGAACGCCTCAGTTTCGTGACCGTCCCAAAGGGAGTACAAATGTGAAAGCTTCGACTTATACTCCTCATTGTTTGGCGATATCTTTATCGCAGCTTTCAAGCACTTCTCTGCTAGTTCTTTGTCCTGGTGAAAGAAGTAGCTGGCCGCATTGAGTTGGACCTTTGCATTGCGAACGTGTTTCTTCAGTTGATAATTCCATAACGACTTAATTTGTTGATAGTCGTCTTGGCTGACATGGATCTGACAAAAAGGACTTCCCGTAATCGCATGGGCTGGCGCGTTTTCGACCAACCATCTGATGTGGCGAAGCCTGTTTTCTTTTTCTTCTGGTTCAAATTCAGAATATCGTGCGACAAGCAATATTCGTATATTGAGATCACCCGGATTTTCTCGAAGATTCTCTTCTAATTTCCTTATCTGCTCCTTGGTCAAGTTTTGACCACCCATTGCAATATCCATCGAACGATTGAATTGCACGGCGGGAATACAAACGCCGAGCAAATCTGTCGCGGAGTTTTTCAAGGTTTTTCGAAGTTTGCGAATGAAGTCTGACATGAAACGTCGATCTCAGGTTCCTGTAACTCTGTGATCATCATAACTTTTGCCGAATCAGACTGCTATCAAGCCGAAGCAATTTATGCGCCACTAACGGCAGCATGAGGCACATATTTCTTCATTGTTGATCTATCCCAAATATCCACCGGCAAAGTTGGGATATTGTTGGAACGAACTTTTTGCGATCCCGAAAAGTATTGGGCGGTAAGAGACTCGAACTCCTAACCCCCTCGGTGTAAATGAGTGGGTTGATGGTTTCATGGGCTTTTCCGAGCTTTGACCATAATTGACTGAAAGCCTTGTAGAGCACGGCTTTCGGGTGTATAATGATTGAATTCCATTCTCCAAAAACGACCGACATTTTCGGTTCTGTGCAGGGGCTGTGCAGGGGCAAATTTAAAATGGCTAACTTAAGGGTCAACTTTACGCTCAAATATTTGGAAGCCCTAAAGTTTCCAAAAGGGCAAAAACAATATCGTGTTTATGACAGCAAGGTCTTAGGACTTGGACTTCGCATCACGCCAAACGGAACAAAAACGTACATTTTCTATCGCCGTCTTCCCGACACCAATGACAGTCCAAGAAAAATGGTGGAGATTAGAATAGGGAAGTTTGAAGACGTGAGCCTCGAACAGGCCCGCAACAAGGCGAGCGAATACAACTATGTTGTCGGTGAAGACAGAGACCCCACTGCTGGGAAAAGAGGGGAACTTACTTACGATGAACTTTTTAGCTGCTATATAAATGACTATGCAAAAGACCACACTACTACCTGGGAAGAAGCAATTCAAAATCACCGTCGATATTTTCATCGCTGGTTAAACAAGCCGATCCGTAGAATCAAAAGAACTGACGTTCAAGATTGGCTCTATGAGGTTGCAGGCGACGATCGCTCTAAGAAACACAGTGCAAATCGCGCTCTCGATCAAATGAAAGCTGTCATTAACTTTGGCCGGCGAAAAGACCTGGTTGCTTGCGACAATCCATGTATTGGGGTTGATAAATTTCCAACGAGAGCAAGAGAACGCTTCATTCAGCCGGGAGATGAGTTTGCAAAATTCGCTAAAGCTTTAGCCGAAGAACCGAATGAGACATGGCGAGATTTCTTTTGGATGTCTTTGTTTGTAGCAGCAAGGCGTGCAAATGTGCTTGCCATGTCCTGGGATCAAATTAGCTTTGAATTGCAAACCTGGACAATCCCAAAAACCAAAAATGGTGACTCTCAGGCGGTGCCGTTAACTCCAAGCGCGCTAGAAATTTTGAGGCGCCGATTTGATGATGAAAACAAGCATCCTCATTGGGTTTTTCCTTCAGACAGAAAAGGGCGGAAGACCGGTGAACTTTCGCACATGGGAAACCCAAAGGAAGCGTGGAAACGATTGCTTGGCCGTGCCGAAATAAGCAATCTTCGTATTCACGATTTACGCCGGACCGCAGGCAGTTACATGGCAATCCAAGGTGTCAGTCCAACAATCATCGGAAAGGCACTGGGACACCGATCTCCAGCAGCAACTGCAATGTATGCTCGGTTAACTCAAGATCCAGTCAGGCAGGCAATGATAAACGCTCAGGCGGCATTGTCGAATCCAGAAAAACTCTTGAAAAACGAAGGAAACGTAGTGGATTTGAAGCAGTCCGATACATAAGACTGGCTGAGGGCATTTTGTAAGATAGCGCGTAGATGTCAGGCGAAACTTGGATCTCATGCGAAGGTTTCAAGATGCGATTTATTTGTGTCAAGAATCAGTAGAAGTAGAAATTTCATCCCTTCAGAATAGTGCAACATTCAGCTTAGCTTCTACGCTTCAATCGATAAGCGGATCAAGCAAGTATCACATTCAAGATTACTCGCAGGTCAGCAGCACAGTTGCAAATAAAATTTCCTCTAAACGAATTTACGATTGCAGAACCGATATAAACGGTCTGTACAGTTTTGAGAAGATTGCAGCTGGCAGATATTGCATAGTTGCTCAATATGCAACGGCCAACGATTATGCACTTTGGGTAGTCCCCGTTTTAGTTGAAAATGGTAAGACGATCAAAGTCAATCTCGACAATTCAAACATCATAAATACGTTCAATAGTAGATGAGAGGCACATGATCAGATGATGAGCCCGATTCGATACTGCGAATTCTCTCCAAGCATGCAGTTGAAATTCTCTACAATTGATTTCCCAAGGCTTCAATTTTAAGCGACACAACTTCCAGTTGTCCAGAACTCGCTCGAAGGGTGGTTTCGATCTTTAGCTGATCTAGCTTTTCTGGTAGTAGCGGCCTAAATGGTGCCGCTGCCTTTACGAATGCGATACAGGACTCTCGTGTTTCTTCGTTTGCATCGTGTGTAGCCAATGAAATGTCAGCTGGGCTTCCATCTCTTTTAATTCTAAAACTAACTTTCCACTCTCCAACTGACGGTTGATAGTGATAGCGCCATACATTATTCCGGTTTAGTCGTCTGAGAACATCAAACTTGTATTTGCCCGGGAGAAAACCATCAACGTTTGGCCAGGTAACGTCTAGCTCTTGCGGAGTTTCCGAAGTTTCCACTGGTAACGATCGAATCGACGGAACCGTCGTCAACGATTCTAAGCTTCGAATATTCTCTGCTAGATTCCGAATTTGATCATCCATTTCTTGGATGCTCTCCTTATCGGTATTTTGAGTGTCCCGAAGAGACTGTATTTCAAAGTTTTTCTTCTCAATGATACTTTCTGCTTGCTTTAATTCTTCTTGGAGAGATTCGATTTTTTCCCTTTCGGCATTTTTTATTTGATAATCAGTTGGCGGGGTTGGTTGAAATTTCTTAGATGGACGTGAATCGTAAATTTGTGTTGGCTGAATAGATTTCGCCTCAATTGAAATCGAATCTGGTTCACTCTGTTCGTCGTTGTCAGCGAGCGGAGCGTTCTCTCTATTGCCTACAGGTTCAATCAGATCGACCTTCGGAAAATTACTTGCAATCTGCAAATCAGTGACACGCCTGGGAATGTTTATCGCGTAAAAGGATTTATCGAGGCTGCCGATGAAGGCAGTTCTTCGGGAAGTATTTGGAGTGGAATTTTGAGTTTCACCGCAACCAACTGCATAGCGTAGAGAACCATCTATAGAATTTAGGGTGTACAAACCATTTGTACTGCCATAAATCAACTGGTCTTCGAAGGCAATCAGTGCGGTTCTTGCAGGCGGTATGAAACGCTTCCAAGATACTCGCCCATCAAGTTTGTTGATTGCATACAGATAGTGCTCATCATACTTTTCATATAGTCCATGACTGGTACCATATATCATGTTTCCTCGTATTGTTGGCCGAAACTCGCCAAAGTTTTCGTGCTCTATCCTCTTTCTCCAAACTGTTTTGAAAGTCTGGGTGTCGATGCAATAAAGACTTCCACCAGTAGGTTCGTATTCTGAAGCAAAGAAATACAATCTGCCGTTTTCTAAAACAGCTACGTCATTAATGGTTCCGTGGATGTTCAATTTCCACTTCTGCTTCCCGGTAATTGCATCTAGAGCATACATGAAACCATCACGGCTTCCAAAGTAAACGGTTTGAGCGAAAATTACAGGCGACGCATTAGCCTCCGCACCTGCTTTGAAACGCCAAACCTCATGACCGTCTTTGATATCCAATGCTTTAACATCGCCTGCCTGATTTCCGAAATAGACTAATCCCTGGCTAACCAATGGCTTGGTGTAGATGCCGGAAGAATTGCTTGTTTGTGAGCTTGTGTCACACCAAAGCATGATGTGATCGGTTTCTCTGAGGCAGTAAAAGATACCATTCGTTGCGCCGAAAAATATTTTGCCACCCGCGACCGTGATACCACCGTCAATGGTTGCATCTGCTGAGTAACGCCATTTCTCCTGCCCGGTACGCGCATCTAATGCATAAAGGTTTCTATCCGAACTTCCGAAATAGACGATCTCGTTATTGATTGTGGGCGAACTCTCGATCTTTCCTTGGGTTGCAAATGACCAGGCTACGTCCCCTCCTCCAGCGACGGTATGAGGCGTTGCTTCCGTTCGCTTTGTTTTGCTCAGACAGTCAGAAAGTACCCATCCTTCTTGTCCTTCAAATTCACCTTCCAAAATCTTGACCTGCTTGCTTCCTGCTCCACCTGGTCCGTCGCCCAATACCTCCACCTTGCAGCCAGAAAGAGGATGTCGCTGAGCGAAAATTGCACCCGCTGGATCGTGCGCACCAGGCTTTACCATGAACACTGTTTCGTCCGCCCCATTTACAGGATATAAATAGAATTCACTGCTGAGTGCGGCTTGAATGTTGCTACCAGTTTGGGCGCAGCTTGTAATCATGGTAATAGTTGCACTTATTGTCAGTGACAAAAGTGCAGAGTAAAGCAATCGAATGTAGTTGCTCCACTTATCTTTTCTAAATGCAGAGGCGCCTGAGAAACAGTCACAGTCTGACTTCCAGTTCAAGTCTTCTTCACTAAATATGCTATTTTGATCACGCATTTGGTAAATTTTGAAAACTATACGCTCTAAACTTCGGTGCAAAGTTGTGTAATGGGTTTCCCTCAGTTATTGGTCATGACCAGCTTGCCTCTCACCGCAGTTGATAGTGTCGCGGAAACATTCTCAAAATGTGGGTACAAATTTGCGACTGGCATGATTCAACGTCATTGAATCGAGTTTACCAGCCTACCAGAGGCGGTTTGGCTCGGAAATCAGCACTTCTGTTTGAAATCAAAGAAAGTCAACGAGCGCGAGCAGAGCGGCTTGGATAGTTAGAGCTTTGATATTTTACTCCACTTTGTTGTTCTTATTATCGGACCGTTGAGCTATCTAATTTTGGGGTAAATAAAGGTAGAGATGGAAACTTATATCAATGTATCTAAAAGACCACACATTTCTTTCATTTGCGCTTCATCGGCATATCTGCCGTGTGTTTACATTGGGTCTAATAATTCTCGCTATTGGAAATGCTGCTTTTTCTCAAACGGCTAACCCGACTGTAAGCCAATGCAATGACTTTCCAACATTTCCGACAAAACGCACAAAATGGCATGAAATTCTAAGCCCAAATAATAGCGCCGTTACTGCAATTCTCAATAATCGACCTTTCGCATTTGATAGTCGGATGGTATCGGAACTGCAGAAGGCCGAACCTAAGCTTGAGGAAGCATTGCAATGCGCAACCTATACGTTGAGATCTGCTCGCGATATCGTAGATTGTCATAACAACTTGGGTTGTCTCAACTACATGCTCGGACGTTACTTGGTTGCACACAGACATTTCGAAAAGGCAATAAGGGAAGCAAGTCAAGCAACAAGTCCAGAGTCTATTGTTCTAGCTAGCCTATTGGATTTCGATGGGATGTGTATGCGCGCAGCCGCCACCGAAACAAGGAATGAGGTAGAGCAGCATGCTTATTATCAGCAAGCTGAATCGGTGCTGTTGCGCTCATTACAAATAAGAACTGCGAACATTGGGTTTTATCAGCCTGATATAGCTCACAGTTTGATGAATCTAGCGGCTCTTTATCATGATCGAGCGTTAGACGACATTCTTGAAAGTCCGTCGCAGAGAACTAAATTCTCAATAAAGGCTCATCAACTAGAACATCAGGTTGATGATCTCATGAATCCACGCTCTAATCGAGCCGCTGCCTTAATTGACGAAGCATACAGATATCGTCAACGCTCAAACCTTTTGGCGAACACAGACCCAGATGAATCATGGATCTGCAAGGACAGAGTCAGGATTTTGCTTGCACAAGCAAATGGGCTTGAGCACAAAATGGTAGCAATAAACAGTCGTGGAAGATCTGACATTCCCGCCACAACCGATGATTTATCGCACAGGCCGCCATGCCCACAGCCCTTTTATCCGGATCTCATCACAAACGCAGGCTTCGGAGAATTGAACGAAATGATTGCATCTGCGGATTCAGTGATAAACAAATGTAAGCAATTGCAGCAAATGCAGCAGCAGATGCAGCAACAGATGCAGCAACAAGAGCAACAGCAGCAACTCGCAGGGAAAAAGCAAAGACAAGACAACCCTCAGATTGCACATGGATTAGCAACAATAATCGGTACATGGAAGGTAGAGTCGGATGTGACGGTTGAGGCGGAAATTCGTACTCCTATCTCGACAAAAGAGACACTGGAAGGTGTGAAGACTCAGTCCGGCCATGCCAAACAAGAAAGTAAAGTTGCCAATCAGCAAGTCTTTCTCTTTAGAACTGATCAATACGGAGCCTTTTATAGGCAAATAGAGAGTTTTGGCAAGTATCGAGGACTATCAATGAATGACTTTGGTCGCAAATGGCCCGCAAACCATCAGCAAGCCGAAGAGTTGGTACTGCAATTGAGAAATTTCGCTGAGAGATCGGCCCTTGCTTCTAAAAAAACCGATGAGAACGGCGACTACGAAATTGTAGGTTGCACGGGACTCCCAACCGATAATGGAAAGATTCCAAAAGGCAAGTATTTTCTCTACGCAAGTATTTTGACAAAAGATCAATGCGCATATTGGATCCTGCCGGATTTCACCAAGCGTATTGACGTGAAGGAGACAAATCAGTTTCACTTTGACTTCACCCATGATAATGAAATTCTGATTTGGCGGCAGTGATGATTCACAAATGAAAAAGCTTGCTATAGCTTCAATTGTTTTCTTCTGCACGTTTTCCAGCGTTCTAGCTTCAAACATACCTGTATCTAACGAATCTTGGAATGAAACAAAGAAAACACAAAATGCAAAGTTTCGGGTTCCAAATGACCAAATTCTGCGTGTTTCGAATACAAATGGAATGCAGCTTCAAACCTTCGTTCGTGCTTTGTGCCAGCATGCATCAGCAAATTGCATTTTTGATAAATCAGTTTCAAATCAAAAAATAGTTCAAGATTATTCCAATCGAACGGTTACTGAAATCTTGACAGATGTTTTCGAAAAATATGGATTGAAGTGCCGAAATCTCTCGGACAACATCCTACTAATTGAGTCACCTGATGCTCAAACAGCTCATTACCCGCTCTATCCGGAAGTGGAGGTTCCAGAAAGAAGCCTGCAAAGCCTTCTTGAAGAGTCGCTTCCAACAAAACAGATCCCATACAAATACGGACTAATTCCACCGCCTCCGCCACCAGCTCTAACGCAGTATCAGATGCCGCCAATCGAACTAGCCGGTTCTACAAGTGGTTCCAATCTTGTTCCACCACCTCCACCGATGAACTTTGGTCTTGTTGGATCCTCAGAGATGCAGCAAGCTCCGCCGCTACCACAGGCTCCGCCGCCAA
>JAIETE010000191.1 GCA_019745505.1 Candidatus Obscuribacterales bacterium | reverse complement strand
TGGCTTTATTTCCGTTTGCATAGAGAGCATGGACAGCTTCGCGATAACCCTTCTCATAAGCTCTGGAATGCACTTCCTGATATAACAGACGGCCCAGCCCTTTTAACTTCTCGTCCTGCAGACGGGCAATCGTCTTCATTACCAGTCTCGGCTGAAATGCCGCCGAATTTTGGTCGGGATATGCGAAAAGATAACCAACGATTCTGCCCCCCTTTTCCGCCAGAACGACCAGCTCAGGATCTGCCAGAGCAGTCAGTTTCATCTGCTCTTTCAAGAACGACGCCCGGTCGATTGACGAGAAGAGAAAATTGTTTTGCATGGCTTCCATCGTCACTCTGAATATGCCTTCGAGATCGTTGCTGATGTCGTCTGGCTTTAGAGATCTGAGTTTGACGCCCTGCCTCGTAAGTCTTGCTTTTATAGACTTGCTATCGGGATCTCGCTGATCTAATTCTTTGTTGAGCGATGATCCATAAGATTTTATGACCTGGAAGCCGGCATCGAGAAAATGTTTGTTCCAGCTAAGAGGATTGACCGGCTCCAGGGAAAAAATGCGCTCGCCGCGGCTTTCGCTGATCAAACGATAACGCCGCCAGGTGCTTCCGTCGATCGGACCGACGACGAAATTGCAGCCTCGTTTTTTCAGCTCGAATTCCGCCAGATCGAGCAATTCTATTCCCGCCTTGAGAGAAGTTGCGGCATAGTGCCCTATGTAGCCGATTTTGGCTTCATGGTTCTGAGTGCGCAAAGGCAGCTCGTCTTTTGAAGGCGCAATGAGCAGTTTCGGCTCGGTCCAGAGCGAGCAGCGTGCCGTCAGCTTGCCTTCGTACATGGCATATAAATATAGTGACGGTGAGCCATTGGTCTGAGTGGGCTCCACGCATTCGTGAGGGAAAGAGAGGGCAAATTTCGTCGATATTTCAGCAAGCTCGAACGACAAGCTTTCAGGTTTGACTGCAAATGTGTAATTCAAGCAGCCAGAATGCGGCGCAGACAGAGCTTCTGTCATTGCGAATCTCCTTATATTTCAGACCCACCAAATTAATAGTAGGTTTTTGGTTGACTATTGTTCCCGCTATACACACAGTTGCAAGAGTGTTTACCTGCTCTTAAACTGCCGATTCAATAAATGAAAGCCGCCGGTACTGACCCTAAAAGCGACCCCAGTATGGCAAACACCGCCTGCTTGAACCACCGGGTTTTCCCGGTGAGAGACCTGGTCGGATCTTGCTGGGACAAGTAGAAGGCAAGAACCGTCAATCCTATGCACAGCGGCGCCACGATGGTAAGAAGTATCGCCTGGTGTGTGAATCCGGCCAGGATGATGAATGGTATGAAAAGTAAGAGCCAGCTGCGTAATGTGGCGCTTGCCAAGACAAGCAGGCGTGATGAATGAAAGCCGCGAGAATGCACGTGCGCAACCATAATTATGGCGGCATGAGCGGCGAAAGCCAGAGTATATGGGTAGATGAATTCTCTGCCTGAGAAGTGCGCAGAAGCAAGCCAGAGCAGTCCGGTGCTGGCTACGCTCAATACGGCGTAAATCGAATGCCGGTTTTCGCCCGACTGGAAGCGCAGGGGCATGAACCAGCGATAACACGAAAACACTATCAAGGGCATCGTCATCCAGGCAATTCCCCCGACCAGGAAGCTGGCATAGGCAAACAGCGCTACTGCCAGAACTGCGCTTCCCGTGAGCGTCGTCCGGTGACGCCATGCAATCGTGAAAGCCAGAATAGTAGCCAGAACGATCAGTCTTGTGCAGAGCGTTTCAATCGGCACATCGACATGTGTGTGGAGAACCAAGAGAGCTCCCAGAGGAATGGCCAGATTGTCGAAGCCGCGCCAGGCGATTCCTTCGAATAGCATGGCTAAGATGCCCATGATGAGCGAGATGAATAGGATTTTGTCGGACGGAAAGGATGAGAAAAGAGTAAGAGGAATAAGAGTGCCTAAAAGCGCGAAAGTGAAAAACGCCAGCGATCCCTCGGTGCTCTTCGCCCCGTCCACGGTCGTGTATTTGTGCGCACCATACTTGATTCCAACCAAAGCCGAGACTGCATCAGCAAGTGTGAGGATGAGAACGGGGATGCAGAAGTAGAGGGGCTGCTCGATAGTCAAAGTAAAGAGAATGCCGATAGCCAGGGGAAAGCAAATATGTCCATACGATTGCCGACCATCTGCTTTCAGCACACAACCCCAGGAGTTGAGCATCTTGAGCTTGCCGACAAACGACAGAATCACAGCCGTGGCGATTGAGAGAACCGCCACTGTCCATGATTCTTCGAAGAGATACGGGAAGCTGAGCGTGACTATTCCCATGAGCACGTGCAGTGCTTTGCGAATTAGTTCGGGCTCGCAGCCGGTTTTCTTCTTTATATAAGACAGCGCGCTCATCGCTGCCGTGAGAACTGCCATCACCATGCTCATGCCGAGAATCGGATCAGGAAATGCTCCTAACACGTGATCTCCTCGACGATCAGACGGCTGTAGAAGAACGCTTTGTCTTCTCTATGCAGTCGCTCGGCCAATTCGGTGTGAGATTTGAGAACCGGCGCCATCTTTTCAGGACGACTGCGCGGTGCAAGCATATTCCAGTAAACCAGCCTTGCTCTGGTGCGACCGGCTACCACGAGTTCGCTGAGCAACTTGTGATAGTTGTCCATCGACATGTACTCGAAAATGTCGCTAAGGTTGAACTTGTCCACGGAACCGGCCGGAAGTTCTTCCAGCACCGATTCGATTGAACCGACTCGCAATTCGAGCTTGTCTATATTCGCTTTGATCTTTTCGTAATTTTCTCTGCGCAAATAATGCGGTAGTGCGCTCACGTAATTGCCCTTCAAAATCCATTGCATGTATGGGTTGTCCGCTGGATCAAGAACGGTAAGAGCGTATTCTGTTCTATCCAAAATTGCTTGCGCAACGTCGGTTTGAACATATTGGAAAAACGCCGGGTCGCGTCCGAGCAAACCCATTACTTTGCGAGAGAAGAACATGCGAAACAATGTGCGCCACTTCGGTGTGTTCCACACATCATCGAAGAAACGTTTGCGCTCTTCTCCGTCTCGTTTGACGAGAAGGTCATCGCAAGTATCTTTGCTGTGAACGAAAGGCAGTGCCGCATTGCGAAAGATCTCGAAATACTTTTCGAATTTGCCGGCGTGAGCGATGCCACGAGAAAGATCCAGCTTCTGTACATCGAAGAAATTTCTTGTCTCATTGGACAAGTGCGGGCGCAACTTTGCATAGAGCGCTAGTCTATCGCCTGGTTTTACGCCAACCAGGCAAAGTAAGTCATCGTATGAGAGAAATTCTATTGCTCGAGCTTTGAGTTCGAGGCAAGCAATTTGCTGGCGGTTGAAGTCGACGGCGATCACCTTTGATGGATCTTGAGACAAGAGCGACAAACTGTTATCTCCGGCCGAAGCTACGGAAATGCAGACATCGCCTGCTTTTACATCCAGTGCCTTGAGCAAGATGTCGGCATCTTCCCAGCACTGTGCGTAGCGGATGCGTGAAAAATCAGCATGGTTTTCGATTTCGGAAAAGCGAAGTTCCGGTCTGTTTTTCAAAGCAAGAGTGGAGTTAAATTTTTTCATCGACGCCCCTCCTAGCTCGCCTCCCTGCGGAGACCTTTGGAATCAATGAGTTTCACGACGTTGCCGCTTAAATCATGTTCCGAATTTTGGGCAGCATTTTCGGCGCTGCTCGAGCCTGGAATTCCCGATGACAGCAGTTGCGCGTTTTCGGTTTTCTCAGAATCCGAAAGCTTTGTGATCGTTCCTCTTCTGCCGTCGAATTCGATGATGTCGCCGTCCGAAAGCCAGTTCATCACCCCTGCTGCTGATACGATTGCGGGAATGCCGAGTTCGCGCGAAACGATCGCAGTGTGAGAAAGCAAGCTGCCGTACTCGACGATGATTCCTTTTGCCTGGGTGAAAAGAACAATCCATCCCGGATCAGTCCTCTCTGCTATGAGAATTTCATCCTCGAGCGGTCTGGCAGTGCTCGGATCGCGAACAACACGGACTCTTCCTCGAACTATCCCTGGAGAGCAGCCTAGACCGCTGACAACACTTTCTGCCGCCGGCGAGCAATATGAAACAGCCGTCGGCGCAGGCACTGTTGAGTTTCTTGTGACGATGCGATTGGGTGGTGGCAGCTCGCTCTGAAACATCCGCGATTCTTCTTTGCGCAGCTGGGCAAGTGCGCCAAGATTGGCAGTGCTGCTTTTGCCTTCTATGAAGTTGAGAACTTCCTCGACTTCCAGGTAGAAGATATCGTTCTTGTTATACAGAACACCATTTTCTTCCAGTTGTTTTCCAAACTGGAGAAATATGCGCCTCACCAAGCCAAAGAGTCTTGTTCTCTCGAAGCGAAGGTTCTCGCGCCAACGAATGCGTTCGATTGCTTGATTCGCCACAAAATTGAAAACGACGCGTTTGGCAAGAGGCAGTTTGGCAATCTCGGCTCTTGGATCGGCAGTTGTTTCTCCGGCCGGACGCGCCGGCTTTCGAGTCGATGCCATGACGCCAATATTTCTCAAAAGCGGCAAAGGATTATCGCTTAGAGTCGGACTTTCCAGTTTCAATTCGTTGAAACAGCGGTCGCCGAATCTGTCCAGGTAGTTTCTAAAGGCTCTCTGGAATTGTTCATTACGCTGCAGCTGGAAGTCGATTTGCTCTAAGGAGCCCGTTGAAAGTGCAATGCGCAGCTCTTCATCTTCTCTGGCAAGGGCTGCTAAATCCGTCATCATCTTCGCCGGCTCCGCGCTGATGATTCCACCCGAATGCACGAGCAATTCGTGATGGGAAAAGGACTGCGAAGATATCCACTTCTTAGTCAGCGAATTCAAAAGACCGAAGAAAATCATGGCAAAGAAGTCATTGACTAAGGGGGCATCCCATGACGAGAGCAGTTTGTTCTCCAGCCCGCGATAAATCTTGGCGAGCTGGTCCGAGTTCAATTTTGAGAGGTCTGCCGGAACAGTTGCCAAAATGCTGTTGAAGTAATTTTGAAAGTTTGATATCTCGCGCCTCAGATTCGCGAATCTGATCACCATCACTGTGATTGAAGTGCTCATATTTGCATAGGCTTTGAATGTCGGCAGTTTTTGCTCGCACTGTACTTGCTCGATAATTTCAGCCGGTAGCTCTTCTTTGACTCCCATCATCTGTTCCATGAACGGACGATTTATTTGGAAGCCGGGCAGAAGCGCGAGCAGTCTGTACCAGTTGACCAGGTTGTAATAGATGCGTCCGCGAATAAAGCCGAGCATTCTGGGAAAGATTTGTTGATTGGCGGCGATGCGTTCTGGCGGCACACCCATCAGCTTGCAAAATTGGATGTATACATGCTCGTACGCTTTTGAAGCAAAACTGAAAGTAAGAGGCGTCGTCACTCCTTGATAGCTTTCTGCGATATTGCTGTTGTCCCAGATCCTCAGGCTGCCTTCCTTCGTACATTGCCGGGCAAGTGTAGTGATCGGCCGCGCTTGCAGTATGAAAAGTTGCGTGCCGTCATGCGCCCATTCAATATCTTGCGGGCATTGAAATAATGTCTCGATTTCTCTGGCGATAAGGGCAATCTCAATTGCCATAGCATCACTTACGATGATGTCGCCTGACTCGGCTCGACTTATATGCCGACCGTTCGTCACGCAAATCAATTCACCGTTTACTTCACCTGAGACGAGTCTGTCTGCCAGACCTGTCACTGCGTTGATGACGACGGTATTTCTATCTCCCGTGACCGGGTCCGCGCTGAATGCGACCCCGGCAAATTTCGCATCTACCATTTTTTGAATGATTACTGCCGGTCCTTCTGATTTTCTTGCGATGCCCATGCTTTTGCAGTAAGTTTGCAGGCGGTCGCTGGTGCCCGAAAGCCAAACTGATCTTGCCGCTGAGACAACGCCTTCAGTGCTGACGTTTAAAACTGTCTCCAGCTGACCGGCAAATGAAGTCGACACTCCGTC
Source organism: Candidatus Obscuribacterales bacterium (assembly GCA_019745505.1). Classification (GTDB taxonomy): domain Bacteria; phylum Cyanobacteriota; class Vampirovibrionia; order Obscuribacterales; family Obscuribacteraceae; genus QKMZ01. The sequence continues at coordinate 13,840 of JAIETE010000191.1, read as the reverse complement.
TTCGTCAATTGCAGAAGAGCGGACTGCGAGCAATGTCGTGCCTACATTGAATTTTTCATGCGCAATTTTCAGCTCATCTTCCAGTTGAGGATCCTGTCCGCTTGTATCAATGCTAAATGCGCCCGGCAAAACAGTGATGAAGTCCGGGACTCTGAATCCCGCAGCTTTCAGACGTGCGAGATTGGCTGCTTTATTGCCAGTCTGGCTGGGGTGGTGATTTTCATTTTCCAGAATTATGTTTTTCATACTGTTGCCTTAAGCGTGCTAAAAGCTCTTTTCGAGCACCGTAATGATTGACGGCACGGTACCCAGTGCCAGATAAGTAGCCAGAGTCCAGAGCCCTGAAAAACTCTCGAAAGACTTTCCACTGGATGGATGTTTCACAAATTTGACCGCAACAAAGATTGCCGTTGCGGTGAGTAAAATCACCAGAGCAGCAATCGGGGCGGCAAAGCCGAGTTTTGCTGCCGTGGCGATGGCAAGACCGCCCGAGGCTGCTATGGCGCCCAGCCACGCAAGAACAGCAGGTTTGCGTCCCCACGCCGATGAATAGCTGGTTACTCCTGCTTTCTCTTCACTGGACGATTTGATTTTGCGTCCGATTTCGATAATCACACCGTTTGAGAAGCTTACGGCAAGGAATAGCCAAAGCCCTGAAGGTGGCAATGTGGACCCTTTCATCCAGTCGAAGGCGGTCACGAAGACATCTACGAAAAGAAGAATGAGCATGTGTGTCCAGAGGTAGGTAAATGGTCGTTTTCTCAGCCAATCACCAACGAAGAATTCCACACTCATAAGAGCGAAGTATATCCATGTCAGAGCCAGGGGCAGAAGCAGACTCTGCTCATAGGTGAACGAGAGGGCAACCTGCACGGCTGCGCCGAGCACACCTAGTGCGGCAAGCTCTTTCAGTTTTACCAGTCCTCTGGGCACCGGACGCTCGGGCTGATACAGGCAGTCCTCCGCATTGTCTTTGAATTCATCGGCGACCCTCAGTTGAAAGAATAGGATCAAGGATGAGACGTAAGCAGCCACGAAGGCAAGAGCGTCCGGCAGACCTTCGGCTCCCCGCATCATTCGAGATACGCAGAGAGCTGAGTATGAGAAAGCGGCAACTATGGCTCCGTATTGAACGAGGGGAAAGCGTTCTTTCTGATATACGAGCCAGCGGTTTGTTTTCATGTCGATTCTTGTTGCCAGGTGCGCGAAAGCTAGCGGTCGAGCCGGTCCGGTTCCACCACTGTGCTTACAGACTCATTCTAGGGCGGCATGTTTCCGAGAACCGGCTCGATGCGATCACTTTGCCGACTGATCTGCCGGCAAACCGCCTGACATTCAACAGGCAGATTATTTCTCGGCAGCGGGCTGAACTTTTTGGTCTAAATTTGCGTCTTATAGATCATGTATATGGCCCCACCGACCTTATGGGTAAAACATTAAATAGGCAAGCGAGGTAGCTGTTCATGTTTATGCGAAGCATTCATAGGTGTCTGCCGGTGGCATTAGCCAGCTTTCTGATCAATTCGGCCGGTGTATCGGCTGCGCCCATGACGACATCTCAGATGGTTCTCATATTGAGAGAATCCAAGGTAGTAAGTCCTACAAGCAGGCTGGACGTACTGCAATCCGACCAGGAAGTCACTGTTATCACCAAACGAACTGCCAAGATGCTCGACGACGACTGCAAGATTAAGGCAGTGCTCATGGCCAAAGCCCTCATGGATGCTCAGCCAAAACAGCTTGCCGCCGTTAAGGTCATTTATACGGTAGATGGAGAGAATGGCATCTATAAGGTGGTTGTGGGCGCCGGAGACGTCAGCTCATTTGCCAATGGTTCAATCACGGAAAAACAGCTTCTGGCGTCTCTTGATTTAGACAGAGAATCAGGCGACGGCAGCGATAGCTCAAGAGCGTCAGTAGTCACCGGTCCGCAAAAAGAAAGACGGGCTATTTTGCTGTCTCGCATTGAGTCTCTGCGCCAGGGGGGCACTGGTGTAGCGCCTTTCCAGAAGCTTTTCAACGATATTGAGGATCTGACTCGCTCCGGTAAGGCAAAAGAGGCTTCTCAGCTTATCAGTGATTTGAGCACCAAGCTGACATCGCAAGAAGCTTTGCGCGACCAAGCAAAACGAACAGGTGAAGGGCGAGGAGTCAAGGGAACGCAGGGCACATCCATGCCCTTGCCCCCGGCGGGCAGCGGAACCAGCGATTCTCGCTTGTCGGACTTCCAGCAGAGAGTTACCTGGCTGAGAAATCGCTTGACCGAGATGGACCGAAAAGGTATCTCGGTCGCAGATATCCGCCAGCGTCTCAATGATGCGGAGCAGCAAGCCTCGAGGCTGTCTTCGGCTGAGGCAAATTCCAGATTGGAAGACATAAAAAATCGCATCATTCATGCCGGTCAGCAGAAATTTTCCAATGCCGGCGGGCTGCCCATCAAAATGCGCGGTGGTAATTGAAGGTCATTTGGAGGGGCGGGCGATAGCTGATCAAATTGATAACTATCAACAATTTGCAGAGGTTGATCAGATAGAGCCTTCTGCACCCTCGCCTGCCGACGAATCCGACCTGGCTGATACAACTGCTCCGGACCCGATGATTGGATACTTGCTTGACGGCCGTTATGAATTGCTCGAGGCAATCGGATCCGGTGGAATGAGTATCGTTTACAAAGCAAGGCTCAATAACGTCAATAAGCTGTTTGCCATCAAAACTCTCAATATTCAGGTTCAGGCTAGAGACAATGTCAGAGAAAGATTCAATCGCGAAACGACTCTGCTTCTCAAATTAGAACACCCCCATATCGTATCGGTCCAGGACTGTCTCTATGGACCAAATAACCAGCCATATCTTGTGATGGACTTGTTGCGGGGCATCACATTGGAGCAAGAACTTCTCAAATCAGGACCGCTTTCATGGAATCGTGTAAGAAAGATCATGATTCAGGTTTGCGCCGCTGTTAAATATGCGCACCAGCATGCCGTCGTGCACCGTGACTTGAAACCTGGCAACATAATGCTTTTGGAAAATGAAGTCGATTTCGTCAAAGTTCTGGATTTTGGTCTTGCACTAATCGGCGAAAACACTCGCAAAATAACGCAGTCCGGTGAATTTTGGGGAAGCCCGCCATACGCCAGTCCTGAGCAAGTAAAAGGCAATGATACGGACCATCGCTCAGACATTTATTCTCTTGGTTGCGTTATGTACGAGCTACTGACCGGAAAAGATCCATTTCATGGCTCCGGTTTGTACGAATTGTTGAATCGCCACGTCAACGAGACACCGGCAGAAATGGCGGTGACCAACCCGGATGTGAAAGTGCCTCCGGAAATGGAAAAGCTGGTGTTTAAGTGTCTTGAAAAGAATCCGGAAAGCCGCTTTCAGTCCGTCGCCGAATTGCAGCAAGCACTGGAAAATCTGACTTCTGAATCCGGGCAGATTGCTGTCGGCAATATCAGATCGATTTCTTCTCAGTCTCCAAAAAGAGGCGGCATATTTCTTTCATTGATTTTGGCAGTTTTGCTTATTGTTGGCGTTCTATTCTATTTGCAAAATAAGACCGAGCAATCTTCGACCCCTGAGAAGGCACGTATAACACCTGGCAATGTGACAGATGTCTCTCATGTGGCAGCGCCCGGCGAAGTCGTTTCTAAAGAAAAAGGTGTTCAGGAAAAACAACAGAAGTCGCGGGCAATCGCCAAAGTCGCTCCGGCTGCGCGCACCTCATCGAAACGCGATGCGAAAGCTATGCCTAGATCGAACTCCAAATCCAATTCAAAGCCACCGGCAAAAAGTCCGGGCGCAGTCAGCGGCGATCCTTTTGCGCGATTGAGAGAGCACCTGTCTGACGGCGCCAAGAGCGAGTAGTCTTATCTGCTGCCAAATGGTGCTGTGGCGCTATTTTCGTATCCTTTGTATGACAAATTCGAGTCTTTTCTTAGGAAGTCGATGACTCTGCTTTTTTGCGCATCTGATTTGCTCTCTATGGACAATGTTCGGCTGTATTTGCCACCGTCTGATATCGGCGAAAGTGAGGCCTTGTATCCATGCTTTTCCAGAGCAGCATTCAATGTATTTGCAAATGTGTGTGAAAGTCCTACATACTCATCTTGCAACGATGTTCTTATGAATCTATCGACCAATTCGTCATTCTTTCCCTTGCTCTGTGAAAGAGAGTTGGCAATCATCAAACTAAGCTTCTCTTCCATCTCAATGCGAAGGTCTGTTTTCGATACGCTTTCACCTTTTCCATCTCTTGGCGCTAGTTTGCCAAAATAGTATTGAAGGTAATATTTTGCAAATGCCTGCTCTTGGTTTTTGCTTTTATAGTTTGTCATCGCCTCCAAGGAGAATTCGCCATCCTTGGCTATGATTCGATCGTTCATCAAATGCTGTAAAGCTTTCAGATCGCTCATTTGTTTCGTTAGCTCATTATTGTACGAATCTCTCGGATTCGCCTGGTCGAGAATGGTGCATCCGCCTCTAATTGATCGACCTGCCAGCAAAGAAATCCGAGCATCTTCAGTTTTGACGAATGAAAATTTGTCCAGTACGTTTTTTCCTTCAACTAATGTGATCGTGGAAACCGGCACGGTTTCAACCATGTAATTCACCGTCTTCCAGTTCTGTATGTACATACGCATGCCGGTTCCTGAAAGCGCGCTGTTGATTTGGTTTTGCAATTCGTGACCGTTTTTGTTTTTCGACATTGCTGCCCATTTCGCTATGCCGCTGCGCACCTCGAAGTCAAGCTCGGATTTTCCTGAGGATTCTTCTAACGCAATGGTCAGATTACCCAGTATGGCGCGGTCAATGTCAACTTCTGAAATCGCGCCGGTTCCTCCCGAGAGATTGCCGAAATTTTTCAGAAGATGGCTTTCAACGCTTTTGGCAGAATTGTTATGCGAACCAATAGTCAATTCTTCGCGGGTAATGCGTGAATCGCCCGATTTGTCAAAGTGCGCAAACTGGCTCTTAACCTCGAACAATGGGTCTAGAGCGATCAACGCATCTGAATTCTTTTGCTCGGGTTTAACATTTTGGCGTGGGGAAATTTCGCCTATTTCATTCGGCATTTGATTACCTCGATTTGCCAGTCGCAAGATGTCGTATAGACTAAGGTTTTGAATGTGCGCATAATAGTCGGCCAATGTTGCCGGATTGTTGCCGGAACATTGCCGATGCGTTGCCGTTTTTGTTCTCAGTTTGGTCGCGTTATCTTCGAATAAAACGGATCAGCTTTTGATCGTTATCGACGGTGTATTCATAGCCTTCATAGAGATCTTGCCCGACCAGCGGTTTGCCGAGTGTCCCATAGCTGGCGGTAACGTCGCAGTCATATTTTTCAATCGGTCCCATTTTTATGCGTTTGACTTTGAACCTGATTCCGCTTCCGCTGCCGGTTACCCCCGAGTGGGTCACAGCCACGCCGTCTTCTGTGGAAAGATTCAGAGCCTTAACATCGTTCATTCCCATGCTGATTGCCGAGGCGGAATTTCCAGTGTCGAAATACATAGGATAGCTTCGTCCGTTTACTTCGACATTGACGACCATTTTCGGACCTTCCCATGTGAAAGGCACCGTGTAACCGGAGCCTGTCGATCCGTATCTGCTGGAGCCCTTTTTTCTGAGCCTTATTGCACCGGCGTTTCTGTCGATCGAATAATCGAAATCTTGAATGAATGATTGCCCGCAAAGAGGAGGTGCCGAATTGTGCGATAGCACTTTGATGGGGAAATTTTGCCTTAGTACGGTGCCGACTTTTACGTCTGCCGGCATCATCCAGTATGACTGCAGGCTGGCATTCGAAGAGCCGCCCGATTGTCCTGTCGCTTCACCTTCGGGCGGCTTGATGCCGATTTCTTGCAACTGATTTCTGCCTACGACGATGCCTGTGGCTCCAGTGTCGAATATCATTTTGATTGGGCGGTTGTTGATGTAGGCGTCCACTTTGAGTTCCGCATCACCTTTCTCGAAAAAGATAGTCGCCTGGTCGGGCAGGTTGGCAGTCGAGTAGGTCTGGACAGCAGAACCAGAACTGCCCCCGGCATAGGTTCTTACCGAGTTCTGCGCGTTGGTTCCTGTCCCGGACGTGGCCGCTTTGGGGTACCATTGCGCGTCGGTCGTCCCTGGCGCAAGCCTGATGCTGCCAACCACCCCGGCAGCACGGCGGGCGGCGGCGGAGCCAGGGAACTTCTTCAACACCAGCTGGTAATTGACCAGAGCATCGGCGGTTCTTCCTTGGTAGTGCTGGGATACTGCCAGGTAATAAAGCGCATCCGAGTTGCCGGGCTCCAGGCTGACTGCTTTTTTGAGAGTTTTAGTGGCTTCGTCGAAGCGTTTCTCGCCCAAGAGTTTGATGCCTTGTTTGTACTCATCTGCGGCATCAGCCGACTGCTGAGAAAATCCCCAAATGGATGCCAGTGCAAGGAAAGCCATGAGTTTGGCAGCTAGCTTTTTCATCCGGCAAGCACTCCTGAAGCCGACGTTGTGGAAGGCCGCCCGGGCGCCCTCGTATTTGTTTTACCCGCGCCAATATGCAAATCTGATTAAACCGTCCACTCTTCCTTACGTTCCGGCGGATTCAGTCTTTTAATCGATAAAAGAAAACCGATGGATGACATATCGACAAGCAGCGCCGTACCCCCATAGCTCAGGAATGGCAGGGGCACGCCTGCGACGGGCATGATACCGATGACCATGCCTATATTCAGGAAAACGTGGAAAAGAAACATGCACATCAGCCCCAGGGCCATCAGGCTGCCGGCCGGCTCGCCTCTGGCCTGGTGAGCAATCATGAGAGCGCGAATGCAAATACATGCGTATGCAAAGACGACAAGGGCCGTGAACTTAAAGCCCCATTCCTCACCGACTACGGCAAAGATAAAGTCGGTGTGTCTTTCGGGAATGAATGCCCCCTGACTCTGATTGCCTTTACCCAGCCCCGCCCCTTCAGGACCGCCTGAGCCGATGGCTATGAGACTTTGCAGTATGTGGTAGCCGGAGCCGCGCGGATCGTCGTACGGGTTGACAAAACTGGTCAAACGTTTCTGTTGATATTCTTTCAAAAGCCCCCACATATGAGGGCGCATTTCGCCGGCTGCATAATTGCCGCCGCAAATGATCAAAACCATGAGCAGGCGAATCCAGAAATTCCAATTGGACCTGCGCCAGAACAATAGAAGGACTGCACCCAGTATGCCGATGAAATACAGCCACCAGGTTGGATTGACGGCATTGAGGATAAGACTGATGAGCGGTGAAGTGAGGGCAAGCACATCACATATAGTGGCACCGGCCCAGAATGTCATTCCGAAGAAAACCGCACCGAACGTGAGTGAGGTGCCGAGGTCGGGCTGTTTGAATACCAGCACGGCAGGCGGAAGAATGATAGCCAGAACTTTGAAGATGTCGAAGAAGGAGCGAATCGGGCGCGTGCTCAGCCAGGCGGAAAGCGTAAATATGACAACGAGCTTGGCGATTTCGGACGGCTGCAATGTAATCGGTCCCAATGCCAGCCATCGCTGCGCGCCTTGTGCAGAGTGACCTTTGACCATAACCGCAACAAGCAGGACCAGGTTGACGACATACATAATCGGCACGGTCCACTTGTTGGTCAAGATTTTGTACGGCATGCGGCTGAACGTGAGCATGAGAGCCAGACCGACCCAGGCGAATTCGAGCTGCTTCTGGTAGTAGCCGGCAGTGTGCACCGAGTATTTGAGCGTGCTTAGACCAATGAAAATGAGAAAGAATGTGCAGGCAAGAATTATCCAGTCGATTCCGGTGACGAATCCGAAAATCTGCTTCAGAGCAACATTTATTGGCAGTGGTCTGGACAGGGGTGAATTCACAATCGACTTCTCGGATGGCGGTATAAATTGCCGCGCCTATAATTATGGCAGCCGGAGCGGAAAATTAGAAAAAGAGACGGAGAAACTGCTGCTTCTCCGTCTCTTGAATATGAATTGACGATTCCGGACTGTTCGCTTGACATCGAGCGGGAATGAAAGATGTCCAGCTTCAGTCGAACGGCGGGTAATCCGTTCGGTCAGATTCTCAGCACTTGGAGCGAACCAGGCGGAAATTGGCAATCAATGCCGCCTTGCGATCCATTTGCTGCAGATCGAATCTGGTAGTGTCCGGTTCTAAATCGAAATACCGGGCGACTACAGCCGTCAATTCCTCTTCCAGAACTTCCAATTTGCCGGCAGGCAGTTCGAGACGGTCATGCACGAGCATATTGCGCATGCGGTCTTTCGCCGTTACTGCGGCTGTTCCATTCGGAACCTTAAATAGCCAATCAAAAAGTTGCATTTATCTAGGTTCCTCCAATTACACGCGAACCGGATTGAAGAAGTTGACGATCTTGGTGACCCAAGTATCGTTCTTCGCTTCCAGGTCCATGAAGGGAACCTCTTCACCACGCAATCTGCGAGCGATATTGCGGAATGCCAGTCCGGAGCGGGTGTTGTCCGTGCCGGAAACCGGTTCGCCCTTATTGGTGGAGATGATGATGTCTTCGTCTTCGGGCACTACTCCCAGGAGTTTGATCGAGAGGATCTCGAGCACATCATCAACACCCATCATGTCGGCGTTGGCAACCATCTTCGGTCTGAGGCGGTTAAGCACCAGGCGATATTGCGTGATTTCGTCTTTGCGAGCTTCCAAAAGACCGATGATGCGATCGGCGTCGCGAACAGCGGACATTTCGGGAGTGGTGATAACGATTGCTTCTTCCGCGCCGGCGATGGCGTTTTGGAAGCCGCTTTCGATACCTGCCGGGCTGTCGATAAGAACGAAGTCGAACATCGACTTCAACTCTTCGCAGAGCTTCTTCATCTGGTCGGCGTCAACCGCGGTTTTATCGCGTGTTTGAGCTGCCGGCAAAAGATTCAAGTTGGGCATGCGTTTGTCTTTGACTAACGCTTGTCTCAGCTTGCAGCGTTCTTCTACGACATCCACAAGGTTGTAGACGACGCGATTCTCTAAACCCATGAGGATGTCGAGGTTGCGCAACCCGATGTCCATATCGACTAGGCAGACACTCGCTCCCGTATTAGCGAGTGCGACGCCTATATTTGCAGACGCGGTTGTTTTCCCGACGCCGCCTTTTCCTGACGTTATTACTATTACACGACCACTCATTCTGTTTACCCGTTTGGCTTGCAGTTACTCAGTTATTTGTTGGGGGATTACCTGGAAAAACTTTCTCAAAATTGTGGATTGAACTTGAACACCTTGATCTTTCCGTCAACCACACGAGCTGTTTCCGGCCCATGGTGATTGTCGTAGTGAAGCCGATTCTTGTCGGGCGAGCGAGCGAACGATTCGCCGATGCGAATCTGAATCGGTTGCAAGCGCAAAGCGCGAATTTCGGCGTCATTGTTGCCGCCCACTCCGGCGCGTGCGATGCCTCTGAGAGCACCCCACACGGTGATGTCGCCTTCCGCCACCACTTCGGCGCCGGGATTGACGTCACCAATAATCACCAGGTGCCCCTGGTGACTTACGCTCTGTCCAGAACGCAGCGTCTGTCTCAAGTACATGACGCCGGCATGGACAGCACCTTCAACCTTCTCTTTGCCTTTGGCGGCCTTGGAAGGTTTTTCAGCTTTTTCCGATTTGGAAGGGGCAGCGGTTTCGGCTTTTGGTGCGAAGTCCATCGGAACTTCGGGAGAATCAAGTTGAACCTGGTCAGCTTGCTCAACTTCTTCCGTAATCAACTGATTTTCACTGGGCTCGTAGAAGACGGTAACTGTCGAGTTCTCATCCATATCTACCGAATCGATATTTACCGATTCATCAATCCAATCTTCCTCAGTCGAATTTTCCGGAACTTTGATTGTCATCGCCGGCAGTGTCATGGGTTTTCCATCACCCAAAACGACCCCATGCTCTAGAAGCGCGCCACGGGTGAGTGGCTGTTGCGCAAAAACTTGGTACGGATACACGCCGACGCCCTTGGCGAGCGCGAGTATATGCGCAACCTGTGCGGACGTCAGGTCCAGATCTCCGAGGTTGAGCGCCACATTGACGCCTTTCCAGAATTGACTGGAAACCTGCAGAGTCGAAGACAGGTGGCTTACTGCTTCTTGCATGGAAGCGCAGCCGCCCACATCTATAAGTACGCCTTGGTCCGGTTGACTGATGATAGCTATTTTAGACATGGGAGTTCACACCGCGTCCTGAATCATTGTTATAGTCGGCGAATCGGTATTGATTTGATTCGTTTACAAATCGTATGAGCTGCAAACCCGCACGTCAAGCCAGTTGAGATACTGAGTGCATATACAACAGTCGATTTATTCGATGACAGAAGAGTAAGGAATTGGCTATATCCGCGGCCATCGCGTATTTCGTAAAAGATAAGAGAGTTTTGATAAACACAAGATTTTCCGAGGATCCTGATCGATATGTCTCCCATGTCCTCTGAGCAAAACCCTCAGCCTGTGCACTTTACGAGAGCTATGGGGCTGCTTGACTCAACTGCGGTTGTAGTTGGCTCGATGATCGGATCAGGCATATTCATCGTATCTGCAGAAGCATCCCGTCACCTGGGGTCCCCCGGTTGGGTGTTGCTGGCCTGGCTATTGGCGGGCATTCTCACTGTTGTAGGTGCAGTGTGCTACTCGGAGCTATCTGCTATGCATCCGGAAGCGGGTGGACAATATGTCTTCTTGCGTGAGTCGTTCGGCAAGTTAGCGGCATTCTTATATGGATGGACGCTTTTCATGGTCATCCAAGCAGGAACGATCGCTGCCGTCGGCGTCGCTTTCGCCAAATTCATGGGAGTCTTCTTTCCTGTTGTATCCAAGCAAACGGTTTTTTTCTCGATTGGCGAGTATTCGTTTACCGCACTGCAACTGGTATCAATTCTCGTGGTCGCGCTCTTGACTGCAATCAATTGTCGAGGCATTACCGCCGCCAAATTTATCCAGACCACCTTTACAGTCACCAAAGTCGCCGCGCTGGGCTTGCTGATATTGCTGGGGCTCTCGAGTTTTGGCAAATTCAACGGGCTGCAAGCGAATTTTTCGTCGTTTCAAGCATTCTTTTCGCCGGTCGATCTGCAAGGCAATGCTATAGAAGGAGTGAAATTACTGGCCGTGATTTCGCTTGCTATGGTAGGACCGCTCTTTTCCAGCGATGCCTGGAATAACCTGACTTTTACCGGCGAGGAAGTAAAAGACCCGACCAAAACGCTGCCGCGCAGTTTGATGTTGGGTACCGCTCTTGTTTCGCTTCTCTACTTATTGACGAATGTCGTCTACATGCTCTTGATACCTTTGAAAGGTACGGAAGGCGGTGCCGATGTGATTGCCCGCGGCATTCAATTTGCAGCCGAAGATCGAGTAGGAACAGCCGCTGCTGAAATTATCTTCGGCTCTGCCGGAGTCTATATCATGGCCGCGGCCATTATGATTTCGACCTTTGGTGCGTTGAACGGGATTATTCTTGCCGGTCCGCGCGCTTACTATGCGATGGCGCGTGACGGACTGTTTTTCAAAAGGTGCGGTGAATTGAATGCCACCACGCACGTGCCCACATTCGGTCTGATCATGCAGGGTGCTTGGTCGTGCATGCTTTGCCTGTCTGGGCAGTACAGCCGATTGCTCGAATACGTTATCTTCGCTGCGTTGCTTTTCTATGTTCTGACTGTCGCCGGATTGTTTGTCATGCGCAAAAAGAACCCCAACGCCGAGCGACCATACAAAGTTCCCTTCTATCCTTTTCTGCCGGCAATCTATGTTGTGCTTACTTCAGGAGTTATGATCGGTCAGATTTATATTTCGCCGCAATATAGCGGCGCCGGTTTATTGATCATTCTTTCCGGACTGCCGGCCTACTTTATCTGGAATCGCAATGCCAAGGCTAAAGACGCCGGCTGACAGCTTTAGGCAAAATCAAGAGTGGGAAGCACCGCCGAAAAGATGTTTTGCCAGCGTTTCTGCAGCTGAGTGCGGATCGACTTCGTGTTCGACTACCTGGCTGAGCATCTTCTGATTCTCTCCTGGAGTTTCAAGCGCCGCCTTCAAATTGTCCCTGGCCATTCCTGCGACAAGTTCAGCCAATTCCGCCTGCACCTTTGATTTGCGGCGTTGCTTCAACTCGCCGGATGTTTGCAAAAATTCCCGGTGTTGCTTTGCCGCTTCCCAGACTTTGTCCACTCCTTCATTGGTTTCAGCAACGCAGGTGATTACCGGAGGTCGCCAGTCGTTTGCAAAAGTCGCTAATTCGAGGCTTGCCGTAATGTCCGTGGCCGTTTTGTTGGCGCCCGGCAAATCACCTTTGTTGACGACAAAAATGTCGCCTATTTCCATGATGCCGGATTTGATTGCTTGAACGTCGTCGCCGGAGCCCGGCATGAGAACGAGTATTGTCGTATCCGCAGCCTGCGCTATCGCCAGTTCGGATTGACCGACACCGACGGTTTCGATGATCACCACATCATATCCCGATGCTTCCAGCATGCGCACTGCATCGTATGTGCCCATAGCGATGCCGCCCGAATGACCGCGATTGGCCATGGACCTTATAAAGACGGAGCGATCGAGAGTGTGCGCCTGCATGCGAATACGGTCGCCCAGGATGGCGCCGCCGGTAAATGGACTGGACGGATCAACTGCAAGAACACCAACTTTTAGATTCGCCTGGCGCATTTGAGTGATCAATGCGTCTACCAGAGTCGATTTCCCAACTCCCGGCGAACCGGTAACACCAATAAGGTGCGCGCGGCCGGATTGCGGGTAGAGCTGCTTGACCAGTTGAGTCGCTTCCGGTCCGCCGTTTTCAACGAGGCTGATGGCTCGTGCCAGCGCGCGTCTGTCTCCGGAAAGTAGGTCTTTGGTTAAGGTATCCAAGTCTATTGTCACACCAGTATGTAATTAGCTTGTTGTAATGACTGATGATTGTATCTCAGTTAGCCGCCCTTCTTCATTTGCGCAGGTTTTCTTCAGGAATGGGGAACAAAAAATTTCGCCTTGCTGTCAACTGGTATATGCATGCGGCTTGGCGCTAAAGTTTCGCAATTGGCGGTCTTCTAGGTTTTGACAGGGGTGACGTGGTGAAACAGTTTACTAAATCGATGGCTTTCTTAGTTTTGCTCAACATTACCGTGTCAGGCGCAACTATGCCCGCCTTTGCCGAAAGAGGCAATATGACTATCAAGACCGGCAGCGGTACCGAGATGGTGTTCAAAAAGGGCTATTTCGGCGGCGAGGAGCAGTCAATTACGGACAAGCGCGGCAACAAGATCGGGCGCAAGAAAAGTGGTTTATTCGGTACTACGCAAGAGACTGAAGTCTCCTTCTTCGGCAATGGCGTGAAGAAGAAGAAAGGCTTGTTTGGCGGAACTCAATACGAAGGCAAGACCATTTTGGGTGATTCGATCACTTCCAAGAAAGGCTTCTTCGGTTTTGGCAGGCGCAATACTACGGTAGATATCAGCGGCACCACGAGCCTGGTAAAACAATTCATCGGCTCCAAGAAATTGCCGCCCCTGGTCGACCCCGCCAATGCCGTTGCGAAGAGTCCTGCCGGTGCAATCAGCGGCATCAGTCATGAGGATGCCGCCGATCTTCTGAACAATACTCAAATGCCGGGCAGCTCCGCGTCTCAGCCCTCGGCTACTGCTTTTTAAAGCGACCGAGCCATCCTTCTTTTTCCTTGGCGTTCATGTGCGCGGTAATTTCACCGATGACAGCTTCCAGCCTGCGCTGGTTGTTTTCGGCTTCGTTGAGCATTACGGCCAGCAAATCTCTTTCCTGCTCGCGAGTCTTTAGCTGATGTTGAAGGTCTTGAACAACGGCTTTCAGTTCTTCCGTTTCGTTCAGCTTCG
>JAIETE010000283.1 GCA_019745505.1 Candidatus Obscuribacterales bacterium | reverse complement strand
CGTCATATGATCCTGACTTCCTGTCGTCATGATGGGCGTTTGCGGGTGCAACTCATACACGGGCCAACACATTACGCCTAAATGTGCCCGGCGCCGCCCCTAACTCGCGTTTAAACGCTTTTGCAAAAGCCGCCTCTGATGTATATCCGACTGCGCTCGCGATTGCCGAGACGCTCTGCTCGCCCTGTTCCATCAAGCTTACCGCTTCTTGCATTCGCCAGGATGTTAGATAGTCCATAGGAGTAGAGTTCATGACGTTTGCGAACTTCACGGCAAAAGTCGTTCTGGACATTCCCACTTCTTTTGCAAGTGATGCCACCGTCCATGGAGCGGACGGACGCTCATGAATCAATCGAAGCGCGGCTCCAATTTCAGGGTCGCCCAGACCTTTCAACCATCCTTTAGAGCCGGTGCAATCATTATGCTGGGTCATAAAAGCTCTGACTATTTGAATGAAGAACATATCGGTTAAGCGTCCCACCAAAATGTCGGAGCCGGGACGATTGCTTGCGGTCTCAGAGGCAAGAAAACGCATGGTCGCATCAAGCCACGGTTCCGATTGCAACTGCTCCGACTTCAAATACATAACTCCGGGAAGGCTCTCAACAAGCGGATTCTTCACACGCATGTCAAACTCGAAACAGCCCATCAAAATAGAAGTGAGCGCACCACCGCCGCCGTAGTGCCAGATTTCTCCCTTTGGGGGCGGTCCGGGTTTCACTTCAAGAAAGTCAGCAACAACACTACTTTCTGTATCTTGAATGACACAGCCTGAACCGCGCGGCAAAAGCATAACTTCGCCGGCGGCGAGCGAATACTTGTCGTTCGAATCATCGAACGACACAACACAGCCACCACGCAGCATCACAAGGAAAGCTGCGTGCCCCTGGAATCCAGGCATACGCAAGCCCCATGGCGCAGTAAATTGACTGTTGCAATGAATGTAGCTTTTGAATCGTATTCTATTTAAGGCATCGGACAAACAGTCCATAGATTCACCAGAAACCGAAATCTTGAACGATCAGACATAAAACTTGAACGAAAGCACATAGACCGTTTAGTCTAAATGCCGTTAATATCATATCAGCGAACAGCGAAAAGCAGCAACCATAGACGAGGGCGAACGATTTGTTTGCGCTGTCCTTCCCCTGCTGTCCACCAATCGTGGCTGTTCATTGTTTTGGCAGTTTTTGAGGAAATCGAAATGGCAACTCTTTTGCAAATTGACTCCAGCGGCTTGAGCGACTCGTCCACTACCAGAAAGCTAAGTGCTCATTATGCCGACAAGTGGAAAGAAGCGAATCCCAACGGGAAAATTATCCAACGCAATCTCAGCGAAACAAATGTACCTTTCGCCACCGAAGCATTGATCTTTGCAATGAATACAGCTCCGGACAAACTAACTTCATCACAAAAACTTCTTTTGTCTCTGCCTGATGAACTGATGAAAGAATTGCTGGAAGCCGAAACTTATGTCATTGGTGCGCCAATGTACAACTTCTCCATTCCAGCGATTCTCAAGGCCTATATAGACGCAATTGTGCGCCCAGGACTGACATTCTCATATGACGGCGGCAAACCAAAAGGATTGCTGAAAAATAAGAAAGTAATAGTAGTCACCGCCAGCGGTGGAGACTATTCTCAAGCTCCTATGAAGAATATGGACTTCGTCGAACCTTACCTGAGAACAATTTTCGGCTTCATCGGCATTACGGATGTCACTTTTGTCAAAGCGCACGGCAACGATCCGCAAACGAAATCGGCTACAGAAAGTGCAGCGAAAACAGCAATCGATGCTCTCTTTCAAAGAGTAACCGCGTAATTCGACACTTAGGGGCTAGGGAGTTCATTCGATCATTGAATGAACTCTCTTCTCACTTCAACTATTTGCGCTCATGTTGAAGTACTTTGATAGTGTAGCCACCCTGGACGATATCGCTTTTTTCCATCAGTGCCCAATCAACAATCTTGTCCACATTCAAGTTGAGAACTTGCCCCGCTCTCAATCTGGGATCAAACTCAGAGTCGTTTCCACAATTCGCTTGTATCTTTTTTGGGTCTTTCCAATCTGTAACATAGGCCCAGAGAAATTCTCTTGCATCGCCTTTTTCAATCTCAAACTTCAAAATAAGCCGACCATTAAACGGAAACTCTTTATTGAGAAAACGCTTTCTCACAGAAGGTAACTCAGCCTTCGCAGTAGCTATGGCCTTCTCCATTGCTTCGGAACGTTTCGATCTTACGATTGGATAATCATGTGCGCCAAGTAGTTCGCGAGTAACATCAACAACATACTCGCCAAATTTTCTCTTATCCCCATTCGGCTGAACAATTGTGATGTAATCATCTTCATCTCTGCCTCTGGCAATCTTCAAGAACAATCGAGTTGAGGTATTCTTTTTCAGCGAAACTGGAGAGGCAAAAGCTTCCTCTAGATCTTTATCGGTAAGTTCAATAATCGAGGGTAGTTCAACTTCCTTCTTACCTGCCTTTAGCTCGACATTCAAGTTTTTAGCAATCTTCCAGCAGAGCCCCGACATGACATAGGACCATGAATCTTCTAATTGTGGTGGAACGTCAATCGATTGAACTTCCATTAAACCTATTCGCGCTAGTCCACGAGTAGTCATCCATAATCCCTTACTACCATCTGAATTCAACACCTTCGACCACTGATAAAAGCAAGGATTGCTCTTTTGAGCCTGTGATACATTCAGGGCATCTTCGACAGAGACTGACTTAGGCAAATATAGATCCACCGCGGAAGTTTTCAGTTCCCTAGCGACCGACGCAGCCACGGCTTGAGTTTCAAGCTCGTGCAGTGGAGGCCAACCAGGATTACCAACTCCAATAATGACAATGAAGTTTTTTGCTTTGGAAAGCGCATTCACCTCTTCGGCAGACGATCCACTGTACAAAAGCATGTCAAAGATCGCACTCGGAATTCGGTCCTTTGGCCATATTTCAACTTTCATCGAAGGCGTACCGAGCTTGTTAAATATCGTTGCTTTAATCGATTCGGGTGTGTTCCGCTTGATCGCATCAGAAACAAACTCACGTAGTTTGGTAGGACTTGTTTCAATTGGAATAGCGTAAATAGCTGTGGGAGCCACGATAGGCAAGACTATCGTGTTCCTTGCACCACTTGCCCGTGGCGCGATGTCTAAACTACAAGCACCAAACATGAACGAAGCTAGTAGAACTGCCAGAGAAACGGAAATCCAGTTGGGGATTTTCACTGCTTACTCCGTGCGTCTATAAAGATCGTCGAATGTCAAAACCACATCGGATCTATCGATCAGATCGTTGGTGTGATTCATTGTATAAACGCGCATCGCCACACGCTTTGTATCCGGCTCTTTTACTTCAATCCAGTGCATTATTTCGCCCATACCCTTGCGAATCTGTTTCAACTTGAAATTGCGCAGCGGATAATTGATCTGAACACCGGAAAGAAGCGTTCTGCCTTTCGAGCCTTCCTCACGAAATTCGATGGACCGATCTGTCGTTTTTTGAATCTCCAGCTCTTGAGTCGTGCTTTGATCCACACGCAGGCGAAAGCAAATGAGGTTATGCCTGCCACCCGGAGCCGGTTTCTCGTACCAACATTCCTTGAAGCTCACCTCGTGACCATTCCAATCGAAGACATCGGGCAGAGGGAAAAGCTTTTTTATAAGCACTCCCCGCTTCGCCGCTTCTTCCGACGAACGCGAAGGTAATTCACCTTCAGCCTGAACAGGCGAAGGCAGAATGAAACTCAACAAGAAAAGAAGCCAGCACCAAATACCAGGGCGCACTCGTTTCAAAAGGCTCTGCAACATGCAAGTCCCTAGTGAATGTGGATGTGGTTCTTCTCGCGGTACTCGACCATCTTGTCCCATTGCAAGACTTCAGGTTTTTCCTTGATAAGCTGGTTCCACGTGATGTGCGGTCTGCCGGTATCGATTTCCGTCATCGTGATGCAATCATCGACCGGGCAAACGCTGGCGCAAAGGGCACAGCCGACGCAATCTTCTTCGCGAACAACCGGCCACAGCCTCTCGTTGACTTCGTCGGTTAGTTTCATCTCTTTCAAATCGATGCACTGGTGAGCAGTATCGTTGCAAGCGATGAAACAGAGATTGCACTGGATGCATTTGTTGTGATCAATGCGCGCGACCGACTGGAAGCCGAGATCGAAATCGCCGAAGCTGCTGATGCGGGGCAATGAAGCGCCGATGAAGTCGGTGCAGGATTTGAAGCCGCGCTCATCCATCCAGTTGGACATACCATCGATCAAGTCCTCGACAACGCGGAAGCCGAAGTGCATGACGGCGGTGCACACTTGCACGCTGGTTGAGCCGAGCAGCATGAATTCGACGGCATCTTGCCAGGTTTCGATTCCACCCATGCCGGAGATAGGAATTCCGGCTTTGCGGACCTCCTCGTCAGAGGCGACAGATGAGAGCAAGTGCAATGCGATTGGCTTCACTGCCGGTCCGGCATATCCGCCGTGTCCGCCTTTGCCGCCGACATTGGGTCTGATCTCGAAGGTGTCGAGGTCTACTCCCATGATGCTGTTGATGGTGTTGATGAGAGAAATCGCGGAGGCATTGGCTTTTACCGCCGCTCTTGCCGGATGAACAATATCCGTTACGTTGGGCGTCAGTTTGACAATGACCGGTTTTGTCGCCACTTCCATGACCCATTCAGTGACCATGCAAGTGTATTCAGGAACTTGTCCCATGGCAGAGCCCATGCCTCGTTCCGACATGCCGTGCGGGCAGCCGAAATTGAGCTCGAATCCATCGATACCGGTATCTTCAACACGCTTGATGATTTCTTGCCACGCTTCTTTCTTCGATTCCACCATGACCGACGCGATCACGGCGTGATTGGGAAAGTTTTTCTTCGTCTCGCGCATCTCTTTCAAGTTGACGTCGAGAGGACGATCAGAGATCAGTTCGACGTTATTCAAACCGATAATTTTTCTGCCCTTGTAGTCGATCGTTCCATAACGGTTGCAGACATTCATGACCGGTGCACCGACGGTCTTCCAAACTGCTCCGCCCCAACCGGCTTCAAAGGCTTTTTGAACCTGATAACCAGAATTGGAAGGTGGTGCAGAAGCCAACCAAAATGGATTGGGAGACTTGATGCCGTTGAAATTGATCGAAAGATCAGCCATTTGCAAACTCCTTGAGTGGTCGACTCTTAGTCGCCGGGTTCTGCGGGACGACCTGATGCATCGCCCCGTCAGCACGAGTAACTACTTGGTGGGGACAGTGGCATGCACGCGAGGCTTGTGCTCGTGTAATGCATAACCCTTCTCCATCGCAGGTTCGATAGTCATGTCGGTAGACCTTTTCAGGGTCCCCTCCGGTATAGGCTTACCGGTCAACTGTTCGTAGATTGCGCGGGCTGCAATCTTGCCGTCCTGTGTCGCCATGACTGTCGACGCCTCACCCTTGCTTCTGATGCAATCTCCGCCTGCGAAGATTTTCTCGTGAGCGGTGCGGTTTGTCTTTGCATCAACGGCAATGTAACCCTTCACGGTCTTGATTCCGTATTCGCCGAGTTTGGCGATAAAAGGTGTGTGCTTGAGCTGACCGATTGCCTTGATGACCATGTCGCAAGGCACTACGAATTCGGAGTTTGCAACCGGAACGGCAACGCGCCTGCCCGATTCGTCCGGCTCACCGAGGTCCATGCGAACACACTTCAGTCCGTCCACCTTGCCGTTGTTCGAGAGCACTTCAACGGGCTGGGTGAGAAAACTAAAGCTAACGCCTTCGCCGAGAGCAAACTGGTACTCGAAGTGATACGCAGGCATTTCCGCTTCCGACCGGCGATAGATCATGGTCACGCGTTCGGAGCCCAAACGCCTGGCGATGGTTGCGCAGTCGATTGCCGTATTGCCGGCGCCGATGACGCAAATGCGATTGCCGTATTTGATGTCGGCAAGCGGCTTGACCTTCGTCTCTTCGATAAACTCAAGACCGTCGACTACGCCATCGAGATCTTCTCCGGGAATGTCCATGTTGGGAACACTACCCAGACCGATGCTCACGAATACGGCATCATTATCTTTGAGGAGTTGATCAAACTGGATGTCTTCGCCGATCGTCACACCCGTCTTCATGGAGACGCCAAGGTCTTCTATCTTCTTAGCTTCGGCACGAGCAACTTCAACCGGCTCTCGGAATACAACGATGCCGTAAGTGCTCAAGCCACCAGGCCACATCTTTCTTTCATAGCAGGTGACCTCGAAGCCCATCTTCGCCAGTTCACCGGCGCATGTAAGACCAGCCGGTCCGGCACCGACAACCGCGACTTTCTTGCCGAGCGACTTGCCTTTATTGAAAAATTTGATCTTCTTCTCGTCGGCATAATCCATTGCATATCGCTGCAAGCGCCCGATCATGATCGGCTTCTCGTCATGTTCTAAAACGCATGCACCTTCGCACAATTCTTGCACGGGGCAAACTCGGGCGCAGGAGGCACCCATCAAGTTCGCTTCCATGATTGTGCGTGCCGAACCGGTAACATTGCCGGTCGAAATCTTGCGGATGAATGTCGGAATATCGATGTGGGTCGGGCATGCCACCATGCAGGGTGCATCGTAGCAATAGAGACAGCGGTTTGCTTCAAGCACCGCTTCTCTTTCCGTCAACGGTGGGAAGACTTCCTGGAAGCGCTCTTCCAGACTCATTTCCCATGCCTTGTATTTGACTGGTTTGTAATGTTCGGCCATTGCTTGCTCTCTTTTGCAGTGACTTCCGTTTTTACTTTTTTGTTGGGCGCGTGCAACGCGCCCCCACTAACAGGTCCCCACTAACAGGTCCCCACTAACAGGCCCCCACTAACAGGCCCCCACTAACAGGTCCCCACTAACACGCCACCACCAACACGCCACCACCAAGGCGCCTCCAAAATGGCTCCTTAGAGTTTGACCAGAGGTTCGTAGGTTTCCGGTCTGCGATCACGGTAGAACTGCCAGGTATTGCGCACTTCTTTGATCTCGTCGAGATTCAAGTCGGCAACCAGCAATTCTTCTTTGTCACGCGATGCTTGCGCAACAATCTGTCCACGTGGATTGCAAAAATAGCTCTGTCCGTAAAACTCGCCGATATTCCAAGGCTCTTCTGTTCCGACGCGGTTGATGGCGCCGACAAAATAACCATTGGCTGCGGCATGAGCCGGCTGTTCCAACTTCCACAGATATTCGGACAAACCGGCGACTGTAGCAGATGGATTGAAAACAATTTCGGCTCCAGCCAAGCCAAGGGCTCTTGCACCTTCCGGGAAATGGCGGTCATAGCAGATGTATACGCCAATCGTTGCGTACTGAGTTTGGAATACCGGATAACCGAGATTGCCCGGACGGAAATAGAACTTCTCCCAGAATCCAGGGTTGACTTGCGGAATGTGCGTCTTGCGGTATTTACCAAGATACTTTCCGTCCGCATCGATTACTGCTGCGGTGTTGTAGTAGACGCCGGTTTGCTCTTTCTCGTAGACCGGAACGACCAAAACCATCGAGTACTCTTTGGCGAGGCCTTGCAATTTCTTGATGGTCGGACCATCCGGAACTGCTTCAGCCAGGTCATACCAGCAAGGTTGTTGCTCCGCGCAGAAATATGGTCCGTTGAACAATTCTTGGAAGCAGAGAATTTTGACGCCCTTCTCATGCGCTTCCTTGGTCAACTTGAGTGTTTTTTCCAACATCGCGTCTTTGATTTTCTCAATAGTTTTGACATCGGTGCCGCCATTAGGCGCGACGATAGCGTTTTTCGTTTGAATCAAACCGCATCGAACAGAATTGGACATTTTCTTTCCTCTTGTTATATCTGTATCGGGCGACGCATGGCTTCGCCCCTACACCTGATTGATCTGTTTACTTGGTGACCGCTACTTTCTTTACCGACTCCATCGCTTTGCGCATGGTCTTCAGTGTTGTATCGATGTCGCCCTTATTGATGATCATTGGTGGCTTCAGTCTGATGACGTTGCCCCAGAGCCCACCTTTTCCAAGAATTACACCGTCGTCCTTAGCGGCTTCGACGATCTTCTGGGTTTCTGCAACCATCTGGGTCTTGTTTTCATCGGCAATTTCAATGCCGACCATTAGACCCTTGCCACGGATATCCGCCATGAAAGGGAAATCTTTCTGCAAGTCGTGCAGCCCTTCAAAGAGATACTCGCCCATCGCCTTGGCATTCTCCATGATCTTCTCTTCTTTGATCACGTCGATAACGGCCGAAGCAGTTGCTGCCGAGACAGGATTTCCGCCGAACGTGTTGATTTGGGGTCTTTGGTTGGCATCGGCGATTTCGGGAGTAGTGATAAATGCGCCGATCGGGAAACCATTGCCCAAGCCTTTAGCCATTGTAATGAAGTCGGGCTGTACTCCCCAATTGGAGATACCGAACATATGCTTGCCTGTGCGACCGAAGCCTGTTTGCACTTCGTCAGCAATGAACAGTACTCCGTAATTTTCCAGAATCTTCTTCACTTCTTTGAAGTATTCATCGGGCGGCGTAATCGCTCCGCCGACACCTTGAATCGGCTCGGCAATCATGACGGCCGGTTTGCCGGAAGTCTGGGTTTGAATTACACGCTCAACGTCCTTTGCGCATTCAAGCTGGCAACTTGTCGGATGCTTCTGGAATGGGCAACGGTAGCAGTAGGCATTGGCGGCAAAGAAGACGCCGGCGGCAGGCTGCAGTTGCGGACGGTAGTTGTGATTGCCGGTGAGCGCATTGGCCAGGTGCGACTCTCCATGATACGAGTGTTCGAGAGCGATCACTTCGTGCCTGCCACTCGATAATCTTGCCAGCTTGATAGCGGCCTCGTTGGCTTCGGTACCGGAATTGGTGATGAATGATTTGGATAGATTTCCAGGCGTGATATCGGCAAGCTTTTCCGCCAGCTCGACCATCGGCTCGGTCATGAATGAAGTCGAGGTGTGCTGCAAAGTTTTGACTTGCTGAACAGTTCTTTCAACTACTTTTGGATGGCAATGCCCGACGCTGACAGTAACGATACCAGCGAACATATCGAGGTATTCTTTGCCCTTCTCGTCGTAGAGAAACTGCTTCTCACCGCGCACGAAATTCGGTGCATCGGCATAAAGCTGTTTGACGGACGGAATGATGTACTTATCACGTTTCTTCTTGAGCTCTTCGCGGCTTAGATGGGAAGGCACAGGCAACCTCCAGTTGAAAATGATGGCCGTATCTACATAAGTGGCGCCGATACAAATTTCGTAGAACTTTGCTTTGGACTTTTGTCCAGTTGCTCTCGGCAAACAAAATTCTCCCGCCAGGAAAGATTGGTAAGCACCAAAAGGTCGTAGAACCGGATGCCAACTACGTCGATCTGACGGGTATCTATTTGTAGTGTGAAGATACTACTAATCTATTAATAATATGGTCAAGCCGTCGTGATTAATGGTTGCTAATCAAGGCGAAATTCTTGCCGTAGTCAAAGATACCGAAGATTCTCGAGGTTCCCAAGCGGAAACAGCCGGGCGCGCGGGTCTGACTCGCTCTCGGTAGATATACCAACGCAATATCGATAAGTTTTTGCGCCAGAATAAGCAATATCTAATCGCGGCAAACGACTGTAGAAAGCAGGCTCTCTAGAAAGACGATGAGCGGAGGCGAGATGCCAAAATCAGTGTCATCAGGCCGTCGGAGCGGTTCTCAAAACGGTTTCAAGCTCAAAGATTAAGGACTTGGCATTTAACACCCAGGCTCCACTTGTATACTTAGTCGTGGCCTTTGTCCGATGTCCTACAGCCTCACCTGGATTCGGTATTCGCGACATAAGCAGGGAAATCAGGGACCGAAGTTTTGATTTTCAGCAGTCTTCAATATCTAATCTTTCTGCCCATAGTGGTCTTCCTCTATTGGCGCACTACCGGCGGTGCACGTCTGGCAACCGTCGTGCTTGCCAGCTACGTCTTCTATATGAGCTGGCTTCCGGTTTATGGACTGCTGCTTCTGGCGCTGACTGCATTCAATTTCGGTATCGCCTTCGCTATCGATAGAACACGCCCTCGGATCGAAGGGGACGCAGATACTCGAAGCGCCAAGAAGTCCTTATTGCATAAGAGCATTTTTGCAGTTGGGGTCTTGGCCAATGTCGGATTGCTCTTCTACTACAAATACGCGAATTTCCTCATTCAGAATCTCATTGAGGCGTACAACTTCAGCATCTCGCAGATTCAAGCGCTGGAAATATTCAAAATTGCCTCAGCCCACCCCATTGATGCTCCGCTGCTGAATGTTATTCTGCCTCTCGGTATCTCATTTTTTGTATTCGAGTTTGCGCATTACGTCGTAGATGTCTATCGCGGCGACAAACCTATGCGCTCGTTTATGGAATTTGCCGCGTTCGCTTCCTTTTTCCCTTCGCAAATCGCTGGTCCGATCAAGAGATACAAGCAGTTTACGGAAACACTGCGCAATCCCACTCCACTTACCGAAGCTCAGTTCAAAGAAGCATCAACGCTGATTGTGCAAGGACTGTTCAAGAAAGTGGCGATTGCCGATCCATTGGGACTGGTGGTTGCAGCTCCATTCGCTTCGCTCAATACAATGTCGGCGGCGGACGCCTGGATTGCAGCGCTCGGATTTTTCATCCAGGTATACTGCGACTTCTCCGGTTATACGGATATGGGAAGAGGTTCTGCTCTTCTAATGGGCATTCGGCTTCCGGAAAACTTCAACCTGCCGTATCTAGCCCGGGACCTGACCGACTTCTGGAGACGA
This sequence comes from Candidatus Obscuribacterales bacterium, assembly GCA_019745505.1. Lineage (GTDB taxonomy): Bacteria > Cyanobacteriota > Vampirovibrionia > Obscuribacterales > Obscuribacteraceae > QKMZ01. The sequence goes on along the minus strand of JAIETE010000283.1, from coordinate 9,212 downwards.
TGGCACATCACGCTTGGAAGCTGGCTGAGAGATTACATCTATATTCCACTGGGAGGAAATCGCAATGGCTCAGTGGCGCAGTGGAGAAATCTCATCATCACGATGGTCGCATGCGGATTCTGGCACGGCGCCAGTTGGCACTACATTATCTTCGGACTGACACAGGGCGTAGGGCTTTGTGTCAATCAACAGTGGCGCATAATGCTGGACAGAATTCCCGTCCTCAAAGCGATTTGCGAATCAAAGCCCGGATTGTTCCTGGCACACCTGAGCCTCGTGACGTTCATCATCGTCACCTATGCGATCTTCCGGGCACCTGATATGCCCCATGCAATGAATATTCTGGGCAGCATGCTCAATTTCTCCGCTCCCTGCACGCTGGCACTTTCGGTGGAGAAATCTGGCGTCGTCTACGTCGCCAGCCTCTACTTCTTATTCTGGCTGGCTGCAGATCGAATGACCAAATCCGACTTTCATATGTCCGTCGCAAAGAGTATCGGTCTTTCGCAAGATGGGAAGACTTTTGACTGGCCGGTACGTCTCGCCTCCTGGACAGCAGCATGCGTTCTGATGTTTGCGGCCAGGCCCACAGAAGCGGTTCCTTTCGTGTACTTCCAATTTTAGTGGGGCAAAATGACGACAGCAGCACCGCCTAAAATTGAAAAAACGCAGGGTCAAAAGAAGGCACCCAGACCCGCAAGCAGCCTCGGCTCAAAACTGGCTAAAGGGACGATCCTGGCAATCACTATCATTGCCTGGCAGATCGTTGCCCTCCTTGTCGTCGAATTCACTCTCTATCTTGCAGGGCTCGGCGAAGAAGAAATCTTCAAGCTTGATCCTGTTTTCGGCTTTGTTCACATGAACAACAAGCGTGTCACCTGGCGCTCGGAAGGTTACGCTCGAAGCTACCTGGGTCCGGATGGTATGCGCGAACCAGGAGCAACAATTGAGAAGCCTGCCGGTGTGTTCCGTGTGGCACTGCTCGGGGATTCGCTCGTGGAATCGCTGCAAGTTCCAATCGAGGAAACCTTCGGTCAGATTCTGGAGAAGTCCATCAAAACGAGCGCCAGCGGAAGGGAGCTGCAAGTGCTGAATTTTGGCAACTCCGGCTATTCAACTGCTCAAGAAGACCTGCAACTGAAATTCAAGGTGCTCAAATACAAACCTGATGCGGTGATTGTTTTCTACAACCACAGAGACCTGTTCGAGAATTGGTCTCCCCCCGACCAGACGATTACAAACGTCCGTCCATACGCATTACACCTGCCCAATCAGCCGCTATCAATCGATAACTCCTCTGTAAAAGCTTGGATGAAGTCTCCGCGTGGAAAATTCCTCAACTCCATTACGTGGTTGAGAGAAAACAGCCGGATCTGGGGATTGATCGCGGCCTGGGAAACTCAAGCAAGCTTCCATGATCCCGTCTATCGGGCGGTAGTAGGCTTCCTCACAAACCCGGTCAAAAGCGTTCAAGCAAGCGCGCAGGAAATTTCGAAAATTACGCCAAAAACAATCGCGGCCGAAATAGTAAAGTCACTCAAGTTAGACAAATCGGCATCATTCAAAATTCAGTTCATAGACGAGCAACCGGGTAACAAGGTAGCGGCCAAAAAAGAGACGGTCGATCCCGCGATCAATTCCAGTATCGTAAATGTTCCTCCACTGAGCGAATTCCCGGCAGCCAAAGTCCTCTCCGACGAAGAAATGAGAGCAGCGGCCGCCAAGGCTGAGGAAGAAAAGAAAATCGCAGAAGCTAAGGCAAAAGAAGAACAACAAAAAATGGTCTTCTTCAACTTGATGTACAAGACTGTCAATTCCTTGTTCCAGGATATGAACAGCCAGTGCAAAGAACATAATGCCAAGTTTGCCGTAGTGGCCGTGCCCAGCAAATTAGCCCTGAGCGAAACATCCGAGACAATAGGTCCGATGGAGCTCACTTACGACAAAGAAATAGCCGCAATTAAGCCACTTTGCCGGAGCAACAATATCCCTTTCGTAGACATGCAGCAAGAACTGGCTAAAATGCCGAAGAAAGAATCGGACAAGCTCTTCTACTGCATGCACTTGACTCCTGACGGACATCAATTCGTAGCCAAGCAAGCCCTGCCTTTGTTCAAGACATTGCTCGACGACAAAGAACAGTCCAAATAACTTTCGCGATTAGCAGCTCTAGAAGATCATCCAGTCCGGATTGCTGGAAGGCAATGGCATCGGCGAGTATAAGGTGAGATTTGCATCTCTGATGATGAGCACTTCTTGAATCGCTTTCTTTTTGTTCAAGACCAGCTCATCGATAGGAAATGGTGCAACTGACACAGTCACTGCCGGTTCTTTCCACGCGCGTATACGGTCCGGAATGACGTAAGAGGCGTGAAAACGCCGGTAAGAAGAGTCGTAGCCGACAGCAGTAGGCAGCCACGGAAAACTATATTTCTCCAGCTCGCCTTTCTCGTTGATTCCCTCAAGAATCACTGAAATCGGTCCGCCTTGACGCTTTCGATCCGATTTGACCAAGCAGCCGAAATCGATAATTGAACCTGGGCGCAAGTTAGCGGGCAGCTTTTTGCTCTCTTTGAAAAGGTTGTACGATGCCGGATTGCCACCATCTATAGTGACTTCATCCAGCCGCTTAGCCAGGGACACCGGCGCAAACTCTTCGAATTGCTCCGGCTGCAGAGGCTCGAGTTTCAGAGCATCGGACGAAGGCCTTTGCCCAGCGGAATTCTGCGAATCAGGAGCGCTTTGCGCTTCCCCCTTGGCGTTATGACGCTTTGCAGGAGCGCGTGGAATAGCAAATCGAATTCGATAGGCTCCTTCCTGAAGGCCAGGCTCGGTCGAAAGATCTTTTGTTTCGGTTGTGCGAATGAACCATAGAGCCGGATTCGTAATCTTCGCCAAGCCGGGTGTATTCATATACACACGCGTATCTCTGACATCATATGTTGCGAATCCTCGGGTCCAGGAGAAGAAATCGAGCGACGGTAAATTCATAGTTTCGGTATCATCGGAAGGGAAATAGTCACCGAATACACGAACCGTCAGCGGTGCCTCAGCAAATTCAAAACTAATTGCGATTTCATTCGCCGCTCCTGGTTTTAGAAGCCCGCGTGGAATTGGAATCGCCCACCACTGGCGGAATGACCGCCAATCTCTAGTCATTGCACTGCCTTGCATTTGCATTATGGTTGCAAGGTCTCCCTCTTTGCCCAGCACCTGATTCCAGGGCAGGGCTACTGTACGCCAGATAACTCGATTGACGTTCAACGCAACTGCCGGCTGCCCCATTTCGTGCTGAAGATCGACAAGGACAAAAACCGTATTCCTCGGGTCCAGACAATTTTCGCCCTTTGTCTCACTGAGCCAAGCGGCCAGCTCTGCAGCAGGCGGGACTGCAGCATCTTGAGAGATCGTCTGCATTTGGGTGCGAATATCACAAAACCATTCGTTGGCGCTGCGATCAAAATGCGAGCAAGCGAACCAACTGACGGAGGCAAAGGCGAATGCCGCCATACAGATGATCCGAGACTGACGCATGACGGGCGAGCCTTTGGCGGCGGCGATTGCGCGAATGCTTATCTGTGAGAGCAAGAACCACAGCAAAAGGATGGCCACCTCTTCCAGAGCTCTTGCCGTGCCGATTCTCATGCCTGGAAAATTCTGCATAATAATTGCTGAAAAGCTGTTTCGGGTTTGTATGAATGTAATAAATGCCGAGCCGAAAACAAGCAAGATAACGAATTGAATAATCGCTCTCTTGCGCACAAGAGCGACGACGGCAACGGCGGCAAACAAGCACACGAAGGGCATTGCCGTCAGTCCATAACGCGATATCGGCTCAAATGCGACATACAGAAAGTGAATGGAGATAATGAGAAAAGATGATAATCCGACGAAAGTCACAACCAGCGATCGCTCGGAGCGAATTCGCGCAGCAGTGAGGCAAACCCCGATGAATGCGAGCAAAAGCAGAAAGCTGTGCCAGATGTTTTGCCCTTCGAAGCTCAAACCGTAGAAAGGAAAGCGAAATTCGTTCCATCCGCCAGCCCAAAGTCTGGGCACCTTTTTCAGCTCCAGTGCCATCATTTCCAGCGGCTGCCTTGCCAGGTTTTCGACGATGCCGTCCACGACGACACTTAGATTTCCGGAAAAGCCGGCGACGATGGGCCATGTTTTCCAGCCGTCCGTCGCGACCTGATTACCGACAAACAGGTTATAGGCAGGTGCACGAGCGAGAAGAAAAGCCGGCTTGCCAAGCGATTTTGCTGTTATTTGACTCCACGGTATAAAAATCAGGCAAGCACCAATAACAGAAAGAAGCAGGGCGGCAAGCCGCCTGTTCCCCAGCCAGGGCGCGTACCATCGCGAATTGCCGTATGCTTTGCAAATCAGCTCTGCCGCCACGAGCGAGGCCACGACAGCAGCGACGACCAGTACAAATACCGGGCGCACCAGGGCGACGCAAGCAACCAGAAATCCGAATTGCAAGCCGATGCCGCACAAAGCTGCAGTCCGCAATTTCTCGAATCTGGCAAGAAGAGCAGTGGAAAGCAGGGACAAGACTAGAAAGTAGGAGAAAGTTTCACTGTACGCGCGCGACAGATTGATTGTGGCGGCAGGATAGAGCGCAAACAGCAATCCTGCGGTAGCTGCCACTTTTCTGCCGAATGAGCGGCTGCCGAGATAGTAGATCATCAAACAACTGCAACTATCTATGAATGCATTAGCCAGAGCGATTTGAGTTCCATAATTATTGAATTGCATCTTTGCTTGTGAGGCAAAGCCGAAGATAGAGGCTAGCAAGGCAAGATATGCGGGATATATCGGACCATCCAGAACCAGACGAACTGGCAGCTGGACCGAAGTAAATGCACTGCCGTCCTCAGGCGAAATCGGCGCACTGGCGGTCAACTGTTGGAAAAGAGAAGTCCAGTCCGCGGCTGTGGATATAACCTTCGCCATAGCCGCTCCGGTCGTCAGGTAGTAAAAGGCATCACCAAACTCGCAGATGAGATGCTCGCAATGACTGACATAGAAAGCTCTTATACCGAAAGCGAATATGAAGAGCAAAATCGGAAATATCTTCGGTCCCGTCAAGAGACCAAGGGATCTGCCTGCGGGCAGCAGCCTTGCCTGTTCTTGAATGCTGTCGAGCAGACTTTTCAACTACTCATTCTCCATTCTTGTTGCCCGATATGTGAATGGTGGAAATTCAGTGTTCTTGACACGCAGTTAGCGTGGTTGATAGGATGAATCTTCGCCTGCTATGCGTCCGTAGCTCAGCCGGTAGAGCACTCGGCTTTTAACCGATTGGTCGTGCGTTCGAGTCGCACCGGACGCAATTTACTAAACATGACAGCTCTTTAAACCGCCTGCTTACCAGGGGAAATTGACGCGGAAAAACAGCGGAACACCGCCTGTCGTCAGCCCTTGAGTGAAATCAAGCACGCCCACCTGGACGCCTCGATCTTCAAAAGAGTTGGGATAAAGATAGAGAGCTGCAGAAAACTGGCTCACAGAGCCGCGCTTCGATTCACCGGGTCCGAGAGAGAAAACCGCCTCAAGCCCGCGAGGAGAGCGAATAGGAGCACTGAGCTCGAAATACTTCTCGAGAAGTACTTCGTCACCGTAGGGCGGCGGCTCATCGTAATCGATTGGCAAGCTGTGTGTGGTCCACTGCCACAGCACATCGTCTGTCCCTGAGCGTTTTAGAGTGACGTTGAGCCTGGGAAACCAGTGATCCGCACCTTCCGACTCGCGATAGACGCTTAAACGTCCGCGCGTCAACAAAGGTCTGTCGATCAGCAACTGCCTTCCTTGGGCGTCAATCTCATCCATCTGATGTCTCCCTTTCTCTGGCTTTTAACAAAGCGTTAGAGAGGTAGCATAGCACTTGGCTCTTTTCTTAGACGACATTTACTAAGGGCGAGACGAATTCAAGTGTCGCAAAGGGGCCCTCATGTCGCTCCAAATGTCAAAAATCTACTTTGAAACAGAATTTTGAGAATCAATTTTTTCTTGCAAAGTTTTTTGCGCCAACATATCGGATAATTTATCGATGACCGAAGAACGCATTATCCGCTTCCCTCACCGCCGCTCGATCGGTACGCTTTTCATCGCCCCGAAAAGCCAGCCGGAGGAATGGGAGCTTCTGTCTGTCGTTCGCGGACTTGTCGTATCCCCGGAAAATAACCCCATCAAATGGGAAGTGCTGGACGAAGCACGCGGCGCCGTCAAAATTCCGGCCGACACGAAGCTCAAGCTCAAGGTGGCCCCCAGAGGCTCGTCCCTTGCTCCGCTTGCCGATATGCGTCCGGACGATTTCCACACTCTCGACCTCTCTCACTCCGACCTTTCCGACCTCAGTCTCCTGCATGTTGAAAAGCTCTCCGGCTTGAAAGTCTTGGAATTGACTTCTACGGACGTAAGCGACAGGGGCATGACTCACATCGCACTGCTGTCTAATTTGACTTCGCTCGGGCTGAGCCACAGCCGAATCAGCGATGATGGACTGCAAATACTTTCCAAATTGAAAAATTTGCGCGAGCTCTGGTTGAGTTCGACCGACATCGACGACAACGGATTGGCCGGTCTGACACTGCCTCCGGATTTGGTGCAGCTAGGGCTTTCCGGAACAAAGGTATCGGATCAAGGCTTACATGCGCTCGAATCTCTTAAATCCTTGATTCGCGTCTACCTTTTCAATACCAAAGTAACCAAAGAAGGGGTCGACGGGCTGAAGACCAAATTGCCGGGATGCCGAATCAAATGGCTGCCGCCCAAGAGCATGGACGAGATGAGCGACGAGGAATTGTTCGGCTCCCTCGATGTAAAAGAAGATGCCGAAACAATCCGCAAGCTTTCTGAAGATTTCCCCATCCTCGATTTTTCCGCACCCAGTCAAACACTGGACGAAAACAAATTCTGGGAAATCATCGACCTTCTCGATTGGGATCAACTGGGTGACGACGAAAAGGTGATTGAACCGGCTGTTGAAGAGCTGGCTTCGATGTCGACACAAGACGTCATGCAATTCCAGGATATTCTCTCGGAAAAACTCTACGCGCTTGATGGCGAGCCATTTGCAAGAGAAATTGGCGAAGAAGCCTTTGATGGCAATAAGAACAATTTTTCAAAAGAATGGTTCTTGGGTGTGCGTTGCTGCGCGATCGCCAATGGGAAAGAACCATACGAAGACGTTTTGAAAAACCCAAAAGATATGCCGAAAGACGTCGAGTTTCTTGCATTGACCAGAATTGCAACCGAAGCTTACAGAAGAAAAACCAATAAGCGCATGACTTACACGACGGCTTATGACTGGCAAACCTTCAGCAATCGCAAAGGTTGGCTGCTCTACGACGCCGATACTCACGACATGAGCGCTTAGCACGTCTAGGGGGTCAGGCAGTGACAATCCGCACCTCACAGATTTTCTACCACCTGTTCGACACTAATCTTGGTGTGGCTGCAATCGCGTGGACAAGCAACGGCATATGCGGGCACCAAATTCCCGGCAGGGATGCGCGATCGGCAGAAGAACATATCAAGTCCATGTTTCCCACTGCGGTTAAGTCAAAGCCGCCTCTGGAAGTGGAGATGATCACAAGACGCATGTGCAAGCACATGCAGGGCAACAGGCAAGATTTCTCCAACGTACGATTAGACCTTGGTGGCGTCCCTCTGTTTCAAACCACCGTATGAAACCGCCGCCAATCGGAAACACAAATGTCCCCCAAGAAAAAAATCTCCGCGTTCGAGGAAGAGCTGATAGTCGCCACCGAGCACATTCAAAAACGCGACAAGAAATTAGGCAAGATTATCGATCAGGTTGGTCCGTGTTCACTCAAATTGGATGAGATGCACAGCCCCTTCGCCTCTCTTGCTGAAGCAATCATCTATCAGCAATTGACGGGCAAAGCAGCCGCAACGATAGCGCAGCGCGTCAAGAACTTATTTATCGAAGATGCTTTGAAAGAAGCTGCCGGCAAGGAAGAGAAGAAGGCAATTGCGCGCCATCGAGAAAAATCGAAGACGGCTGAGTCGGCACCGGCAGGAGCAGTTTCCTATCCCGAACCCCACCGTTTTCTGGAAGTATCAGACGAATTGCTCAGGTCCGCCGGTTTGTCCAGAGCAAAAACCGCAGCCATCAAAGACCTCTCCTTGAAGATGACAGAAGGTCACGTTCCATCCCTGGAAGAAATGCACAGGCTTAGTGACGATGAACTAATCAAACGACTGAGCACCATCCGCGGCATCGGTCCCTGGACAGTCGAGATGCTTCTGATTTTCAAGCTTGGCAGATTGAATATCTTGCCGTCCACCGATTATGGTGTGCGCAAAGGTTTTGCCTACACTTACAAAACCGGGGATTTGCCGACGCCGAAAGCACTCCTGGAATTCGGCGAGAAATGGCAGCCTTACCGCACCGTAGCCTCCTGGTACCTTTGGCGCGCGGCCGGCATGGCAAAACTGTAGACCTGGGTGAAAAGGGAAGCTGTTTCAAGCTTCCCTTCGAGAAATTTCCAACTAAAACTGAATGCTCTACTTATGCAGCTTCCTTCAGGTAAGTCACCATTTGTTTCTGGATCTTGGTGCGAGCGCGTGAGATGCGCGACTTGACCGTACCCAATTCAACATTGGTGATGGCGGCGATTTCTTCGTACGAAAGACCATCTACTTCGCGCAAGAGAACCGATTGTCTGAATTCTTGAGGAATTCTTTCGAGAGCGCCTTCGAGTGCTGCTACCAGTTCTTTGCGTTGCATATTGGTGTCAGGCTGATTGCTGGTATCAGCGATGAAGCGCTCCAGCTTGTTGCCGTCTTCCGATTCGTAGGTCTCATCAAGCGATACGAGATCCTGGTTGCGAACTTTTCTGCGCAATTCGTCATAGCAGAGGTTCGTCACGATTTGACTGAGCCAACCTTTGAATGCGCCGGCGCTTCTGAGCTGGCCGATCGATTTCCACATTCTGATCTGAGCTTCTTGAACGATGTCGGAGATGTCGCGAAGTTCGGGAAACCGTTTGCGAACCATTGCATTAAGAGTGTTTTGATGGCGCTTCAGGAGCACATCGATGGCACCCTTTCTGTCTGCCTGACAGGCAGCAATCAATTCTTCGTCGGTCATCTCGGAAAACTTCTTCGCCGGTCCGACAAGTCTCAATTGGCTTTTAACGGAGTTGTTAGCGAAAAGAGGTTTTACATTACCGTTCATT